>ONCH01000026.1 GCA_900316265.1 uncultured Prevotellaceae bacterium | reverse complement strand
AGTCGTTTTGGCGACAAATGGTCATTGCTTGTGTTGTTTCTGTTGAACAGGAGCGATACGGGCGTATTGCGCTTCAACGAGATTCGCCGCTTCATGACGGACTGCTCCCAGAAGATGCTTTCGCAGACCTTGAAGAACTTGGAGCAGAGCCATCTGGTGCATCGCGAGGTTTATCCAGAGGTTCCCCCACGGGTGGAGTATTCCCTAACAGATACAGGCAAATCATTGATGCCTGTCCTCACAGCCCTCATCAATTGGGGTAAGGAGCATTTTGATGAGGTAGTAACGGACTGAGCGTATGGCACTACTTAAGTTTATCATCACAATGGATGGATATTTCCGTCTTGGTATGGTCAATCAGCATAAAGACCTGCTGAAGCCAGAAGATCAATGCATCGGTGGCGGCTATTATCATTTCGATTACACCACCAACCGCATCCTGCTCGACAGGGAATCCTACGACTTCGGCAGACCGAAATGGCATCTGCTTGATACGTTGAAAGTGCCGTCAGTCTATCGTGGATTGCGGCTTGTCTATACCTACGATGATAATTTCCACGACAACATTGACATCAGCGAGGAATTGAAGATTGAGTATTATGACTGACTTTGATTCCATCTGGCGCACTCAGGATGAAATCAGAACGGTAGTGAATGCCGTTCTGGGCGAATGTATCTGGAATCTCAGTTACAGCGAGCGACGCATGGCAATCGAACTGGAATTGACTGTCACCCTCGATGATGATGCCATCGGCAATCTCTGCTGCCAATTCTCAATTACTGCCGACTACGAGGGCGTCGGCGCAAAAGGATCGAAATTCGCATTCTATCTTTGAATGCCTAAATAATCGAAGTCATTGACCTTTGTCGCTTAGCAAGGCTAAGAACTTATCTGGCCAACAATTCATAATCAGCTTGTTTGGGAATTCTGTTTCTGCCAGCAGCGGATAGAGTCGTTCATAATCGACTATCTGGAAAGAAATGTCGTATGAGCCTGAAATATTTGTATCAATAAACTTACGGAGTGTCTGAGTGTCGCAACATTCAGAATACACGTCTGAATGTCATGCTTGGTTATTGATAAGTCTTGAAAATCAGCAGTTTATATATCTTTTTGATAATGCGTGAGTCTTATTTTAGTAGTTCCACTTTTGGATATGATTACCATTTTTGGAAATAAAATTGGCGCAAAATGTTTTAGATATAATATATAAGTCGATTTCTTGGGATTTTGTAATGATGTAATTGCTTAAGAATCAGATATTTGTAACTGGTTTCTATCTAAAGATTCTAAATTTGATTTTGCGCCAATTTTGCGCCAATATTTCCTGTTTTAACATAAAACCGTTGGAATTTAAGTTAAATTTAAGTTAACGTCTTAATTTAAGGATAAAAAGAAAAACCTTGTAAGTTGTTGACCTACAAGGTTTTATGAGGGTGCCCGGACGGACTCGAACCGTCGACATTCAGAACCACAATCTGACGCTCTAACCAACTGAACTACGGGCACCATGTCGGTTTTGCGGGTGCAAAGGTACGGGAAAAATTTGGATTGACCAAATTATTCCCGTACTTTTTTCCGAAAAACTTTAGTTTGCGGGCTTTGCAGGTGCTGCAGGAGTCTCAGCAGCGGGTGCTTCATCAGCTTTAGCAGCGGGAGCCTCTGCTGCATCCTTGGTCTGGCTGGCACCGAAACCAGGCAGATTGTTAGGATTGGTGACAGGGTTCTCGATGTTCTCCATCACTGAACTGTCGGTAGTAGCAGAAGGTGCTACCCATGCGCAAATAATGCTGATAACTACCATGCTGGCAGCCAGTGCCCATGTTGCTTTCTCGATGAAGTCGGTGGTCTTGCGAACACCAGCTACTTGGTTATAACCAGCAAAGCTTGACGACAGACCGCCTCCCTTTGACTCTTGAATCAGCACAATACCGATCATCAGTACGGCTGCAACCACGATAAGAATTACAAATAATGTGTACATAATTTTTTAATGTTTAATTGTTATTATTTTTCGTTGTTTTATTTTTGTTTATTATCAGTTTCTCAAGAAAGCGTATCTGGTCAGCAAAGTAGGCATTCTTCTGCGGATACTTGCTGCTGAGTCGACTGATGATGTCGAGTGCTTTCTGGTAGCGGCCCTGCTTGATGTAGATGCGTGCCAGCGTCTCTGTGAAGTACTCTTCGTCATTGTCTTCGTCGCCTTCTTCTTGTGGACTGTCGTTGTTGTCTTCTTCTGGCAGGTCCAGCATGATACGTCCTTGTTCCTGTTGCAGGAAGGTGTCAATGAGGTCGTGTCCCTTCAGCTGTGGTGCATCCTCATTCTGACTGTCGCTCTCGGTCTCCAACAGATAGGCCACATAGTCGATGGCTGCATCTGCTGGGGTGGGGCGTCGCTTCTTGTCCTTTGGCTCCTCCTCGTCGGGTATGGAGTCGAGGAATGTGTCGATGAGGTCGATGGTGCGGCTGTCAGTTTTTGTCTTGTGGCTGTCAGCTTTTGTCTGCTTGCGCAGCTGGTAGTGGGCAGCCTCCACCATGTTGAAGATGGCTCTGCGGTCGGTAATATAGAATGCTGCGCGACGGAGTTCCTCATCGAAGGCTGCATCGTGGAGCAGATAGAGATTCTGCAGCATGAGCAGTCGCGCCGTCTGGAAATACGGATTCAGTGCCAACAGCGAGCGCAACTCGTACAGCGTGTCGCGGTCGAGTCGCTCTAGGTGGTTAATGAGTTCCGTCAGTTCCATATCTATTACTTCTTACATCTTACTTCATACATCACCAGTTCGCCACAGTGGCATTGAATATCTGGTCACAGATATCTTTACACATTTGTGTCACGAGTTCTTCCTGCACTTCGTTGAGCGTTTTGGTGGTCTCATAACTTTGGCTTGCTGTAAATGTGCGCTCAAAGTCTTCCGAATGGTTGGCATTATTGGTGAAGCGTACGTTGACAGTCATGGAGAGTTCTGTCTGAGCCGAATAACCGTCAGCACTTACAGATTTGTTGCGCTGCTGGTATTGGGTAATCTCGCCTTCAATTTTCAGGTCACCGTTGCGTTTAACATGAATCAGACGAGTATGTGCAGAGAATTCGTCTCTGAGCTGATTGTTGAACATCGGTGCCATCGGACCCCATACATAACTGGAACGAATGGGGAAGTCGGATATCTGGATAGTCTTGGTCTTGGAATAGTCGATGCTGGCACCGTTGAACTTGTAGCTCACGGAGCACGCTGTCAGCAGTATGCAGGCTGTCAGGCAAATAGTTGTCAGTATCTTCTTATTCCAGTCCATATTGTTTCAATCTACGATAGAGCGTACGGTCGCTGATTCCCAGTTCCATAGCAGCCTTCTTGCGATTACCGCCATTGCGTTCCAATGCCTTTTCCAACATCTGGCGACCCAGGTCGCTGAGGTTGAGGCTTTCCATCTCCGGTTCCACATACTCTTCAGCCTCGGCGTCTTCCAGAGGTGAGAGGTGAGAGGTGAGGGGTGAGAGATTACTGCTCACAGGCGATAGCTGGGTCGTTGGCAGTGGGGCTGACGACGTGGGCTTGGTAACCTGTACGTCCTCCATCTGTTTCTTGAGTGTGCTCATCTCACGACGCATGTCGTTGACATTGCTGCGCAGTTCGAAGAGTATCTTATAGAGTATCTCGCGCTCGTTCTCGAACGAGTGTTCTCCTTCGCTATGGATGGTAGTCAACTGGGTAGTTTCCTGATCCTGCGGGATGAAACGTGCAAGAATCTCTGAAGTGATTTGTCGCTCAGTACTGAGGATGGATATCTGTTCAGTGATGTTCTTCAGCTGGCGTACGTTGCCTGGCCACTTGTAGCGCATCAGCAATTGCTTGGCATCGTCGGTAAGCACCACCTTGTCCATACGGTACTTCTCAGCCATCTGCATGGCAAAGAGGCGGAACAACAGCACGATGTCCTCGCCACGTTCACGGAGCGGGGGCATCTGAACAGGTACTTGGTTCAGACGATAGTAGAGGTCTTCGCGGAAACGACCTTCGCTGATGGCCTGTCGGATATTGACATTGGTGGCTGCAACGATGCGCACATCAGTCTTGCGAATCTCTGTACCACCTACGGGGATGTATTCACCGTTCTCCAGCACGCGTAACAGACGGGCTTGAGTGGCCATGGGCAGTTCACCTACCTCGTCGAGGAAGAGTGTTCCTTTGTTAGCAACGCCGAAGTAGCCTGGTGAGTCATTGATAGCACCCGTAAAGGAACCTTTGACGTGACCGAAGAGCTCGGAGTCGATAGTGCCTTCAGGAATGGAACCGCAGTTGATGGCGAAATATTTCTCGCGACGACGTGGTGAGTTGTCGTGAATGACGCGTGGGATAATCTCTTTACCTACGCCACTTTCGCCAACGATGAGTACACTGAGGTCTGTCGACGCCACCTGTAATGCGACGTCGAGTGCGCGGTTCAATGCATCGCAGTTTCCCACGATATTGTAACGCTGTTTGATGCTCTGCAACTCAGTTGTTTTCATTTTAGCGGACAAAGGTACAAAGAAAATCTGACATAATGGCACACTTTGGTAGAAATTTAACTTTCTGCCTCAGTTTCAGGCTTTTCAGGTTTCTCTTTTTTGAACATATCCTTAGGACGCGGCTGTGCAAAACGTGCCCTATTACCGTCTTCGCGCTTCTCGTGGAACAGCTTTGGCAGCGGGTTCTGCAGAGGCTCGTCGTAGTTCTGGCGATTGCGCCAAACGTCAATAGCCGTATAGATGGCTTGACGCAGAGAGTTCTCGTCAGCTTTTCCTTGTCCTGCAATATCGTAGGCGGTGCCATGATCTGGTGAGGTGCGGACGATGGGCAGACCTGCTGTATAGTTGACGCCATTGTCCAGTGCGATGGTCTTGAAGGGTGCCAGTCCCTGATCGTGATACATGGCCAGTACGCCGTCGAAATAATTATAGTTGCCTGAACCGAAGAATCCGTCGGCAGGATAGGGACCAAAGGCCTGAATGCCATTTTCTGCCAATTGCTCGATGGCTGGCTTGATGATGTCTTTCTCCTCAGCACCCAGCAGTCCGTCGTCGCCTGCATGTGGGTTGAGTGACAGCACAGCGATGCGGGGACATGAGATGCGGAAGTCACGGCGTAGCGACTTGTGGAAGATGGTAGCCTTCTCGATGATGGCTTCTTTATTGATGGCTTTGGCAACGTCCTTGATAGGCAGGTGAGTGGTGACGAGAGCCACACGAAGTGTCTCATTCATCAGAATCATCAATGCTTTCTGACCTTCGCCGAGGCTCGTCTCGATGTACTCTGTATGACCTGGGAACTTGAAACCTGGACTCTGGATGGTCGCCTTGTTGATGGGGCCTGTAACCAGGACGTCGTAGAGTCCACTGCGATAATCGGTCATGGCACAATCCAGTGCACACAAAGCAGCCTGTCCTGCCTCTGAAGAGGGGTGTCCCAGCTCTACTTTTGTGTCGTCATCATGACAAACCAGCAGGTTGACGCGTCCGTCGTGTGCTTCGCTGGCCTTCTTGATGATGGCGAAATTGGTATCTATATTGAGTACTTTCTTGTGGAAGGCCGCAATCTTGGGCGAACCATAGATGATAGGTGTGCAAAGTTCGAGAATGGCAGGGTCTTGAAAGACCTTCAGTATCACCTCGTAACCGACACCGTTAGTATCTCCTTGCGTAATAGCTACGCGAATTTTCTTTTCTTCCATATTGTTGTTTTATTGATGGGTCTAATGGGGTTAATGGGTTTGGTGGGACTGGTGGGCTGTTGAGAGCAGACCGCAGGCGGCAAAGATGTCCTGGCCACGCGAGGCACGGATGGTGGTTGTAATGCCGTGAGCGGTAAGGTAGTCGCGCAGGGCTTCCATGCGTTTCTCGTCAGATGCGGGCAGGTCAACGTTGGGTATCTCGTGGAAGCGGATCAGGTTGACGCGACACTCCAAGCCTTCCAGCAGACGCACTATCTCGCGACCATAGAGTGGGGTGTCGTTGAGGCCTCCAAAACAGATGTACTCAAACGAACAGCGACGCTGATGCGTGAAGTCATACTGCTTGAGCAGGGCTATCGTCTCTTCCAAGGGCATCGCCTTTTCGGCAGGCATCAACTGTAAACGTTGCTCGTGGAGTGGTGAGTGCATGGAAATAGCTACATGACAGGGGCTTTCGTCAAGGAAGCGCTTCAGCTTGTTGCGGACACCCACGCTGCTGACAGTGATGCGCTTTGGACTCCATTGCCAGCCCCAATCAGCAGTCATAACCTCTGTGACGCGAAGCACGGCATCGAGATTGTCCATGGGTTCGCCTTGTCCCATGAAGACGATATTCGTCAGTTGCTCAACTTCTGGCAGTGCGTATATCTGGTTCAGAATGTCTGCGGCAGTTAGATTACCCTGCCACCCCTGTTTGCCCGTCTGACAGAACAGGCAATTCATCTTACATCCTACCTGACACGAGACACACAGCGTGGCACGGTCGTGGTCAGGAATAAAGACGGTTTCGACAAAAAGAGAGGGGAGGGGTGAGGGGTTAGAGGTGAGTACAGGGAAGAGGTACTTGATGGTGCCGTCTTTGGAACGCTGACAATCGATGGGGTCCATAGCTCCCACTTCATATTCAGCACTGAGCAATTCGCGATTGTGCTTCGACAGATTGGTCATCTCGTCGATGCTTCTCACATGCTTCACATAAAGCCACTGTGCTACCTGCTTTGCGGTGAAAGCAGGCATACCCAAACTGCCGACAAGAGCTTTCAGTTCTGCCGGAGTAAGTCCCAAAAGTCGTTTCTTTTGTGGATTCATGGGTGCAAAGGTAACACTTTTAATTAAGAAATAAGAATTAAGAATTAAGAATTTATATTCTTTTAATGCGATAAATGCAAAAAAAGTTGTATCTTTGCACATCATTACACAACAAACAAGCATAATTCATGAAACAGAAAACTGATTGCTTCATAGCTTGCCAGTCGCTTGACGACGTGATGCCTGCCGTAGAGCAGTTGCGCCGTAGCAGAGTGGTCAGGCATATTTTCCTATTGGTCAACGATGAACTGGCAGCTCGGATTGAGACACCGCAAGACTGTACGCTACTGGTAACGCAGAATCTGACAAGTAGTGCTTTTGTTGCCTTGTTGGCTGAGCGTGCTGTGGCAACCTATGCTTTGCTATGTCTTAAACCCTATGCGCTTCAGCTGGGTGAGTCGGCCTTGGAACGCATGATGTTGGTGGCTGGCGATACGGAGGCGGCGATGCTCTATAGTGATCGCTACACGATGGAACAAGGCGTCAGAAAGCAGCATCCAGTCATCGACTATCAGGAGGGAGCATTACGTGATGATTTCGACTTTGGTAGTGTGTGGCTGGTGCGTACAGACCTTTTGCAACAGTATGCAGCCTTGGACCACGAACATGACTATCAGTATGCTGGTATGTACGACCTGCGCCTGTTCCTGAGCAGAGAGGGCCACTTGTTCCACCTGAACGAATACCTTTATACGGAGGAAGAGCGTGACCTGCGTGCCTCCGGCGAGAAGCAGTTTGACTATGTGAATCCTCGTAATCGCGAGGTACAGATAGAGATGGAACAGGCTTGTACCGATCATCTCCGTATGGTGAATGCTTTAGTTGACACTTCGCTCTGTCATGATGTGGACTTTGCAGAGCAAGAGTTCGACGTTGAAGCGTCTGTCATCATTCCTGTCTTTAACAGAGAGAAAACTATTAAAGATGCCGTTGAGAGTGCCCTCTCGCAGAAGGCATCATTCAAATACAATGTCATCGTCGTCGATAACCACTCGACGGATGGCACTTCAGAGATTCTGTCAAGTCTCTTGTCATCTCATGGTGATACACTTCATGTTATTGTACCAGAACGCACAGACCTCGGTATTGGAGGCTGTTGGAATGAGGCGATACAGAGTGCTTTCTGCGGACGTTTCACTGTGCAGTTGGATAGTGACGACCTGTATTCATCGCCCAAGACACTACAAACTGTTGTTGATGCATTCCATGAGCAAAAGGCTGCTATGGTGATTGGTTCGTACCGCATGTGTGACTTTGAACTGAATACCTTACCACCAGGACTCATCGACCATCAAGAGTGGACGGATGAGAACGGTCCGAACAATGCCCTGCGTATCAATGGATTAGGTGCTCCGCGTGCCTTTTTTACACCCTTGTTGCGACAGGTGGGATTCCCCAATACTTCTTATGGCGAGGACTATGCGCTGGGACTGATGTTTTCCCGCCGTTATCGCATTGGTCGCATCTTCAGCGAGTTGTATTTGTGCCGTCGTTGGGGTGGCAATAGCGATGCAGCCCTGTCCGTAGAAAAGGTCAACGCCAATAATCTGTATAAAGATCGTCTGCGCACGATGGAGCTACATGCTCGTCAGCAGATGAATCAAGGGTCTGACGATGTCCTGAGTGAATCACCGTTGATGCGCTTCTTCAATCGCCAGTTGCAGGTGTGGGATGACGTGCGCCAGCGTTATCGTGCTTTAGAAGGCGTACAGACTCGTGAACTGGTTTCCGATACACTGACGATGACCGTCCAGTGGAATCCCGCACGTATTGGTTCGACAGGTGCTAAGATTGATGCCAAGTCAATAGCCGAACGCCCCTGTTTCCTGTGTGCTAAGAACCGTCCTGCTGAGCAAATGCACCGCGTTATCGATGGTAAGTACGAGTTGCTCGTCAATCCGTTCCCCATCATGCCGATTCATTTTACGCTTCCCACGCTGAAGCACCAGCCACAGCGCATTCTACCTATGTACGACGAGATGCTACGACTGGCTCAGCGTAATACAGATCTTACCTTATTATATAATGGTCCACAATGTGGCGCTTCGGCTCCCGACCACGCACATCTGCAGGCAATCTCTACGGGGTTGTTGCCTTTACAGAACTCATGGCAGCGCCTGAGTCGTAATCTGTCAGAAGTGATTAAGACAGACGATGACAATGGCATCTGGCAGGTTGTAGACTATCCTTCTGCCGCCTTCGTCATTAAGACCAATAATATGCAAACAGCAGAACGTCTGTTCCGTCGTCTGTATGATACGCTGAAACTTCCTTTGCTGTCGGGTAGTCCAGAACCCATGATGAACATTATCATGTGGAGTGCCAGCGATCAGATGTTTAGTGTTGTTCTTCCACGCAGGAAGCACCGTCCCGACTGCTATACCGCTGAGGGTGATGCACAGTTCGTTATTTCGCCAGGAGCGGTAGATATGGGCGGTCTGATTATTACCCCACGTGAGGAAGACTTCCGTAAATTAACTGCAGAGCAGATGATTGCCATCTATCAGGAAATATCGCTGACGCCCGATCAGGTTCAGCGTGTGGTGGAGCATCTCCAGAAGAAGAGCACCATGTCTTCGTCGGCATTGTTTACTTCTAAAGAAGAACCTACCGTCACGGTGGGAATCGTTAGTGGCGAGAAGATTCATTTCGCATTGAATGGTGCCTATGTTGCCAAAGGAGAAACCATTGAGGGCGACCAGATGGTAGAATTCTCTGAGGGTGGTATCCTGTGGAATGGTAACCAGTATCGTGAGTTGACTTTCTCTCCCCAGTCTTCTCAGTCGTCGTTCTCGCTGTTTGATGTAACCATTGGTGTGAACTTCCATTGGGAACGTAAAGAGACACAGGTGTTCTCTGGTACTTTGCGCTTGGTTGTGGAGAGCGACAAGATTGTGGCTATCAATGAGTTACCTGTAGAGTCGTATCTTGCCTCGGTTATCAGTAGCGAGATGAAGGCTACGGCAGGTGTCGAACTACTCAAAGCCCACGCTGTGATTAGTCGCTCGTGGCTCTTGGCACAGATGCAGCGCAGAGAGGATAGTGGTGAGAAGCGTGATGGCTTCTTCTCCTTTATTAAAAAGGACGATGAGCTTATTCGCTGGTATGACCGTGAAGACCACACCATCTTTGATGTCTGTGCTGACGACCACTGTCAGCGCTATCAGGGCATTACCAAGCAGACCAGCAAGGCTGTCGAGCAGGCGCTGAAAGCTACCCGCGGACAGATTCTCTGCTATGAGGATGAAATCTGTGATGCCCGCTTCTCGAAGTGTTGTGGTGGCGTCACTGAAGAGTACCAGTATTGTTGGGAGGATACACCAAAGCCCTATCTAATCAGCGTGGAAGACCCGTTCTGCAATACTGACGACAAGGCGATCCTTGCTCAGGTGCTCAACGACTACGACCAAGAGACCAACGACTTCTACCGCTGGAAGGTGGAATATACCGTAGATGAGATTTCAGCTCTCATCAACGAAAAGCTGAAGGACGACTTCGGCACCATTACCGACCTTATTCCCTTAGAGCGAGGCAAGAGCGGACGCATCTGGAAACTGAAGATAGTAGGTACGAAGAAAACCTTCACCATCGGTAAGGAACTGGAGATACGTCGTGCACTCAGTGAGAGCCACCTCTACAGCTCTGCTTTTGATGTGGAGAAAACTCCCAATGGCTTCCGCCTGATAGGAAAGGGCTGGGGACATGGCGTAGGACTCTGCCAGATTGGTGCTGCTGTTATGGGACAGCAAGGTTATACTTACGAACAAATTCTCCTGCACTACTATCGTAATGCAGAAATCAAAAAGATATATTGATTATGGAAAAGCAAAGAAATCCCTGGTGGTGGATTCCCACCTTATATATTGCTGAAGGACTACCCAATGTGGTAGTGATGACAGTCGCCGTAGTGATGTACATGCAATTGGGCATGAGCGATACCGACATCGCGCTGTATACTGGTTGGCTGGGACTGCCTTGGGTCATAAAACCCCTATGGAGCCCGTTCGTGGACCTCTATAAGACCAAGCGCTGGTGGGTGCTCGCCATGCAACTGTTGCTGGGCTCATCGCTGGCTGGTGTTGCCTTTACGCTGAATACGCCCCTGTGGTTTCAGGGCACAATGTGTTTCTTCTTCCTCATGGCGTTCAGCAGCGCTACACACGATATTGCTGCTGACGGCTACTACATGTTGGAGCTCGACGACCATCAACAGGTGTGGTTTGTGGGTATTCGTAACACGTTCTACCGTCTAGCTGTTATCTTTGGCAATGGTGTACTTATCCCTGTAGCTGGTATGTTGCAACTGGTGTTCCGCAACCAGAAGGCCTTTACGTGGAGTCTCGTATTCTATGGTTTGGCAGCACTCTTCTTGGCTATTTGGCTTTATCATGCCTATATCATGCCCCGCTCGCAGGCTGACCAGCGCCATCAGACCAATGCGCATGAAGTTGCGATAGGTATTGTGACTGCTTTCCGCTCTTTCTTCCAGAAACTGCCTGTCAAAGAAATGGTTTATGCCATACTTTTCCTCTTGTTCTATCGTTTCCCCGAGGCCTTGTTGGGAAAGATGAGCGTTACGTTCCTGATGCGTCCACATTCAGCAGGTGGCCTGGGTCTGTCACCACAAGAATTCGGACTGGCAAGTGGCACTATTGGTGTGATTGGCTTGACGCTGGGAGGCATTCTTGGTGGACTCCTGGCAGGTCGCGATGGCTTCAAGCGCTGGTTGTGGCCTATGGTCTGTGCTATCACGCTGCCTGATATTGTTTATGTGTATATGAGTTACGCCATGCCTGAGAATCTGGTACTTATCAGTTCGTGCATCTTCATCGAACAGTTTGGCTATGGACTGGGCTTCACGGCTCTTACGCTCTATATGCTTTATTTCTCGAAGGGTAATTTCCAGACGTCACATTATGCCTTCTGCACAGCTATTTCCTATCTGGGTCTCATGTTACCAGGCATGCTGTCAGGATGGATGAAGGATATGCTGGGATATCGCATGTTCTTTATCATCGTCATGTTCCTCTGTCTCATTACGTTTGTTGTGACGGCATTCATTAAGGTAGATCCGGAATTCGGTAAGAAGAAAGATTAGTTTTTTTCCTGATTTCTATACCTTATATATAAATACTGAAGCGGCAATGGTTTCACAACCGTGCCGCTTCTTTTTTATCAATGTTAGTATTAATAATGGAAAAGAAATCGTCGTTTTTTCGATTTGATGTGGTAAAGTTACGGCTTTTTTCTGAAATAACAATGGTTTTTGTCGAAAAAATGTGGCTTTAGGGGTAAAATTCCCGTTTTCCTATACCATTTTAGGCATTTCCCTATCGACAAATAGGATTTTTGCCTTGTTTACGTACTGAAATGTCTCTATCTTTGCAGTACAGAAAACAAAAATGTCGAACTTTTAAAAATATACGATTATGAAAAAGCTTTATACTTTCCTCGCAATGGCAATGTTGACCATGATGACTTTCACCAGCTGTGACGTTGATTATGAAGATCGCATGGAGGCTCGCACCCTTGAAGGCACTTGGACCGGATATATAGACAACTACTATTACGACCGTTGGGGCCTGTCAGGAAGTTCTTATCGCACCGCTTTCTATTTCGAGCGCGAAAATGCTTATGGTGGCTGGGGCTACGAGGTTGACTACGACGCTCGCCGTCCGTCAGACTACTGGTATTGTGAATTCAAGTGGGAGGTTGCTCACGGTAACATCCGCATCCAGTATTACGACCGTGACTACACCGATGTAGTTATCTACGACTATATGTTGGATGAGTATCACTTCAGTGGAAATATGGATGATGGCTACTGCGACACTCGCACCCACTTCTCTCTCGACTACGACAAGATGTTCAACTGGGGCTACTGGACACGCGGCGCTACCACACGCGGAGCTAGCGACGAATATCACGCTACCAGCACAGGTTGCTTCGCTAAGGAATAAAAGCTATAATATATATACAAGAAAAAGAGGGCCGCAACCCTCTTTTTTTTCATTCTTACCTCTTACCTCTCACCTCTTACCTATATTCCCAGTCCCCCTTCGTAGGATGCATCGACAGCTTTCGACTGCAGGATGCGGGAGTAGGGCGGTACGTCGTGGGTCAGCCAGATGTTACCACCGATGGTGGAGTGGTGGCCGATGGTGATTCGTCCCAGTACAGAGGCGTTGGAGTAGATGGTCACATGGTCTTCGATAATCGGGTGACGTGGCACATTGAGCATATTACCGTCAGCATCGTATTTGAAACTCTTAGCACCCAGTGTGACGCCCTGGTAGAGTGTGACATGATTGCCGATAATGCTGGTTTCGCCGATAACAACACCTGTACCGTGGTCAATGGCAAAGTACTCGCCAATGGTTGCACCCGGATGGATGTCGATACCCGTCTTAGAGTGTGCCTGCTCCGTAATGATACGTGGAATAACGGGTACCTGCAATTCGTGCAGACAATTAGCTATGCGGTAGTGCGTCATGGCGTTAACCACAGGATAGCAGAAGATGACCTCACCATAGTTGGGCGCAGCAGGATCGTTGTCGAACATTGCCTGGATATCGGTGTAGAGTACACGTTTCATTTCAGGTAGTGTGTCGATGAACTCCATTGTCAAGCGCTCGGCTTCCTGATAGATTTGCTCCTTGGTTTTGATGCAGTCGCAATCCTCACAAAACTGGAGGCCGTGGGCAATCTCCTTACGGAGCAGTCGCTGCAACTCCTGCATGTGTACGCCAATGTTGTACGAACGGATGGTCTCGTTGGGCTGTCGCTTGTTAAAGTAGTCGGGGAAGATGATGTTCTTCACCAACGCCACAATCTGCTTCACCTTTTCTACCGATGGTAGAGGTGCTTCTGTGGCAGGCATCATGCGCACCTCCGTCTCTGTAAGGCGAGAGAGGAGGTCCACATTCTTCAGTAGGATATCGTTACCTTTCATAACTTTTACGATAGGGTGTGTGAGTCGAAATACTGTTGTACGTCCTCTTTGTAACTGTCTGAGATGGGCAGATACTGGTCTCCAAAGACGATGCGGAAGCGCTCAATAGCCTCTGCCTTCGACATGTGGACGATATATGAGCGGTGGGTACGCAGGAACTCTGGGCGTGGCAGGTAGTCCTCCATTTTCTTCATATTCATCAGACTCATAATCTTCGTGCCGTCCTGCAAATAGATGCGGATATAGTCTTTCAGTCCTTCAATATAGAGGATATCGTCTAAGGCTACACGCACCAACTTGTAGTCACTCTTCACATACATGAAGCGGTCGGCAGCATAGGTCTGCTGCTTCTGGGTAACGCAGAACCAGTCGAGTGCCTTGTTGGCTGCCTTCAGGAAGTCCTCATAGCTGACGGGCTTCATCAGATAGTCCAATGCCGACACCTTATAACCTTCGATGGCATACTGTTGGAAGGCTGTGGTGAAGATAATCTTCGTTTCCTTTGGCAGTATCTTTGCAAACTCGATACCTGAGAGTTCGGGCATCTGTATGTCGAGGAACAACAGATGTACGGGATTATTGCGTATCTCCTTCATGGCTTCTACAGCACTTCCGTAGGTGCCTACAAGGTTCAGAAACGGTGTCTTCTCTGCGTAGCTTTTCAGCAGACCTGCTGCTAAAGGCTCATCGTCGATAATGGCGCAGTTGATAATCATAATTGAATTGTTATTGTTGAATAATATGTTTTGTCGTTATCTCTAGTGCCTTGCTCCCATGTATAGCGGTCGGGGTAGGCCAGTTGCAGGCGGCGTTCCACCTGTTGCAGACCGATGCCGTGCCCGCTATGGTCGGAAGCGGTCTTGGGGTTGTTTGAATTCTGAATGTCGCAAATCAGCTGCTGTCCGTTGGTGCTGATGTTTATATGAACAAACGACTTCTCCGTGGGGCTGGTGCCGTGCTTGAAGGCGTTCTCTACCAGCGAGATGAGTATCATTGGAGCCACCTCTACGGTGCCTGTAGGCTGTACTGCGTTGAAGGTCACCTCCACCGACTGCGGCAGACGGATGCGCATCAGCTTGACATAGTTCTCCAGAAAGTCTATCTCCTCCTTGAGAGGTATCATGGGCTTCTGGTAGTCATACAGGATGTGGCGCATCATTTTCGACAGCACCTGGATGGCTTCCTGTGCCTTGGCGGTGTCGAAGGCTGTCAGCGCATAGATGTTGTTCAGCGTGTTGAGCAGGAAGTGGGGGTTAATCTGGTTGCGCAGGTTGCGCAGCTCGGCCTGTGCACGGGCAGCTTCCATCTCTTTTAGTTTCTGGTCGGCGGTGACCCAGCGGCGTGCCAGGGCCAGCGCGGTAGCACCAGCGGCGAAGATAGCCAGATTGAGGACGTCGCGGGCAATATAGGAGAGGGTGCCTACGGTGTCTTGGTCTCTATAGCCTGGCACGAACATGCCGTTGACGAAGTCCATCCAATAGTGTACGAGTGTACCCAGCGAAATGAGTAGCACCACGTTGATGAGCAGGTCGTAGCGGTGCTTGCCAGCGACGAAAAGCTTGGGTGCTAGCACCAGATAGTTCAGGTAGAACACCACCATCACCACGAGGGGCTGCATACACGTCAACATATAGTGTACGAAGTTAAATCCAGTTCCCCGCCAGTAGGTCAGTGGCGACAGGAAAAGGAATGCCCAGAAGGCGAGGTGGCACATGCCTGCTATATGTTTATTCATGACGGATGGCTTCTATGGGGTCCATGTTTGCAGCTTTCTGTGCGGGAATATATCCGAAGAGTACGCCGATGCAGACGCACACGAGGAAGGACACGTAGATAGACCATGCCGGTACGCTCGATGGCATACCGAAGGATGCCACAAACGTGCTGGCGGCAACGCCCACGATAACGCCCAGCAGTCCGCCAGTAACCGATATGAGTACCGACTCTATCAGGAACTGTAGCGAGATGACGGGACCTGTGGCTCCTACAGCCATTCGCAGGCCTATCTCCTTGGTGCGTTCGGTAACTGACACCAGCATGATGTTCATAATGCCGATACCGGCTACGAGCAACGAGAAAGCGGCAGCAACGACGAGGATGATGGTTACGGTATCCATCGTGCTGGACATGGTTTCCATCATTTCTGCTTGCGAACGGATGGTGAAGTCGTCGGCAGCCTCGCCCTTCAGCTTGTGGTTGTCGCGCAACATCTGAGTCAGCTCCTCAATGGCGGCATCGCTCAGCTCTTCTGTGAGTGCCGAGCAGACGATGCTGGAGAAGTAGGTCTGGGCAGCGATACGCTTCATGACGGTGGTGTAGGGGGCTATGACGACGTTGTCCTGGTCCATGCCCCATGAGTTGTAGCCCTTCGCTTTCAGCACACCTACGACACGCATGGGGATGCTCTTGAAGCGGATGGTCTTGCCGATGGGGTCGTGACCGTTGAACAGTTCCTTGACGACGGTGGCTCCGATGACACACACCTTGGCGGCCTTCTTGATGTCCTCCTCGGTGAAGCAGTCACCTTCCTCCACGCTCCATTGCTTGATGTCCAGATACTCCATCGATTCACCATACATCGAGGTAGTGGTATTGTTATTACCATAGATGGCCTGACCGCTGGCGGTGACTTCAGGAGACACCTTCGACACGAACTTCTTCTCACGCATGATGCGCTCGTAGTCGGCCATCTTCAGCGTCTGCATGGCTGACGGGTCTTGCCGCACGCCACCACGCATGTCGGCACCCGGGCGGATAGTAAGCAGGTTGGTACCCATGGTCGACAGTTCCTGACGGATGCTCTCCTTCGAGCCCTGACCAATTGACATCATAATGATGACGGCAGCTACACCGATAATAATACCCAACATCGAGAGGAACGACCTCATCTTGTTGTTGGCTACGGCCCTGATGCTTATCTTAAATAGATTTAATAGATTCATATTTAATCGTCTTGTGGTGCTGGCAACTTGGCTAGTGCCTCTGCTGCCGACTTAATATTCTCGTTGATGGTATCCTCACGAATCTTGCCGTCGCGCAGGTTGATGTTGCGACTGCTGTATTCGGCAATCTCAGGGTTGTGGGTCACGAAGATGATGGTGTGTCCCTGTTTGTAGAGCTCCTGGAACAAAACCAGCATCTCGAACGATGTGCGCGTATCGAGGTTACCGGTAGCCTCGTCGGCCAACAGCACGGCAGGCTCGTTGACCAAGGCGCGGGCAATAGCTACACGCTGCATCTGTCCACCCGACATCTGGTTCGACTTGTGGTACAGACGGTCGCCCAGACCTACGGCCTGCAGGGCCTTGATGGCTGCACGGCGACGCTGACGGGCATCGTACTTGTTATTATACATCAGCGGCAGCTCTACGTTCTCTACGGCGGTGGTCTTCGCCAGCAGGTTGTAGTTCTGGAACACGAAGCCAATCTTCTGATTCCTCAGGTGGGCACGCTGGGTCTTCGACATGGTGCGCACGGAGATGCCGTCGAGGAAGTACTCGCCACTCGTGGGGGTGTCCAGACAGCCCAGCTGGTTCAGCAGCGTCGACTTGCCGGAGCCTGACGTGCCCTGAATGGTGACGAACTCGCCCTCGTAGATCTTGAACGAGACGCCTCTCAAGGCCTTCACCGTCTCCGAGCCCACCTGGAAGTAGCGCTTCACATTCTGCAGCTCAATGACTACCTTGGAACCCACCCCGTTCCCCTCCCGAGGGGAGGGGGCTTGGTTACCTATTATATTATTATTGTCCATCATGTTTGCTATTAAACCTCCCCTCCCTTGGGGAGGGGCAGGGGGTGGGTTTTTATTTCTTTTGTCCCTGTTGTCCTTGCTGATTCCTATTGTTTCGTGGACGTGGCATGAAGGGGTTCTGAGCCTGCTGGCCAGCCTGTTCTGCCTCGCCACCGCTAATCTTGAAGTCCACGAGGACGTCGGTACCTTCATTGATGCCGCTGACGATTTCGGTCAGCATGCCGTTGGTGGTACCAACCTCTACCTTATGCGCCTTGAAGGTGTTACCCTCCAGCGTCCATACCTTCATAGGCACCTCCAGGTCTTCTATCTGCTGTCCGTTCTTCAGCAGGGCCTCGTTAGGTGTGAAACGCAGGGCCTTAGCAGGGACAGCCAATACGCCGTTCTTCTCCAGCGTATAGATGGTGACGTTGGCGGTCAGTCCGGGCTTCAGCTTCAGGTCCTTGTTGGGAGCAGAGATAACTACCTCGTAGGTGACCACATTGCTCGTGGTGGTAGCCTCTTGGCGCACCTGTGTCACCTGTCCCTCGAACTTGTCGTCGGGGAAGGCATCGACGGTGAAGGTGACGCGCTGACCTTCCTTGACGCCGCCAATATCAGCCTCGTCAATATCGGCAATCACGCGCATGTCGGTCAGGTCTTGGGCAATGTTGAACAGCTCAGGGGTGTTGAACGAGGCAGCAACGGTCTGACCTTCCTCAACAGCCTTCGACAGCACTACGCCGTCAATCGGGCTGGTAATCGTAGCGTAGCCGAGGTTGGTCTGTGCCTTCTGCACGTTCTCACGACTGGAGGCTGCCGTCTGACGGGCTTTCTCGTAAGACAGTTTTGCTGACTCGTAGTCGTTGGCGCTGACCAGTCCCTTGTCAAACAGCGTCTGGTAGCGCTTGAAGTTGGCGGTCTCGTAGGCCAGCGTACTCTCTGCGCTGCTCAGGTCGGCCTTGGCACGGTTCAGCTCGCTGGTCAGGTTGGTCTTGTCCAGCTCGGCAATCACCTGACCCTTCTTGACTACCGAGTTGTAGTCCACATAGAGCTTCGACACGATACCCGACACCTGTGTACCTACGGTAACCGAGGTCACGGGTTCGATGGTACCTGTAGCGGTAATCGTGGTGTGGATATCCTGACGCTCAGCCTTGGCGGTCTCAAACTCCACAGTCTCTTCTTTCTTGCCACCTGAGCACATCCAGATGACGAGGGCAACGATGACTACAGCACCTACGCCCATCCATATCTTCTTATTCTTCATATTAAATGTTTATTTGTTTTCCCTCATAGAATTTCAGTAGCTGTATATTCAGTATCGTCATATACTTCGACTGCAACTTGTTTTGCAGGGCGGTGAGCAATTTGTCCTTGCCGCTCAACAGCTCCACGATGTTCTTCAGTCCCAGGTTGAACTGCTCCTGCAGCAGGTCGTAGCTGGCCTGCTCGCTGTCAACGGATGCTGAGGCCGAGATGAACTTCTGCTGGTTGTTCACGGCGTCGAGCCACAGCCCTTCGATGGTATAGTACAGGTTGTCTTCCTCGTTCTGGAACGACAATACAGCCTGCTCTTCTGCTATCTTCGCCTTGCGGATAGAGGTTTTCGCCTTGCGTCCGTCGATGATGGGCACGCTGACGATAACGCTTCCTGACAGTCCCAGACCCCTCTTCATCTGCTGGCCCCAAGTCACGTCCGACATGCTGTTAGTCGAGGTGCTGGCGCTACCCGACATCGTGACGGTAGGCAAGTGGCCCGCCCTCGCACTCTTCAGCTGCAACTTGCTCGACTCCACACCCAGCTGGGCATTCTTAACTTCAGGACGCTGCATGAGGGCAGCCTGATAGACGCTTAACATCGCGGGGATATCGACCAAAGCCTGCTGGTCGCTGGTGGTGGGAATCGCTATGTCGAACTCCCGCTGGTCAAGCAACTCCAACTCGTTCTTCAGCTGTTGCTTATACTTGCTCAGCTGCGTCTCAGACTCCACAATGGCATATTCGCTGGCTACGCGCTGCGCTGTCAGCTGGGCGAGGTCGGCTTTCGACATCTTGCCCACTTCCACCATCGTGCGCCCGCGTTCCTCATTCTTTTTGCTGGTCTCCAGACTCTGACGGTTCACCTCGATGGCTTCGGTCATGTAGAGTATTTGCACGAAGAGCTTGGTGACGGTCTCCTGAATGTCGTTCGAGGTCTCGTCAACCGACAATTCCGACTGTTCTGCCGTCAACTTGTTAATCTTCAGCGCGTTGGTGTTCTGACCGCCGTTCCATACCGTCCATTGCGCATTCACGTTGTACGAACCGCTATAGTACGTCTTGTCTGCACCCGACTCGTCAAACGGACTATAGCCCACACCCTGATTGGTGCTGGCCGTCACCGTGGGCAGCAGGGCAGCTCGTGACTGCTTCACGTCCTCCTGTGCGCTTTTCGCCTTCAGCTTTACCTGCTTCAGCGTGACGTTGTTTTCAATGGCATAGTCGATACACTCCTTCAGCGTCCACTTTTTTTGTGCGTGGGCGCCCAGGGCCACCAGCATCGCTGCCATAATCGTAATTCCTTTCTTCATATCTTCTTTCTCTTCTTGAACTCTTGAGCTTTTTGAACTCTCAACATTTTATCGCTGCAAAGGTAAATAATATCGACGAAACCACAAAATATTTTAGACTAAAAAAAATTAAAGGCGGCCAACCTTATTCTGGTCAGCCGTCTTTCTATTGTATTTTCTCAGATGTTATTTCTTCAGAAGATAGTTGATGATAAGGTAACCGCCAACAACCTGAAGCAGCAAGCCAGGCCAGCCAATGGTGAAGTCTGCAATGGTGGCTGCAATGCCCCCCGTCATAATAAACTCGCCGAGTGCTTCAAGGACTTTGGTTACTAGTACCACGCCGATGAGTAGGGGTAATGTGGCACTCTTGAAGTGCTGGGCGGTCAGTCCAGCAACGAGGGCAAGGACGGCAAGTTTCATCGTCATTACGAGTAACACGCTCATAGAGGGCATGCCTGTAACCAGATGATTGACTGCTGGTGAGAGAAGTGCTGCCAGCACCCCTGTCTTCCAGCCAAATTTATAGGCGCCGACTAGGATGACCAGCGACAGCGGCGAGAAGATGATGCCGCCCTGCGGGACGAGGTGGAACACCTGAGGCAATAACAGATTGCAGGCTACGAAGATGATAGTCCACAAGTAGGTCTTTGCCTCGTCATAATTCAAAGTGTAAAGTCTTGTTGTTGCTTGCATAAGTTATTGAGTTTTTGTTTTTGTATGTTCAGAAGTTCACGCTCACGCCGCCCATGAATGTGGCTCGGGGCATGGGATAGCCGTAGTTGATTTCGTACTTCTGTGCCAGCAGGTTCTCACCGCGAGCCCATAGATTGATGTTGCGGCTGGCAGCATAGGTCACCGAGGCGTCGAGCAGCACGAAGTTCTCCTTCTCCTCGCCGTCACCTACGACGGTATAGAGATTGTTGATGTATTGCAAACCGAGGCTGGCGAACCATTTGCCGTTGCGATAGTCTGCGCCCAGGAAGTAGCTGCCTTCAGGGGCGGCAACCACCTTGTTCTTCATGTGCAGATAGGCTGCGTTGGCACGGATATTGAGGTAGTTGCCAACAGGATATTTTGCCTCTGCTTCTACACCCCAGTTCTCAATTTCTCCCGTGTTCACGTTACGGGGCTTGCCATCCACCTGTACCGTCTGAATCATATTGTCACCTTTTATATAATATATATTGGCACCATAGGTGAATCCGCTATTCATGCGGTGTTTCCACGATAGCTCGTAGTTCCACAGACGCTCAGGTTCCAGGTCGGTGCTCGAGGGTGGATAGAGATACATTTCGCGCATGGTGGGATTGCGGAATCCCTTGCTTACCATCGCCTTTACCTCGCCCGTCTCAATGGGACGTACCACTACACCTGCCTGTGGTACCCATTCCGTGCCAGTGATATTGTGGTGGTCTACTCGCAGACCGGCATCAATGGTCAGCCAGCTGAGCAGATCCTGACGGAAGTCCACGTAGCCTGCTATCTCGTTGCGATACGACTTGCCACTCTGCTTGTTAGGAGTATCCATCACCTCGTCAGTAGCCTTCGATGTATAATAGGCATTGCCGTAGATGTGCATGTAGTCCAGACCTGCTGTCACGCGGTTGCCCTCAAACAGTTGGATGCTCTGATAGAATGACACGCCCGTCAACGCGTCCTTTGAACGGAAATAACGCTGCGTAGGAGCGTCGGGATTAGCCGTGCCGTCGTCTATCTTGTGACGGCCGAAATTCGTATAGACTGAGAGGGCACCGCTGGTTCGTCCGTAGTGGTTCTCGATGGCAGCCGAAATCACGCCGCGCGTAATCCATTGGTCTGCGTCATACAATGGTTTGTCAGTCGTACCAGGGTAGCTGGCGTTGAAGTGGGTGATATTGGCGTCCACGTAGGCGTTCCAATGGTTGTTCAGATCGTAGCCCAGTTTCAGGTAGCCGCCATATTGCTCAAAACCCATGCGTGGACGGTGGTTATCCGTACGGTTGTATTGTGCTGAAACGGTACTGCTGAAGCGTCCGCTGCGTAACTGGTTCGATACTTCTGTCTGGACGGTGCCGTAGCTGCCCGCACCCACTTGGATATTGGTCTTGACAAAATTACGGCCGACAGGACTCTGGCGCGTCACAATGTTCATCACGCCACCCATGGCGTTGCTTCCGTAGAGTACCGAGGCAGGACCGCGCAACACTTCCACGCGCTCGGCCATCAGCGTCTGATAACTGTCGGAAATGGGGTGACCGTAGATACCCTGATACTGCGGGTGACCGTCGATGAGCACCAGTAGTTGGCCTGCTCCACCCGTGATACCACGTAGGTTGATGCCGCCTGCCGCACCTGTTGATACGCCGTAGCCCATCATGGCTCGCGAGGTCAGAAAAAATCCTGGTACTTCGCGCATGACTATTGGCAGAACGCTTGTCTGGTGCCCAGCTGTCAGCAGGTCGCGACCAATCACCGTCACCGTCATTGGCAGGTGGCGCACGTCGGTGGCGTTCCTCGTGCCGGTTACTACTACTTCTTCGAGTGCCAGCGAGTCCGCCAGCAGCTCTGCCTGTACTTGTCCATAGGGGATAGCCGTCATTATCATTGTCAGTATGACGGCAAAGGTCTTTTTCTTTCTCATTTTTGGTGTTTAGTCTGTGTTGGATAGAATCTCGACTGTAAATATACGAATTTTCTTTGAAATCATCATCTTTTTTTCACTTTTCCTCCATTTTGTCGCAATATTTTCTTCACAGTTTCCTACTTGATACCTTTATTTATTAGGCTTATACACATCAATTATCAGCCTAATATGCGCGCTTTTTCTGATACTTCCAAATTTTTAATACGAAAAGGTTTTGTCATGCCAAGAATAATCGCTATCTTTGCACCCGAAGGTGACAACTAAAAACTAAACAAATATGATGGATAGGAAGGACAATCGGAACGAGATGAGCCGCAGAGAGTTTCTGCGCAAGTTGGGAATGGGTGCAGGTGCTGTTGTGGGCATGAGCATGATGCAGCCTTTCCGCATGTTCGCACAGGACGAGAAGAAGGTGGCTTCCAGTCGTATGACGTATCGTGTGCAGCACGGCTCTGGCGAGCAGATTTCGCTCTTGGGCTTTGGTATGATGCGTCTGCCGAACAATCAGGATGAGGTGAACGAGCTGGTGGACTATGCCATCGAGCACGGCGTGAATTACTTCGATACAGCACCGATGTATATGGGTGGCCAGTCGGAGGTGCTGACGGGTAACGCGCTCTCTCGTCATCCCAGAGAGAAGTACTATGTGGCTACGAAGATGTCGAACCAGCGCCAGAACCTGTGGGGCTTCGACCAGTGTAAGCGGATGTATGAGCAGTCGTTTGAGCGCTTGAAGGTGGATCATATCGACTATTACCTGCTGCACAGCATCGGCGGTGGCGGTATGGATGCGCTGAAAGGCCGTTTCCTGGACAATGGCCTGCTGGACTTCCTGCTGAAGGAGCGTGAGGGGGGGCGCATCAAGCACCTTGGCTTCTCGTATCATGGCGATGTGCGCCCCTTTGACTTTCTGCTCGACCATCAGGACGAGTACAAGTGGGACTTCTGTCAGATTCAGATGAACTTCCTGGACTGGCGCCACGCGTCGATGGGCAGCGGATGGAAGAAGGACGCCGATGCGGAGTACCTATATAATAAATGTGAGAAAGCTGGTGTACAATGTGTTATCATGGAACCCCTGCGTGGCGGCGCTTTCGGGCGTATGGCCAAGGAACTGGTTAAACAGTTGCAAGAAGTGCGCCCCAACGACAGTACGGCACGATGGGCTTTCCGCTGGGTGGGTTCTTATCCGAATATCCTGACCACGCTGAGCGGTATGAACCGCATGGACCACCTGAAGGAGAATGTGGAGACGTTCTCGCCATTGGAGGTATGTACGGAGGCGGAGAATACGCTGCTGGCGCATATTGCCGACCAGATGTCGGGCTTCCCCACGATTCCCTGTACGACGTGTGCCTACTGCATGCCGTGTCCTTATGGTGTGGATATTCCTAGCAACTTTGCCTACTATAACGATGCCGTCAACAGCCATATCCTGCCGTTGCCCGACAAGACGGCGGCTGACTATGCTACGAAGAAGAAACAGTTTGCCGACGGACTGCGCGAGGCGTTGCCCAACACGGAAACGTGGGCAAGAAGTTGTGCCGACTGTGAGGAATGTCTGCCGAAATGTCCGCAGCAGATACGTATCCCCAACCAGATGGCTCGTATCGTGGAACTGTTGCGACAGCGGTAATTACAGCTGTTGCAGACGGGCGATATACTTGCCGAGAATGTCGAACTCCAGATTCACCACGGTACCTACACGAATGTCCTGAAAATTGGTGTGCTCCATGGTGTAAGGGATGATGGCAACCTGGAAGGTGTTCTGCGTGGGATTGCAGACCGTCAGCGAGACACCATTGACGGTGACAGAGCCCTTATCGACGGTAAAGTAACCTTTGCGCGCCATCTCGCGGTCTTCCTTGTATTCAAAGGTGAAATAAGTAGAGCCGTTAGCGTCGTCCATAGCGATGCAGCGGGCGGTCTCGTCAACGTGTCCCTGTACGATATGTCCGTCCAGTCGGCCGTTCATCAGCATGGAGCGCTCGATGTTTACTTTATCGCCCACCTTCAGCAGTCCGAGGTTGGTGCGGTCGAGCGTTTCCTTCATAGCCGTTACGGTATAAGAAGGCTGCGGGCAGTTGTCTGATGGCTGATGGATGGTTACTACCGTGAGGCATACGCCGTTATGGGCAACACTCTGGTCGATGCTTAACTCGTCAACAAACGAACAAGTCAGCGTGAAGTCAATATTGTCACGGTCTTTTTTAATGGCTACAACGGTAGCAAACTCCTCAATGATTCCGGAAAACATAATTCTCAATTGATAATCGGCAAGCCGATAACTCTTAACTCTTAATTCTTAACTCTTAATAAATAAAGAAAAGGGTGCCGCCCGGTGATGTGATGAAAACTCCTTTGTTAAAAGATTTGAGTGCCCTCCGTCGTTGTAATCCACCGGCCTTTCGGCTTCCCACTTGCGCAGGATGTGGCCCGCCATTGGCAAGAGGAGACAGCTCGGTTTTCAATGTAATTTGATGAGTATCCCTATCGAACCGGCACAGCTCCCTGTTCTGATTGCAAAGTTAGGAAAAAAAAGCTAAACTTCCAAATTATTTGCGAACTTTTTGCGTAGTTGCTCTTGGTACCACCAAAGACCAGCCATGCCTGCAACCATTAGCAGGAAGAGGTAGAACCAGACGGCTGAGGTGGACAGCAGGAAGTAAGGGGGTATGACAACCTCCAAAGTGCGCATGTCGTAGTTCTCTGGTGACTCCAGCAGGAAGGCTTTCACCTGGAACAGATAGGTTCCCGCAGGCAGGTCGCTATAGGAGGCTAAGCGTTCCTTCGTGGCATTGTTCCATTCCGACTCGTAACCCAGCAGACGGTATTGGTAGTGCGTGCGGTGCTGCAACTGGTAGTTGAGTGCCGCAAAGCGGAAGGTAAACACGCCACCATGCTTGGGCAGCTTGACTCGACGGCTCTCAGGCACGTAGAAATCGAAGGTGTCGTTGAGACGTGGCGACATCTGCTGGTCATTTAAGAAGAAGTCCGTGATGCGGAGCTTCAGCAGCGAACCGGTCTTGTTGATAAGGTTGTTGCGGTCAACGGTATAGTAGCCGTCAAGAGTTCCAAAGAGTATCTTGCCACCGGGCAATGAGATGGCGGCATTCTCGGAACACATGGTGTCGTCCACACCGTCGAGAGTGGAGAAGGTGGTAATAATCTTCTTCTTGATGTCAAACGAACAGAGCATATTGTCAGTGGCAAACCAGACGGTACCCTTGTTGTCGAAGGTGATGCTGCGAATCTCCTCAGAGGGCAGACCGGCCTCGATACCGTAGTTCTCGAATAACCAACAGCCGTTGGCGTTTTGGTCTGTGGTGCAACTCAGTCCGCCGCTGTTGGTGCCTACCCACATGTTACCCTGCTGGTCTCTGCGCAGACAGATAATATCGTTGCTGGCCAGTCCTTGTGCTGGGTCGTTGGGTGTTGCCAAAGGCGTAGCTGTGAACTTGTCACCCTTCAGCGACATAATGAGGATACCGTCAGTAGTACCTGCCCACACGTTGCCTTCCTTGTCAAGCTCGATGGTGCGCACCTTCTGGAAACCTCGCTGAGGATATTTCTTCAGCATGTTCTGAGGGCTATAGACGTGGTAGCCGCCATCTTTCTTTCTGACGAGGATGTTAACACCACCACCATAAGTCGCTATCCAGATGTTGCCATTGCGGTCTTCGACGGTTTGGTAGGCGCTGTTCGAGGAGAGCGACCACAAGTCGTTTTCGTCGTGGTGGAAATTGGTGATGGTATAGCCGCCACCACTGTTGGGCGTCATCTTATAGACTCCCTTGTCTTTGTCGCACAGCCAGTAATTGCCCTTGGAATCGCCGCTGATGCCATAGAAACGTCCGAAAGGCTTTCCCTCGCTGTCGTGGGTCAGCGTCTGGCGGTTGCCGTGTTTGTCAATGAGGAACAGGGTGCTCTTCTTGTTGCCAATAAGTAGCAGTTGCTGGCGGGCATCATAATAGAGCGCACGTGTCTCGTTCTCCATCGAATTCTCAGCACCGGGTACGAGCTGGGTGCGTGGGATATCGTTCTTGAGGATTTCCAGCTTCTCGAAACCGCGGCGAATCGTTGACTCCCACACCACGCCGTCGTTCATCTCCAGATGGGCGTTGACGGTGTTCGACAGGTTCCAGGGGTTCGATGGGTCGTTGTGGAAATACTCTATCTCGTCAGTCTCGCGGTTATAATAGCCGTAGCCGCCGTGGTTCATGCGAGCCCACACAACACCCATGGCCTCGCTGAATTCTGCTCCACGACTGGTGAATTCAGGCATGAGGGTACGCTGGGTGAAGCGCTTGACGTCGCCTGTCTCACGGTTCAGGCGGAAACAACCGTCTTCGTCGTCAGAAAACCAGAACAGACCATGGCTGTCGATGAATAAACCGGTGATAGGACGACCCCAGCTGAAAACCACTTGTGGGTCGTCGCCATAGGAGAATAGGATAATCTTACCCGACGCTGTGCCAGCATAGATATTGTAGCCGTTGGAGGTCAGATGGGTTATGTCTTCATCCAACAGGAAACCTTTGGATTCCAAAGCCATGTTGGAGGTGTTCAGACGGTGAACACCCTTGTCGGTACCTATCCATAAATCGTTATGGTAGCCCTCTGCAACGCTTTTGACGATAAGCCCTCCCGTAGTGACGAGGTCGCTCTTCAGTCCCGTGCGGTCCAGATGGAACTTATAGAGTCCGTTGCTGCCGTAGGACACCAGCACGTCGCCAGTACTGGTGACATAGGGATTGAAGAAATAGTCGACGTGATAGTCCTCGTGACCGCTGACATTGGCCAAGGGGTCGATGATGCAGTCGGTCTGGCGGTTTATGACGAAGATGCGACCATCGTACATCTTCATCCATACGTTCTGCGCCTGGTCAACGATAAGGTTCTCCAGACGGTTGTGTAAGCCAGGTATACCGCTATGAATACCAGTCCTGTAATTGTAGAAATTGAAACCGTCGAAACGGGAAACACCATTCCACGTGGCTATCCATACATAACCGTAGTCGTCGCTCGTGAGGTACGAAATGGAGTTGCTGGGCAGTCCGTCGGTGGCGGTGTAGTGGGAGAGGGTAGCCTGCAAGTGCTGCGCTCTCATGTCCGTCGGACACAAGAGCAACAGCAGCATAGGCAGGGTAAGTAATATCGTCTTTAAGTAGCGAGTCATTTGTTTTGATTAATAGGCGAAGAGAGGATAGTCCTTCATCTTCTCGTTCACACGCTGGCGAACAGATGCAATGACCTGCTCGTCCTCGGGAGCGTTGAGCACCTCTTCAATCCAGGCGGCAATCTGAACCATCAGGTCTTCCTTGGCACCACGGGTAGTGATGGCGGGAGTACCCAGACGGATACCAGAGGTCTGGAAAGCTGAGCGAGAGTCGAAGGGTACCATATTCTTGTTGACGGTGATGTCGGCAGCAACCAGCGCATTCTCAGCTACCTTACCGGTCAGCTCAGGATACTTAGAACGCAGGTCAACCAGCATAGAGTGGTTGTCGGTACCACCGCTGACGATAGAGAATCCACGCTTGACGAGTTCCTCGGCCAGCACTTTGGCATTCTTCTGTACCTGCTTTGCCCACTCCTTGAACTCAGGCTTCAGAGCCTCACCGAATGCAACGGCCTTGGCGGCGATGACGTGCTCCAACGGACCGCCCTGCTGACCAGGGAATACGGCGCTGTTCAGCAGCTGTGACATCATCTTGACCTGACCCTTTGGAGTCTTGTAGCCCCAAGGGTTCTCGAAGTCCTTGCCCAGCAGGATGATACCGCCACGAGGACCACGCAGGGTCTTGTGGGTGGTAGAAGTCACGATGTGAGCGTATTTTACGGGATTGTCCAGCAGACCAGCGGCAATCAGACCTGCGGGGTGAGCCATGTCAATCATCAGCAGAGCGCCAACCTTATCGGCAATCTCACGCATGCGCTTGTAGTCCCACTCGCGGCTGTAGGCAGAACCACCACCGATAATCAGCTTGGGCTTGTTCTCGATAGCCAACTTCTCCATCTCGTCGTAGTCCACGCGACCAGTCTCCTTGTTCAGGTTATAGCCTACGGGCTTGTAGAGGATTCCTGAGGTGTTAACCAGTGAACCGTGGCTCAGGTGACCGCCGTGATCAAGGTTCAGACCCATAAAGCAGTCACCGGGCTTCAGTACGGCCAGCAACACAGCGGCATTGGCCTGCGCGCCAGAGTGGGGCTGTACGTTGGCGTACTCAGCACCAAACAGCTTGCATACACGGTCAATAGCCAGCTGCTCAACCTTATCGACAACCTGGCAACCGCCATAGTAACGGTGGCCGGGATAGCCTTCTGCATACTTGTTGGTCAGGTAGCTGCCCATGGCTTCCATGACTTGGTCGCTAACGAAGTTCTCACTGGCGATGAGCTCGATGCCCTTCAGCTGACGCTGGTGCTCCTGCTCAATCAACTCAAAAATCTGATTGTCTCTTTCCATTGTTATTATACTGTTTTTGATTGGGATGTGCTAAATATGCTGCAAAAGTAGCGAAAAAATCTTGTTCCACCAAATGTTAGCGTCATAAATCGTATGACTTATACGAGTTCGACCTTGTTGATGTCCTGTTCTTTCTCGCAGTAATGACAGGTCAGAAGGCCGTCTTCTACGTGGAAGAGCGTCGCCATAGGCTCGTTGTTGGTGATGCACTTGGGATTGTTGCACTTCACGATGCCACGAATCTCGGCAGGGGTCTCTACGGTCTTCTTCTCCACGACCTCGTAGTCGCGGATGATGCTGAGAATTACCTTGGGGGCAACGACAGACAAACGCGATATCTCATCGTCGGTGAAGAACTTGTCAGATACCTTGATAATTCCCTTGCTACCTACCTTCTGCGAGGGGTAATTGAAGCCAATGGTGACAGGGGTCTTCAAGTCGAAAAGCCCCAGCAGACTGGCTACTTGGTAGGTCTTCTCTGTGGGTATGTGGTCGATGACGGTGCCTTGCTCAATGGCGGCAACTAATCGTTCTTTCTTATTCATTCTATAATGGTTTTATCGTTCTTAACTTCTTCTAAGCTGATACCGAGTACATCACAGAAGATGGCTTCACGGGCAAAGAGTCCGTTGCCGGCCTGCTGGATATAATAAGCGTGAGGGTTCTCGTCAACATCGTAGGCTATCTCGTTGACACGGGGTAGCGGATGGAGAATCTTCATGTTGGGCTTAGCCAAGCGAAGCATCTCATTGTTGAGGACATAGACGTTCTTCACGCGCTCATACTCCATCAGGTCGCTGAAACGCTCCTTCTGGACACGTGTCATGTAGAGAATGTCGGCATCGGCAATGACCTTCTCGTTGAAGGCGGTATGCTCGGTATACTTGATGCCGTGCTCCTTGCAATAGAGCTTGTATTCTTGGGGCATGGCCAGTTCTTTCGGAGCCACAAAGTGGAAGGTGGGATTGAAGTGACGCATGGCCATAATCAGCGAATGAACGGTACGGCCGTACTTCAGGTCGCCTACCAGATAGATGTTAAGGTTCTCTAAGGTTCCCTGGGTTTTGTAGATGGAATAGAGGTCGAGCATACATTGTGAGGGGTGCTGGTGGGCACCGTCGCCGGCGTTGACGATAGGCACATCGGTGACCTCTGAAGCATACTGCGCGGCACCTTCGATGAAGTGGCGCATCACAATGACGTCGGCATAGTTGGCAACCATGGAGATAGTGTCTTTCAGCGTCTCACCCTTCGTGCCGCTGGTAATCTTTGGGTCTGCAAAGCCGATGACGCGGGCTCCTAAGCGGTTGGCGGCAGTCTCGAAACTGAGGCGGGTTCGGGTTGATGGTTCAAAAAATAAAGTGGCAACTACCTTGCCTTTCAGTAGTTCGCGGTTGGGGTGCCGCTCAAACTCTTGTGCCTGAGGTCGGCAATCGTTACAAAATCATGCTTTTCCATCCTTGTTTGGGTTTTGATGGCACAAAATTACACATAATTTCTGATTTACGTGCGATTATTCGAAAGAAATTTGTAATTTTGCACTCAACTAAGAAGAATTTGTACGATGAAGAAGATAATCATATGCTCTTTATGGGCGCTGTTGGTTCTCGTAGTTCTCTCGGCAGCAATGGGATTTTATGCTATTGAGAGGGGATGGATAGGCTATATGCCGCCTATCGAGGATTTGCAGAATCCTATCAGCCGTTTTGCCACACAAGTGTATTCGGCAGATGGTAAGGTCCTGGGTACGTGGAACTATAATCGTGAGAACCGTATCATGGTGGACTATAACCAGTTGTCGCCGGCATTGATACAGGCGCTGGTGGCTACGGAGGATGTGCGTTTCTACGAACATTCGGGCATAGACTTCTATGCGCTTGGACGTGCAATCATAAAGCGTGGTATCTTCGGACAGAAGAGTGCGGGTGGTGGCTCGACGATTACGCAGCAGTTGGCTAAACAGCTGTATTCGGAGAAGGCTCACAGCGTCATGGAACGTGTGCTGCAAAAGCCGATAGAGTGGGTGATAGCTGTCAAGTTGGAGCGTAACTATACGAAAGATGAGATTATTACGATGTATCTCAACTACTTCGACTTCCTGCATAATGCGGTGGGTATCAAGACGGCATCAAACACATATTTCTCTAAGGAGCCCAGAGACCTGAAGACGACGGAGGCTGCCGTACTGGTCGGTCTTTGTAAGAATCCGTCATATTTCAATCCGGTGCGCCATCCAGAACGTAGCTTGGAGCGCCGTAATGTGGTATTGGCTCAGATGGAGAAGGCCGGTTATATCTCTGAGACTGAGCGTGATAAGTTGTCGGAGGAACCGCTTGGTTCGAAGTTCCATGTGGCCGACCATAAGGATGGTATTGCGCAATATTTCCGCGATTTCCTGCGTCGCTATATGATGGCTAAACAGCCGGAGAGAAAGGATTATCCTGCATGGAATATGGTGAAATTCCATATCGATTCGCTGAACTGGGAGAACGACCCGCTGTATGGTTGGTGTAATAAGAATAGGAAGAAGGACGGTGAGCCGTATAACCTATATACGGATGGTTTGAAGGTCTATACTACCATTGATTCTCGTATGCAGGCGTATGCGGAAAAGGCGGTCTATGAGCATGTCGCAAAATACCTGCAACCGGCATTTACAAAGGAAAAGGCTGGTCGGAAGACGGCGCCCTTCTCAGGAAGTCTGCCTATGGAAAAGGTGCAGGATATCCTGATGCGCTCGGTACATCAATGCGACCGCTATCGTGCGATGAAGGCGGCAGGGGCCTCTGAGGATGAAATCATGAAGGCGTTCCGTACCAAGACGGAGATGACGGTGTTCTCGTATCATGGCGAGATCGATACCGTGATGACGCCATTGGACTCTATTCGCTATTATAAGACTTTCCTGAGGACCGGTTTTATGAGCATGTGTCCGCAGAATGGTCATGTAAAAGCTTATGTCGGTGGTATGGACTTCACACATTTTGCTTATGACATGGCAATGGAGGGTCGCCGACAGGTGGGTTCTACCATCAAACCGTTCCTATATTCATTGGCTATGGAGAATGGTTTCTCGCCCTGCGATGAGGCTCCCAATGTGCAACAGACCTATATGGTAGCAGGTCGTCCGTGGACACCACGTAATGGTAGTAAGGCGCGTTATGGCGACATGGTGACGCTGAAATGGGGTTTGCAACAGTCAAATAACTGGATATCAGCCTATCTGATGAGTAAACTCAATCCGCAGGCTTTCGTGACGTTGCTTCATGAATATGGTATCCGCAATCCGGAGATTCATCCGTCAATGTCGCTCTGTCTGGGACCGTGCGAGATTACGGTAGGTGAGATGGTCAGTGCTTATACGGCCTTTGTGAATCATGGCATTCGTGCAGCACACATGTTTGTTACACGAATTGAGGATAACGAAGGCAATGTCCTGGCACAGTTCCAACCACGAATGAACGAGGTAATTAGCGAACAGAGCGCTCATAAGATGCTCTATATGTTGCGAGCCGTTGTGGATGGTGGTACAGGTGGACGCCTGCGCTTCCGCTACGGACTGAAGGCACAGATTGGTGGTAAGACGGGTACGACGAATAATAATAGTGATGCCTGGTTCATGGGACTGACACCGAAGCTGGTCAGCGGTATGTGGGTAGGTGGTGACGACCGTGATATCCATTTCGACTCGATGGCTTGGGGTCAGGGCGCTACGATGGCATTGCCAATCTTTGCCTATTATATGCAGTCCATCTATAAGGACAAGACGCTGGGATATAGCGAAGATGATGTCTTTGATGTTCCTGCTGACTTCAATCCTTGTCCTGCTGAGGGTGCCAATGCCGATGACGGTGAAGGAGAATCGTTAGAGGATATTTTCGAGTAAGATGATGGTCTCTTGACTATAAAATAGCAATCTCTTTATATAATATAATAAGGTGTAAGGGTTTTCTTATTGTCATGAAATGCGAAAACTTTTCATTTTTGGATAAAAAAGTTGCGAAAAGTTTTGTTAGTTCGGAT
>ONCH01000073.1 GCA_900316265.1 uncultured Prevotellaceae bacterium | reverse complement strand
TTCGGAACGAACAACGAGTTCGGTTTCGACTACCTTCGCGACAATATGGCCATCAGCCCGGCTGACCTTGTGCAGAGAAGTCACAACTACGCCATCGTCGACGAGGTCGACTCGGTGCTTATTGACGACGCCCGTACACCTCTTATCATATCAGGTCCTGTTCCAAACGGTGGCGACCAGATGTTCGAGGAATACCAGCCGCTCGTTGAACGCCTCGTAGATGTCCAGCGAAAACTGGCTTCGCAGTATCTTGCAGATGCAAAGAGACTCATTACAGAAGGTACAAAGATGGTTGAAGAGGGCAACAAGGAGGGACAGAAGAAACTCGACGAGGGTTTCCTTGCACTCTATCGCTCTCACAAGGCGCTGCCAAAAAGCAAGCCGCTCATCAAGTATCTTTCGGAAGAAGGCATCAAGACAGGTATGCTGAAGACCGAAGAGTACTACATGGAGAACAACAACCGCCACATGCCCGAGGCTGTTGAACCGCTCTACTTCGTTGTTGACGAGAAACTGAACAGCGTTGACCTTACCGACAAAGGTACCGACTGGCTGGCTAAGCAGGTTAACGACCGCGAGCTGTTCGTGCTTCCTGACATCACGACTGAGATGTCTGAGCTGGAAGCGCAGCAGATGAGCGACGAGGAGAAAGTAACAAAGAAAGACGAACTGCTCAGCCATTACGGCGTGCAAAGCGAGCGCGTTCACACCCTGCAGCAGCTGCTCAAGGCTTACACCATGTTCAACAAGGACGACGAATATGTCGTTATGGACGGCGAGGTGAAGATTGTGGACGAGCAGACAGGACGTATCATGGAAGGTCGCCAATGGAGTGACGGCTTGCATCAGGCTATTGAGGCGAAGGAACATGTGAAGGTGAAGGAAGCTACACAAACATTTGCAACCATCACCCTGCAGAACTACTTCCGTATGTATCACAAGCTGGCTGGTATGACCGGTACGGCAAGCACCGAAGCAGGTGAGTTCTGGGATATTTACAAGCTTGATGTGGTTGAGATTCCTACCAACAAGCCTGTTATTCGTAATGATATGAACGACCGCGTGTATAAGACTGCACGCGAGAAATATAACGCCGTTATCGAGGAGATACAGGAAATGAGAAACGCTGGCCGTCCTACGCTGGTTGGTACAACAAGTGTGGAGATTTCAGAATTGCTCAGCCGTATGCTCACCTTGCGCAAGATTCCTCATCAGGTGCTTAATGCCAAGCTTCACCAACGTGAGGCTGACATCGTGGCTAATGCCGGACAAAGCATCAACGGACTTGGTGCCGTTACCATAGCAACCAACATGGCTGGTCGTGGTACCGATATTAAGCTTTCTAAAGAGGTGAAAGAGGCAGGCGGACTTGCAATCATAGGTACAGAGAGACATGAGAGCCGCCGCGTTGACAGGCAGTTGCGTGGTCGTGCAGGACGACAGGGTGACCCAGGTTCTTCTGTATTCTATGTTTCACTTGAGGACAAGTTGATGCGTCTGTTCGCATCTGAGCGCATCGCAAAGATCATGGACCGCCTCCACTTCGATGAAGGAGAGCGTCTCGAACACTCGATGATTTCAAACAGTATCGAGCGTGCTCAGAAGAAGGTTGAAGAGAACCACTTCGGTATTCGTAAGCATCTGCTCGAGTACGACGATGTTATGAATACACAACGAACCATCGTTTACAAGAACCGTCGTCACGCCCTTATAGGTGAACGAATAGGAATGGACATCGCGAACCTCATCTGGAACCGCGTGGAAAACATCATAACCACAAACGACTACGAGGGATGCAAGGAGCAGTTCATCAAGGTGCTGGCAATGGAATGTCCGTTTACAGAAGAGCAGTTCAGAGAAGGCGTAACCGAGAAGTTGCTTGAGGACTCTTATCAGGCAGCCATCAGTTCGTTCAACCGCAAGACCGAGCGCATTCAGACCGTTGCATGGCCTGTGATAAAGCAGGTTTACGAGAACCAAGGAGCGATGTATGAGCGCATCGTAGTGCCTGTAACCGACGGCAAGAGGATGTATCAGATTCCTTGCGACCTTAAGGAAGCATACGAGACAGAGGCAAAGAGCGTGGTTAAACAGTTCGAGAAGTCTATCATGCTTCATGTCATCGACGACTGCTGGAAAGAGAACCTGCGCCAGCTTGACGAACTTCGCCATAGCGTGCAGAACGCTAGTTACGAGCAGAAAGACCCGTTGGTGATATTCAAACTCGAAAGTGCTGAACTCTTCAAGGAGAACATGGTTGACCAGAACAACAACCGAATACTGAGTATTCTCATGCGCGGTCAGATTCCTGAACTACAGCAAGATGAGGTTCATGAGGCTGCACCAGAGCAACGCTCACAACGATATAACGAGCAAAAGGGCAATGACCTTGTTGACCAAAACCAGCAAGCAGCTGCCCAACATGACACACGAGAGAGTGCTGCTCCTCAACGACGCATGCCAATAACACGCGAGAAACTGCCAGGACGTAATGATCCATGCCCTTGCGGAAGCGGAAAGAAATTTAAAAACTGCCACGGACGTGGTCTCGTATAAATAACAATGTAGGGTTTAAGTATTGGAATCAACCTTCAATACTTAAACCTTTTTCATAATAAATAAAAGAAATGCAAATATCAATAAGCAACCTAAAAAAGATATACGGTAAGAATACCGTTGTCAATATCGAGTCTTTCAACATCGCCGATGGCGACTTCCTCGGTCTTGTGGGAAACAACGGAGCGGGCAAGACAACGCTCTTCCGCCTAATTGTTGACTTGGTGAAGGCAGATGACGGCGGAATCACGCTGTCATATCTCAATAGCGAAAACCAACTCACATCCATCAACCCTGCTGAGAGCGAGGACTGGAAGAGCCATACTGGAGCGTACATCGATGAGGGGTTCCTTATTGATTTCCTCACGCCTGAAGAGTATTTCCAATTTGTAGCGAACGTCAACAATCTTAGCAATGATGTCGTGAAGCAGCACATGGAGAAGTTCGAGACATTCATGGGCGGAGAGATACTCGGACAAAAGAAACTGATAAGAAACCTGTCGGCTGGCAACAAGCACAAGGTAGGTATCATGGCAGCACTAATGGCGTCTCCACAATTGGTTATTCTCGACGAACCATTCAACTTCCTCGACCCTACCAGTCAAAACGTATTGAAACACTTGCTCAGCATCGCCTTGCTCGAGCACGGAGTGATTATCAACGACCTTGAGAACCACGAAGGTTCTGCTACAGCTCTCCTCGAACAGTATTTCGAGAGGTAATCACTCTCTATCAGTTACTCTCTACGCTGTTCGCACGCTATTATAATCTTGATAAAGCCAAAGCATTATGACTGCTAAGGATGTTTTTGAACTACTAAAGCAGGGACGCATAGAGGAGGCTTACGATGCCATTCGACCTCTATACGCAACGGACAAGGGGCCATACACGTCGTCGGCAATGTTTTGGACGGCTACAGACATCTTAAAAAAGAGATTAAGCGAAAACAGAATTGACGAAGCAAAGAAGATCTTTGCCGCGCTGGAACGTATGTTGCATAATGTGCCCGACAAGGAGGGAAAGACAAGCAAAGCTTTTAAAAGATGCCAAGAACTATTAGCAACAAGTGGAAACTGCAATAGACAGAGAGAAGAAGGACCAGAACATTTGCAGACAGGCATAAAAGGTGAAGAAATTGCTTCGGCCTACTTACGGGAAAAAGGCTACATCATCTTAGAGAGAGACTGGCGTTCTGGCCATCGCGACATTGATATAATAGCTATGCACGAGGGCACTATTGTGTTCATTGAGGTGAAAACACGTAGCAGTCACGACTATACAGCCCCTGTCACAGCTGTGAACCGCCAGAAGCAACGCAATCTCCTGGCTGCAATTAACCATTACCTGCAATACAAACACATTACCTCTGCCCATCGCTTTGATGTCATCACAGTCATCTGCACGTCCGATAACTGCACCCCAGAAATTGAGCATATAGAAGACTTCCAGTTATCTCAGCCTTTATACAGCGGTGGACATCGAAGAATATAATTTGCTGTTTAATAATATAAGAGATTGTGATGTGAATAGGTGCATTTGATAGGTTCTTCGGAGTAATGTAAGCCTCATTTGGCCGATAATTCATGGCATTTGTTATCATATTATAAGAATTTAACTTTGGTTAAATGGGCAGCAAGTGTAGGAATTGTCATCGGAAAAAGCGTCTCTTGCATGTCTTTTGAGGCCTTTTCGGGAAGAAAAATGCAGTTATATGTGACTTCTGAAGACTTAGGCATTGCTGGTGCCATGCAGTAAATAAATCGCATTTCATTGTAAATCAGCTTTTTAGATAAATAGTTAAATGACTTGCATTTCAATTTCAGTTATTTCAGTTGTTTTTCGAGGGGTTGTGATTTTCTTCTCTATTTATGTAACTTATTAATAATTAATTAGTTATATATTATATTATAGAGTTTTGAAGAATAACGATAACGCAAAAAACGAACTGAAATAACTGAAATTGAAATAACTGAAATGTACGCCGTTCACTCACTTTCCTCTACAAGGGCCGATGAGGTTAAACAGTATATGATTGACATAATTAAAAAAGAGCACCCGATTCGGATGCTCTTTTGTGATAGATTGAATTCGATTGAATTGCGAAATTCGTAGTTTTTAGTCCTCCCAATTCTCTGCAGCCTTGCGGATGTAGGTCTTGTAGCGGAGCTGTGCCATCTTCTGTGCCTCAGCGAAGAGTTCTTCTGCCTCGTTAGGATAAGCCTTCTTAACTGACAGGTAACGAACCTCACCGAGCAAGAAGTCGTGGAAGTTCTCCCAGTTAGGCTCCTTAGAGTCGAGAGAGAATGGGTTCTTGCCTTCCTCAGCAAGTGCTGGGTTGTAACGCCACAGGTGCCAGTAACCGCACTCAACAGCCTTCTTCTCCTCAGCCTGGCTCTTACCCATGCCGCCCTTAGCCTTCAGACCGTGGTTGATACATGGAGCATAAGCGATGACGATTGATGGTCCGTGCCATGCCTCAGCCTCGCGGATAGCCTTGAGAGTCTGGTTGTGGTCAGCGCCCATTGCAATCTGAGCAACATATACATAGCCGTAAGTTGTGGCAATCATACCGAGATCCTTCTTGCGGATGCGCTTGCCCTGAGCAGCGAACTGAGCGATAGCACCAAGAGGAGTAGCCTTAGAAGCCTGACCACCGGTGTTAGAGTAAACCTCAGTATCAAGCACGAGGATATTCACATCTTCACCAGAAGCAATCACGTGGTCGAGACCGCCGTAGCCGATGTCGTAAGAAGCGCCGTCACCACCGATGATCCACTGGCTACGCTTAACGAGATAGTGATCGAGAGTCTTCAGTTCCTTGCAGAACTCGCAACCTGCCTCTGCGCCAGCAGCGATAGCTTCACGCAACTTCGGAGCAATCTCCTTGGTCTTGTCAGCATCATCCTTGTTAGCGATCCACTCTTCAGCAAGTGCCTTGAACTCAGCAGGTGCATTCTCAGAAGCCTCGCAGAGCAGCTTAGCCACACGCTCCTTCATCTTCTTGTTACCGAGAGCCATACCGAGACCGAACTCGCAGAAGTCCTCGAACAGAGAGTTGTTGAATACTGGACCCTGTCCCTTCTCATTCTTAGTATAAGGTGTAGAAGGAATAGAAGCAGAGTAGATAGAAGAGCAACCAGTAGCGTTGGCAATCATCTGACGGTCACCAAACAGCTGAGAAAGCAACTTCACATAAGGTGTCTCACCACAACCAGAGCAAGCGCCAGAGAACTCGAACAGAGGCTGAGCGAACTGAGAGTTCTTCACGTTGCTGCGGATGTCAACGAGGTCTTGCTTAGAAGGAACCTTAACAAGCTTATCCCAGTCGGCTGCCATCTTCTTCATGTCAGCTGCATCAGGATTGAATGGAACCATAGTAAGAGCCTTGCCCTTCTTTGGATGTCCAGGACAGATGTCGGCGCAGTTGCCGCAACCAAGACAGTCGAGTACAGAAGGTTCGATAACGAAGTGCATACCCTTCATTGCTGCAGGAGCCTTCATCTCGAGAGTAGTAAGACCATCAAAGCCAGCAAGCTCGTCATCAGTCAAAACGAATGGACGAATAGCTGCGTGAGGACAAATATAAGCGCACTGGTTACATTGGATACAGTTCTCTGAGTTCCATGCTGGAACGAAAGCCTCAACACCACGCTTCTCATAAGCGGCTGTACCAACCTCCCAAGAACCATCAACAGTTCCATGCTTAACGAAGTCGCTAACCTTCAGCAGGTCACCTGCCTGAGCGTTGATAGGACGAACCAGTTCCTTAACGAATGCTGGAGCATCATCCTGCTTCTCTGCATCGTCAGCCAGATTAGCCCACTCAGGTTTAACCTCAAACTTCTTGAACTCTCCACCACGGTCGATAGCGGCGTAGTTCTTGTCAACCACGTCCTGACCCTTAGCGCCGTAAGACTTCAGAGCAGCAGCCTTCATCTTCTCAACAGCAAGCTCTACAGGGATAACCTCTGTGATGCGGAAGAATGCAGACTGAAGGATGGTGTTGGTACGGTTACCAAGACCTATCTCCTGTGCAATCTTTGTAGCGTTGATGGTATAAACTGTGATGTTGTTCTGAGCGAAGTAACGCTTAACCTTATTCGGCATGAACTTTTCCAGTTCTGCATCATCGAAGATAGTGTTCAGCAGGAATGTACCGTTCTTCTGCAAACCACGAGTAACGTCATACATGTGCAGGTAAGCCTGAACGTGGCAAGCCACGAAGTTAGGTGTGGTCACCAGATATGTAGAACGGATAGGTGTGTCACCGAAACGTAAGTGAGAGCAGGTGAAACCTCCTGACTTCTTAGAGTCGTAAGAGAAGTAAGCCTGGCAGTACTTGTCGGTATTGTCACCAATAATCTTAACTGAGTTCTTGTTTGCACCTACGGTACCATCAGCACCAAGACCGAAGAACTTAGCCTGGAACATGCCAGCACCACCAAGAGCAATCTCAGGAACCTCTGGAAGAGAGGTGAAGGTAACGTCGTCAACGATACCGATGGTGAAGTGGTTCTTTGGCTCTGGCATAGCGAGGTTGTTGAACACGCTGATAATCTGAGCTGGTGTGGTGTCATGAGAACCAAGACCGTAACGGCCACCAACGATAAGAGGACGATCCTCTACATCATAGTAAGCATCCTTAACGTCAAGGTACAGAGGCTCGCCATTAGCACCTGGCTCCTTAGTGCGGTCAAGCACAGCAATACAACAGAAGCGAGCAGATGCTTAACTGAGAACGGACGATAGAGGTGAACGCTGATCATACCAACCTTCTCGCCATTTGCGTTCAGGTAGTCGATAGCCTCACGAGCTGCGTCAGTAGCAGAACCCATAAGGATAATCATGCGGTCAGCATCCTCTGCTCCATAATATGAGAAGAGGTGATACTCACGACCAGTAATCTTAGAAATCTCACCGAGATACTTCTCAACTACTTCAGGAACTGAATCGTAGTATGGGTTACAAGCCTCACGGTGTGTGAAGAATGTCTCGGGGTTCTCAGCAGTACCGCGAGTGATAGGACGCTCTGGGCTCATAGCACGGTCGCGGAAACGCTTGATATACTCTTCCTTAACGAGTGGACGGATATCCTCCTGATCCATGAGCTCAATCTTGTGATACTCGTGAGATGTGCGGAAACCATCGAAGAAGTTAACGAATGGCACACATGTCTCGAGAGTTGCCAAGTGAGCAACAGCGGTAAGGTCCATCACTTCCTGCACACCACCTTCGCAAAGCATAGCGAAACCTGTCTGACGGCAAGCCATAACATCCTGGTGGTCACCGAAGATACAGAGTGAGTGTGAAGCAAGTGTACGAGCAGATACGTCGAATACGGTAGGAATCAGTTCACCGGCAATCTTGTACATGTTAGGAATCATCAGCAGAAGACCCTGAGATGCGGTGAATGTAGTGGTCAAAGCACCTGCCTGCAATGAACCGTGCACAGCACCGGCAGCACCTGCCTCTGACTGCATTTCCTGCACACTTACGGTCTGACCCCACAGGTTCTTGCGACCGCGGGCAGCCCATTCGTCAACGTGCTCAGCCATTGGCGATGATGGAGTGATAGGATAGATAGCAGCAACTTCTGAGAACATATAGCTCACATGAGCTGCAGCCTCGTTACCATCACAAGTGATAAACTTTTTTTCTTTTGCCATAATGTTTAAATTATAATGTTAATGTAACTATATTTAATATAAGAATCCGAATAGCCACAATGGAATCTGGTTGTCAAATCCCACCTCTGTGTTATATCTGGCATAGATTACTTCAGGATTAATGCGCATCTTTCCGCTTTTGGTGGCGTCGCAGATGCGGAACCGCTTTGTTCCGTCCACAACATAGTAGTTGTGTTTTCCTCCGTCATTCACCAGATGGTCTTTCCAAAGAGAGTTGACAAAGAATGTTTCCATAACATCCTGTTTCTCAACCTGTATGGGATAAATGGTGTACATAAGGTTTGAGTTGTGCACCATAACCTTTGATGGCTTCTTTGGAAAGTCCTGCCCTACCGGGTAAATCATGTTCAGCAATCTCGCGTCAGTTAGATACTTTATGTAGTTCATAACCGTTGCGCGACTTGTCTCGATATCATGTGCCAGCATGCTGATGTTTGGAGCTTTTGGCCCCTCAACTGCCAGTTGGTAGAACAATTTCTTTATTTTGGTTAAGTATTTCAGTTCGATTTGTTTTATTAGCAGTATGTCCACCTCTGTCATCATGTTCATCGTCTTGAGCAGATTCTCTGAATAGTTGCGATGCTCAAGGAAGAACGGATAGTAACCATGATGAACATAATCCTGAAAATACTTCATCGGCGACACCTTGGGCAGTATCTGTCTGACTATGCGCTCATGGTTTTGGAGAATCTCGTCGAGCGTGAACGGTTTCATGTTATTTCCCGTCTGCAGATTGAGAAACTCTCTGAACGAGAAGCCCCTGAGGTTGTAACTCTTCACAATACCGTTGAGCTCGGGGTTCTCTTCTTTCAGACGCATAACGCTGGAGCCTGTGAATACAATCTTCAAGCCAGGGTTCTCGTCATAACATCGCCTGAGTTGCGTACTCCAGTCGGTCTCTTTGAACACTTGGTCGATAAGAAGCACCTTGCCACCTTGCTGGTAGAACTCATGAGCGAAGTCTGCTATGCCGTGCCCCTGAAAGAAGAAGTTGTTCATGTTGACATAAAGGCACTTGCGGTCACGCGTTCCGAAGTTCTCCTTAGCATATTGAAGAAGGAATGTAGTCTTGCCAACGCCGCGAGTACCCTTGATGCCTATCATGCGGTCGTCCCAGTTTATTTCGTCCATTAGCAATCGACGAACAGGGGCGTTCACATGTTCTACCAGGTAGGTATGCGTGCGAAAGAAAAATTCCATCTCTATCTAAGTGTTTGTTTTCAAATTGCAAAGTTACTAATTTATTATTAATTTGCAAAGTCAAGTTGGCAAAAACTCGATAATTTTTATTAATTTTGCACTCAGATATGAATATATTGGGCATAAACAATGAATTTACACATATTTAACCCTGAACATGACATCGCTCTCGCATGTAACAAGAAGCGCTTCACGGCGCCACATGC
>ONCH01000025.1 GCA_900316265.1 uncultured Prevotellaceae bacterium | reverse complement strand
GAAAGAAAAGGGTTTCGCTGATGCGAAAGAATATGACTATGCCCCTGTTGACCTGGGCGATGCCATCGAGAACTACAAGCAGATTCTCGACATCACCGGTGACGTGGCAGCTAACATCATCGAGCCAAACTCTGAGAGCGTTGACCTTGAAGGTCCACACCTCGAGAACGGTCGTATGATCTACGCCTCTAAGACTTACGAGAACCTCGACGCCACCCGTAAGGCTGGTCTGTGGGGTGTATCAATGCCTCGCCGTTACGGCGGTCTGAACCTGCCTAACGCAGTATTCTCTATGCTCTCTGAGATGATTTCTGCTGCCGATGCCGGTTTCCAGAACATCTGGAGCTTGCAGAGCTGTATCGACACGCTTTACGAGTTCGGTTCAGAGGAGCAGCGCCAGAAGTACATCCCCCGCGTTTGCGCTGGTGAGGGTATGTCAATGGACTTGACTGAGCCTGATGCTGGTTCTGACCTGCAGCGCGTCATGCTGAAGGCCACCTTCGATGAGAAGGAGAACTGCTGGCGCCTAAATGGTGTTAAGCGCTTCATCACCAATGGTGACTCTGACATCCACCTCGTGCTGGCTCGTTCTGAGGAGGGCACCAAGGACGGACGTGGTCTTTCCATGTTCATCTACGACAAGCGCCAGGGCGGTGTTGACGTTCGTCACATCGAGCACAAGCTGGGTATCCACGGCTCACCTACCTGTGAGCTCACTTATAAGAACGCTAAGGCAGAGCTCTGCGGTAGCACACGTCTGGGTCTGATCAAGTACGTGATGGCTCTGATGAATGGTGCCCGTCTGGGTATCGCCGCACAGTCTGTAGGTGTTGAGCAGGAGGCTTACAACGAGGGTCTGGCTTACGCTAAGGAGCGTCAGCAGTTTGGCGACAAGATCATCAACTTCCCCGCTGTTTACGATATGCTCTCTCGCATGAAGGCCAAGCTCGATGCTGGTCGTTCACTGCTGTACGAGACAGCTGCTTACGTTGACATCTACAAGTGCCTCGAGGATATCGAGCGCGACCGCAAGCTCACTCCCGAGGAGAAGCAGGAGCTCAAGAAGTATCAGCGCCTGGCCGATGCCTTCACACCACTGGCCAAGGGTATGAACTCTGAGTACGCCAACCAGAACGCTTACGATGCTATCAGCATCCACGGTGGTTCGGGCTTCATCATGGAGTACAAGAGCCAGCGCCTGTTCCGCGACGCACGTATCTTCTCTATCTACGAGGGTACCACCCAGCTGCAGGTTGTAGCTGCTATCCGCTACATCACCAACGGCACCATGCTCAACAACATCAAGGACATGGCCGCTGCTCTCGAGGTTAGTGATAGCCTGAAGAACCTGAAGGCTCGTGTTGAGAAGCTCATCCCCGTTTACGAGGAGGCTCTTAACAATGTCAAGGCTCTCGAGAATCAGGACGCTCAGGACTTCCTTGCTCGCCGTCTTTATGACATGACTGCCGAGCTGGTAATGAGCCTGCTCATCCTGCGCGACGCTACCAAGGCTCCTGAGCTCTTCGAGAAGAGTGCCAATGTTTACGTTCGCATGACTGAGGAGGATGTTCTCGGCAAGAGCGCTTACATCAAGGCATTCCAGGTAGAGGACTTGGCTTCATTTAAGGCCGCTGAAGAAGTTGCTGAATAATCTCAGTTTACCGATATCAATAAAGGGGATACGCCTAATTTGGTGTATCCCCTTTTTCTGTATCATACTGTCATTTCCTTCCCGATATGTGCAACATTCCCAGTAAATTTTTTCTCAGAATTTTTATTTCTGCGTCAGTTTTTCCATATCCTGACGGCTGCGGGACTTGGTGACTAACCATACACCCGTGAACACCAGAATAACTGCGAGGGCGTGGGAGGGTTTCAGGATACCAAGGCCTGTCAGGACAGAAACAACGACAGAGACGATGGGCTGAACATAGTTATAGACTGACACTACCGTTGGGCGTAGCGTCTTCTGACCAATCATCGTTAGGATATATCCCAGATAAGTGCCAAAGACCACGACATAAGCCGCCTCCCACCATGTTGTAGCAGGTATTGGCCTGCTTACGACATCCTTCACATGGCCGAAGGTAAATGGTATGACAAGAAGCGTGGCCCAGAAGAACATCCACTTGTTGATGGTGAAGACGGAATAACGACGTATCAGCGGATTAAATAATGACAGGTAGAGTGCGAACGAGAACTGTGCTGCCAGACAAAGTAGGTCGCCTCGGATATCACCCACCTTGTCAGAAACTGCCGATGCAGAGGTAAGTATCAGAATCAGTGCTCCACTACAACCCATCAGCACACCCAAGGCTTTCTTGCCCGTAATCGGCTCCTTCAGAATCAGGGCCGCGAGAATCATGGCGAAGATTGGCATCGATGTGGTGACAATCGAGGCATTGATGGGCGAGGTGATACTCAGGCCGATGGTGTAACAGCACTGGTTTGTAACCAGGCCGAACACAGCGGCACCAATAAACATCAGTTTGTCTTTTGTCGGTACTTGCTCTTTCTTGATGAAGAGCGATGTCAGCCAGAAGAGGATACAGCCGCCCAGCACACGGAAGGACACCATCGTCAGTCCGTCGAGTCCGTGGGTCATCGCATCCTTGCCCAAAGGTGCCATCAGCCCCCAGAAGGCACAGGCACCAAACATCGAAAGATGGGCTATAAGTGCTTTGTTGTTTTTCATTATCGTTCGTTTTCGGCTGCAAAATTACAAATAATTTTCTATTTTTCAAGAAAAATTCGTATCTTTATAAGTAAATTCAAATTCATTAGTGTCCCGATTTTAACGGGACACTAATGAAAAAAAATCTATATCACACAAACTTTATCCCACTTTTTTCCTCTTATGTATACAAAAAATGAGTCGGAAACGACAAAAGGCGGATTTCCTACTTTTTTTTCGAAATATACAGCTGATACAGGTCCATGTCTGTATTAGCTGTAGCCATGTCTGTATTAGCTGTAGCCATGTCTGTATTAGCTGTAGCCATGTCTGTATTAGCTGTAGCCATGTCTGTATTAGTTGTAGCCAGCTCTGTATCAGTTGTATTATTTCGGATTTCTGCGACTAGGGGGAACTTTTTGAGAGGAGACCTAACAACCTCACATAAAATACTTAAACCGCTGATTTTCATTATGTTGACATGTTAGGTCTATTTCGTAGACCTAACATCAAACCTAACATGATACCTAACATACAAGGTAATCCGCATTGACGACGTTAGGTCTGACGTTAGGTCTCGTGTTAGGTCTGGCAATCAGACCTAACGTCGTTTAAGTCCTTTGTACAAAGGCGTTCCGGCCAATTATGTTAGGTTGTTAGGTCTACTTTATTTTGGGTTTAGACTTTGGGTTCCTTAACTTCCTTGCCGCGGCAGAAGCGGTGGAGAATCTGGCGGTCGTCGCCGACATAGATGAAACGCTCCAGGCGGTGTACCAGCGAGTATTCGGCAGGGTAGAGAACGGCATCGTCGATGACGAGGGCGTCGAACTCGTAGCCAGGCTCGAAGCTGCCCACCTTGCCAAAGAAGGAACCTGCGGACTTGGTGGCAATCCAGAAGATTTCGGGCAGGGTGAGGAAGGCCTTGCTCTTGTCAATCTGGTAGTGCATCTTGCTGACCTGGATGGCGTAAACCAGCATGCGGAACATGTTGAGGTCGTGGCCTCCGCTGATGTCGCTGCCCAGACCGATGGGCAGTCCTTCGTCGAGGAATGTGCGGATGGGTGCCAGACCTGACGAGAGGTTGAAGTTGGACGTGGGACAGTGGGCGACCATGACCTTGTTCTTCTTCATCAGTTCCAGCTCGCTGCCATTAGTCCATACGCAGTGGGCCATGATGGTGGGCGTCTGTCCGAAGAGTCCGTAGCGGTTGTAGGCATCGCCATAGTTCTTGCTCTCCGGTTCCAGCTCTGAATAGGTGGTGGCCAGTTGGCCACAGGCCTTCAGCAGTTCTGGCGTACATGACGGTACGAAGCGCGGCGTAATGATGGGACGGACTAACGAACCAGGCTTGTTGAACTCGGCTATCAGCATCTGGTTGCCCTCAACGGCAGCGTCGACGTCTTCACAGAGTGCGTCAGGACAGTTGCGGTTCATGGCTACCTTGCCAACCAGCGCACCCATACCGGCCTCTTGATAAAGATTCATGAGCACGCGCGTGCTCTCGGTATGGACGGTGCCGAAGACGACGCTACGCATGGTGCCGAAGAGCCACTGGGTATGCAGAAAGCGTCGATACATGCGCTCGGCATACTGGACATCGGCATATTTCGACTCCTCAGGGAAGGTGTAGTTCTGCAGCCACGGGAGCAACTCCAGGTCCATAGCCACACCTTGGTTGTGAACCTGTGGGGCATGAACGTGCATATCGTTCATGGCGGGAATGAGCAGTTTGTCACCAAAATCGATAACTTCTGCACCCTCGCATCCTAAGTCTTTCAGATTGTTGGCAACACCCAGAACAATGCCATTCTCAACTGCGATATAGCCATTTTCAAAGACCTCAAAACGGTCCTTCTCTTTCGTAAAGAGGATATGTGCTTTATATACCTTTTTCATAGTGTATAGATTTGATTTGTTAGTTATTGGCTACAAAGATACAAAAAAAAATGGGAATTATTAGGTTTTTCGGATTTTTTTCGTACTTTTGCAAGTAGTTAATCAAATCAAGAGGTCATATGGAAAACATGAAAGGACACATTGTGGATGTGGTTCGTCGCGAGATATTCGATGGCGAGCTGGTAATCGAGGGTGAGAAAATCGTCGAGGTGAGACGCTGCAAACTGCCCGCAAATGAGAAACCGTGGTCATACATCATGCCTGGTTTCATTGATGGTCATGTGCACATCGAGAGTAGTATGATGGTGCCACACAAGTTTGCCCGTATCGCCATGAGTCACGGAACGATTGGTGTCATTGCCGACCCCCACGAGATTGGTAACGTGCTGGGTGTGGAGGGTGTTGACTACATGATTCGCTCTGGTCAGGAGACTTGCTTCAACTTCCTGTTCGGCGCTCCCAGCTGTGTGCCTGCTGTAGGTGGAGACATAGAGACCTGTGGCAAGGTCATCGACGTGAAAGACACGGAGGCACTGATGGCCCGCGAGGATATCGGCTTCCTGGGCGAGATGATGAACTATCCCGGTGTGTTGGGTGGTGACAAGGACGTGATGGCAAAAATACAAGCGGCACTGCGCAATGGCAAACCTGTCGATGGTCATGCCCCTGGACTGACAGGACAACAGCGCGACAGATATGCAGCGGCTGGCATCACCACCGACCATGAGTGCTCGACACTGGACGAGGGCCGTTCGTGCATCAAGGCTGGCATGAAGGTTATCATCCGCGAGGGTAGTGCCGCCAAGGACTACAAATTGCTCAGTCCACTTATCAAGGAGAGTCCCAACATGGTGATGTTCTGTACGGACGACTGTCATCCTGATGACTTCGTGCGTGGACATATTAACCTCATTGTGAAGCGTGCCCTGGCTGATGGATACAGTCTGTGGGATGTGCTGCAGGCCGCCAGCGTGAATGCGCAGAAGCACTATAACCAGCAATGGGGACTGTTGCAGGTAGGCGACCCTGCCACGTTTATCACGGTAGATAACGTCACTCCGCACTTCCGTGTGGAGAGCACATGGATTCGTGGAGAAGAGATGTTCAACTACAATTCCAGCCTGCCTTCAAAACACGGCGGAATGGATGATTATATCCTGAATATGGAGTTCCCCAACAATTTCGTGGCAACACCTATCACCGTTGCAGACATTGATATTAACCTCAAACCCGGCGATACCGTACACATTATCCATGCTTCGGATGGTAGTTTGCTGACACGGCACGATGCGGTGGAACTGACGGGTAATCCCTTGTTCGACTCGCACTATCCCTGGACGGAGGTACAGAAGATAGTGGTCTATAACCGCTATGTGCCTAACGCCAAGCCTGTGGTAGGACTGGTGCGCGGATTCGACATCAAGGAAGGTGCCATTGCGGGTTCGGTGGCTCACGACTGTCATAACATCGTGGCTATCGGTTCCAGCGACGAGTATATCGTAAGAGCCATCAACCGTATCGTCGAGATGCGTGGCGGACAGGTGGTGGTGGCTCCTGAGGAGATGATGGACATTGCTTTGCCCATTGCTGGACTGATGTCGCCTGTGAGTGGTCACGAAGTTGCTTTCCGTACACTGTGCATCCAGGAGAAGGTGAGGGAGATTGGTTGTCAGATGAAGTCGCCATTCATTACGATGGCGTTCATGTGTCTGCCCGTTATTCCTGACATCAAGATTACGGACCGTCACCTGATGGATACGAAGACGTTCAGCGCGATATATTAAAGATGAAAGTTGAAATGTTAAACATTAAAGATTAATACTATGAATTCGGATGTTTTATATCACATTTTAGGATGGTTAGGCAGCATCGGCCTTATCTTAGGTTATCTGCCACAGGCTATTCAGACCATCCGTACCCGTCAGACTGATGGTATTTCTCTGCCAGGCTTCATCATGATGTCTGTAGGCAGCTTCTGTTTTATGTGTCAGGGGTTGATGTTGTGCATTCAACAAGGCATTGGGGTTGGTATCTTCTTTTTCATTACCAACTTCATCACAGCCACTTGTGCTGCCATCATCTTCTGTATAAAAATGAGGAACGACCACTTTAAGAAGAAATGATACTTATCTCTAACGACGACGGATATCAAGCAAAAGGAATCAATTTCCTAATTAACATTGTTAGGGACTACGGTGACGTTCTGGTGTGTGCACCAGAGGGTCCCCGTAGTGGCTTTTCCTGTGCCTTCTCGGCAACGACACCCCTTACGTTGACACATTGCCATCATGAGGAGGGCGTGGACATCTGGTCGTGCAACGGCACACCCGTAGATTGCGTGAAGATGGCGCTGGCAGAGCTCTGTCCGCAAAAGCCCGATTTGGTTATCGGTGGCATCAATCATGGCGATAACGCATCAGTGAATACCCACTATTCTGGTACGATGGGTGTCACGATGGAGGGGTGCATGAAGTATATCCCATCTGTGGCCTTCTCACTCTGTGACTATCGTGCCGACGCTGATTTCCGTCCGTTGGAGCCATATATTCGTGACATCGTGCAGCGAGTGTTGAACGACGGATTGCCTACGGGGGTTTGCCTGAATGTCAACTTCCCCAAGACACCAGCGTTCAAGGGCGTCAAGCTCTGTAGGATGTCTATGGGAACATGGGAAAGCGAGGTCAGCAAGTGTCACCATCCACGTGGCTATGACTACTGGTGGATGATGGGACACTATGTTAATGATGAGCCAGAGGCAACGGATACCGACCGCTGGGCATTGGACAATGCCTATGTGGCAATTACACCTACGCGCATCGACGTGACGGCCCATGAGGCCTTCGAAAAGTTGAAGGAGTTTGAGAAGTTATAATGTTCAACGTTCAATGAAGTATTACCTGATAGCGGGAGAGGCTAGTGGCGACTTGCATGCGTCGCACCTGATGAAGGAACTGAAACGGCAGGATTCTGATGCACAGTTCCGCTTCTTTGGTGGCGACATGATGGCGACGGTGGGGGGCACACGTGTCAAGCACTATCGTGAACTGGCGTATATGGGTTTTATTCCCGTCTTGCTGCATCTGCCTACCATTCTGAAGAATATGCGCACGTGCAAGCAGGATATCACGGAGTGGAAACCTGACGTGGTGATTCTCGTCGACTATCCTGGCTTCAACCTCAAGATAGCTGAGTATGTGAAAGCAAATGCTATCTGTCCTGTATATTATTACATATCTCCAAAGATATGGGCGTGGAAGGAGTATCGTATCAAGAACATCAAACGCGATGTGGATGAGCTATTCTCTATCCTGCCTTTCGAGGTGGAGTTCTTTGAAGAGAAACATCACTATCCGATACACTATGTGGGCAATCCCACGGCGAGTGAGGTAAGGGAATGGAGAACAAACTACGCCCCTCCCTCACAGGATTGCGTGCCACACTCCTACCTTCAGGTGGGAGAAGGGGATGGGGGAGAGTCTCCTATTATTGCACTATTAGCTGGTTCGCGTAAGCAGGAAATCAATGAGAACCTGCCAGCAATGATTGAAGCTACGCGCCACCTGGAAGACCGTTATGATTTGGTGCTGGCAGGAGCACCAGGTATTGAGTCGTCCTATTACAAAACCTTCCTGAAAGGTAGTGCCGTTCGACTTGTAAAGAACGAGACTTTTGCCCTGTTGTCAAAGGCTACGGCAGCACTGGTGACCAGTGGTACGGCAACGCTGGAAACCTGTATGTTCCGCGTGCCGCAGGTGGTCTGCTACAGGACACCTATGCCCCGTCTATTTGGTTTTCTGAAGCGTTATTTCCTCAAAGTACCTTACGTGTCATTGGTCAACCTGATAGCTCATCGTGAGGTCGTCAAGGAACTGGTGGCCAACACGTTCAGCGTGGATAATATCCGAACAGAATTGGAAGCCCTGTTACCTGGTGGCAACAAACGCGAGACGATGCTTGACGATTACGAAGAAATACACAGACTGCTGGGCGAGAGCGATGCTCCAAAGAAAGCAGCCTCATTAATCATTAATTTTTTGAATAAATGAAGAAATTTTTTACGCTATTGATGCTGGCATGTGGTATGACGGTCAGCGCACAGAACATTCAACTGCACTACGATTTCGGTCGTAACATCTACACTGGCGAGGAAGCTGGTCGCCAGAAAGTTACCATCACCCTCGAACAGTTCAAGGCTGACCAGTGGGGCCAGTGGTATTACTTTGTGGATTTTGACCTGTCGAGACACTTTGTTGAGAGTGCCTATACGGAAATCTCGCGTGAGATTAAGCTGGGCAAGGAGTCACCCTTTTCTGCTCATGTAGAGTACGACGGAGGTCTGAGCCGTTCGGCCAGTTTCCAGCAGGCAGGTCTTATCGGTGCCGCCTACAATGGTCATACGGCTGATTTCTCGAAGACATGGTCTGTACAGTTGTTGTATAAGCAGTTCTTTAAGAGTTACGAAGACACTCATTCCTATGCCAGTGCCCAGCTGACGGGTGTGTGGGGACTGAACTTCCTGAACAACAAACTGCGTTTCTCTGGATTCATTGATTTCTGGCGTGGTGAGAAGGCTAATGGTCATGGTTGTCTAGTTATCCTCTCCGAGCCCCAGTTGTGGTACAACTTTACTGAGCATTTCAGCGTAGGTACGGAGTGGGAGTTCTCTAACAACTTCGTATATAATTCAGATCCAGAGAGCTCGAAGACCTTCTTCTGGAATCCCACGCTGGCCGTGAAGTGGAATTTCTAAAATACCATGTAGCGACCGCTCTGTTGCATGAACACTGCTTCATGGGCGGCTTGCTGACAGATGGCAGCCTCTTCGGTACTGATAGTTGCAGGCCAATAGCGGTTGCCATCTATTATTCTGCCCGTCAACACCTCGCACCACGTGCAGGCAGCTGTATAGCGACCAAGGGCGTATGACAGGTGGAAACCATCGCGGTTGAGAATATCTCCCAGACGGTAGCGCGCCAGTTGGATGGCTATACCACTGGGGATGATGCGACTGAAACCGCCTACGGCAGGCAACACGTTCTGCATAGTGCTAACAATGGCGCTGTACATCTTGCGCTGGTCGTAGTCGTAGGGCGCAAAGCGGTCTTGGGTAAAGTCCTCGGCATAAGCCCACGTCATGTGCCACATGAACTGCACATGCAGGTTGGTGGTATAACTTTGGATGAGGCGCTTCAGTTGTGCCAAGTTGCTATAGCTACTGCTGACACCCGATAGTTGACTGGCTTGCTGCAGGGTGATGATGTCCCATTGCTCGTCGCGGATGATGGATTGCAGAGTGGCCTTGCGACGTACGGCTTTCACACCACCCACAACCTTGCGATAGATATAGGCAGGTTTCTCGTTCAGCAGGTTGTCGTAGTGGGTATCAATGGAACAACCACCGATATAGGCATTGCCGATAATCAGCGAATCGCCCTGTGCTGCAGCGAGCTCATAAAGATACTGCTCGACAGCATCTTGTGAGAAACTGTTGCCAACAGCTAAAACCTTGATAACCTTGGCAGATAAGGGTAAAAAGGTAAAAAGGTATAAAAGTAAAAATACTGCGCTCTTTTTCATCTTACATCTAACATCTTCCAATATACATTATCCATTCTTACATCTCTTCTTTCTTCGCCGCTTTGCGCAGTTTGCGGAGCGCGGTGTCGCGCACCTGGCGCACACGCTCACGCTTCAGCCCCATCGTCTCTGCTATCTCAGCCATCGTTTGACGCTCGTAGCCGTTACCGTAGTAGAGGTTAATGACGCGCTGTTCGCGTTCGTTGAGTACGTTCAGACACTTCAGCAGGTCGTCCGTTAGCGTGATTTCTTCTACGGTAGCGTCCGCCTGCAAGGCATTCTTGTCCTCCAGCACATTGAGCAATGTGAAGTTGTTTCGACTGCCAATGGGGAGTGACTCGTCAGTGGAGCGTACGTTTATGTCGTTCTCCAACTTACCGATGGCCGTCTCTATAGCACGACGGATATAGGGGGCGGCAAAAGTGACGAAGGGCTTTCCTCTGGAGGCATCATACTTCTCTGCTGCCTTCATCAGTCCGATGGCACCCTCGCTAATGAGGTCATCAGTTGACAAGATCTCGCTCTTATACTGGCGGGCTAGCGTGATAGCATAGCCCATATTCAGGGTGACTAGTTTCTCTTGTTCGTTAGTCATTTGTTATATTTCTGTAATAGTTCTTTTACCAGTTTTCCATATACCTTGATGACGTCGTCTGGCCAAGGACCTGTGGCAGTGGCACGAGGTAGCAGCATGGAGCAGCTCTCGTTCTTGTCACTCACTGACCAACATACCCAACTGATGCCCAGACGTTCACACATCTGAATCCACTTCTCTTCCGACTCTGGATCAATCTTACCATCACCAGAAGCCTCTGTTGCACCACTCTCGGAGATGAAGACGGGGATGCCTTTTTTGACAGCTGCTTCTGTACGCTTTCGTAGGGAATCGCCATGCGTGGCAGCATAGAAGTGGACGGTGTACATCACGTTGTTGAAACCCTGTAGGGGACTATCGGCAACCAGATGGATGTCTTGGTCCCAGTGAGGACAACCAACGAGCACAACATTGTCAGGGTCGTACTTACGTATCTCACCAATCACCTCTGTGGCATATTTCTTTAGACTGGCCCAACTGTCTTCCACGGGCTCGTTGTATATCTCGTAGATGACATGTGGATATTTGCCGTATTTTTGAGCCATGCGTCCGAAAAACTCCTTAGCTTCGGCAGTCTTCGTCAGGTGGGAGTGCCAGTCGATGATTATATAGATGTTCTGTTTGATGGCAGCTTCGATGACGGGTGTCATACACTGCATGGCGAACTCAGGATTTTCCAGGTAGTTGTCTTCTATCATGATCCCCATAGCTGCACGGATTACCGAGCAGTTCCAGTCTTGCTTCAGTGTCTGCACGACCTTCTTGTTATAGAAGCGTGGCCAGAGGTTGTGCCAGCCCAGACTGACACCACGCAGAATGACGGGCTCTCCCTGCTGGTCGCAGAGCTGTGCACCCTTCACTTGCAGTTGTCCGTACTGCTTGACAGGGTCAGTGGCATGTGCAGAGCATACACATAGACAGGATAGGATGATAGTCAACAGCTTTTTCATTGTTCGCGGATTCGGTTAATTTGTGAAAATCTTGGTTAGAAAAGCGATATGGTGTACAGATAGATGACAGCGGCGGGAATAGCGAGCAGTGAGGAGTCGAAGCGGTCGAGCATTCCTCCGTGTCCTGGCAGGATGTTACCACTGTCCTTGATGCCCAAAGTGCGCTTGAAGAGGCTTTCTACCAGGTCGCCCCACGTGCCGAACACTACGACAACGAGTCCCAGCCCCAACCATACGGGCATAGCCAGCATCTGGTCTGTGTCTAGGAAGTAGCTGATGGCATAGGCTGCAGCCAGCACGAAGACAGCACCACCAATGCTCCCCTCCCACGACTTTCCTGGAGAGATGCGTGGGAACAGCTTGTGGCGACCCAGCAACGAGCCCACACAGTAGGCGCCGGAGTCGTTGACCCACAGGAAAATAAAGATGCTCAGGGGCAACAGGGTATTAAAGGCCACATATCCCTCACTGGTAGCATTGAACGCCAGCACGTTGATGAGCGAGAAGGGTAGGGCGATATATATCTGTGCCAACATGGTGTAGGCCCAGTCCTGAATGGGGTCCTTTTGCTTGAGGTAGAGTTCGGCCACCAGCAGATAGACGATAGTGACCAGATAAGGGATGAACACCACGCTCTTGGCAATGCCTGCATACATATCGCTGCAGTAGTAGGTCATGGCATAGAAGAAGTAGACGCCAGCAACTGTGGAAATGAAACGATTGACGGTAATATCTTCACGTTCGTTGACGAGTCCAGTGAATTCCCATACTGTCAGACCAGTAATGATGCTGAATAGCAGCACCATCGCCTCTGGACGGAGGAAACAGCTGACAATGGCGGCAACAAAGATGATGCCTGTGATGGTACGGATAATAAAGTTCTTCATAGGTTTACTTTTCACTATTGTCCTTAACTTCTTTAACTTCCTTATCTTCTTCCTTTTGTTTGGCTTCCAACTCCAACTGCTTGCCACGCTCCTCAGCCATACGCTCGGCATCGGCACGCATCTGGGCTTCCAGCAGTTCCTCAGAGCGGCTGATCCAAGGACGCTTACCGAAGATTATCTCTACGTCGTCGGCGAAGATGACTTCACGCTCTACCAACAGCTGGGCCAGCTGGGCGTGACCGTCCTTGTGCTCCGTCAGTATCTGCTTGGCACGCTCATACTGCTCGTTAACCATCTTCAGCACCTCGTCATCCATAATCTTGGCTGTAGTCTCAGAGTAAGGACGTTGGAACTGGTATTCTTGGTTGTTATAGTAGCACAGGTTGGGCAACTTCTCGCTCATACCGGCAAAAGCTATCATACCATAAGCCTGCTTGGTGGTACGTTCCAGGTCGTTCATAGCACCTGTAGAGATGCTGCCGATAAACAGTTCCTCGGCAGCGCGACCGCCTAACAGCGAACACATCTCGTCGAGCATAGCCTCTTTGGTTTGCAGCACGCGCTCTTCGGGCAGATACCACGCTGCACCCAAGGCGCGTCCACGAGGTACGATGCTGACCTTGACCAGTGGGTTGGCGAACTCGGTGAACCACGAAATGGTGGCGTGACCAGCCTCATGAATGGCGATAGACTTCTTTTCCTGTTCGGTCATCACCTTAGTCTTCTTCTCCAGTCCGCCGATGATGCGGTCTACAGCATCAAGGAAGTCTTGCTTGCCTACTGATTCGCTGTTGTGACGCGCTGCTATCAGGGCTGCCTCGTTGCAGACGTTGGCAATGTCGGCACCAGAGAATCCTGGTGTCTGGCGAGCCAGGAAGTCTATATCCAGATTCTCGTCCAACTTCAGTGGCTTCAGGTGTACCACAAAGATTTCCCTGCGCTCGTTGAGGTCGGGCAGGTCAACATGTATCTGGCGATCAAAACGACCCGCACGCATCAGGGCAGAGTCAAGCATATCGGCGCGGTTGGTAGCAGCCAGCGTGATGATGCCGCTATTGGTGCCAAAACCGTCCATCTCCGTCAGCAGTGCATTGAGCGTATTCTCGCGCTCGTCGTTGCCACCCATAGCAGGGTTCTTGGAACGGGCACGGCCTACGGCATCTATCTCGTCGATGAAGATGATGCAAGGTGCTTTGCTCTTGGCTTTTTCAAATAGGTCGCGCACGCGCGAAGCACCCACACCCACAAACATCTCCACGAAGTCGGAACCCGACATCGAGAAGAAGGGAACACCAGCCTCACCAGCTACGGCTTTGGCCAACAGCGTCTTACCCGTTCCTGGAGGACCTACCAGCAGGGCACCCTTGGGAATCTTTCCTCCCAGTTCGGTGTATTTTTGCGGATTCTTCAGGAAGTCGACTATCTCCTGCATCTCCTGCTTGGCACCAGCCTGTCCGGCAACATCCTTGAAAGTGATGCCGAGTTCACCGCCCTTCTCATACATCTGGGCTTTCGACTTGCCGACATTGAAAATGCCAGCACCACCCATTGGTGAACCGCCACCCATGCGGCGCATAATGAACATCCAGACCATGATGATACCGCCGAAGAAGAGTATATTCATGAATAGTGACGAGAAGAAGTCGTTGTCCTTACTGTTGTCGTATGAGAACTTACCAGTAAATTTTTTCTCTTCACGGGCATTATTGATGAACTGCTCTACTTGGTCAACACTGCCGATGGCTACTGATACACAAGGGTTGGTTCCTGTTTGCTGCACACCCTGATGGAAGACATCGCGGATGTGTTCCGGCTTTACGTACATCTCCAGCGTATTCTGGTATTTGTTGACGACAATCTCCTTGGCATAGCCTTTGTCGACCATCACCTTGAAGTCTGAGTACGACACCTGCGTGTTGATGCTCGACTTGGTTTGCCCTTGCGTGAAGTAGAGCACGATGAGTGATAAAATGACGATGCCATAAATCCAATTCATATTGAACTTAGGCATTTGCTGTTGTGGCTTATTATTCTGTGGTTCCATTAGTCAATATCTTCTATGTGGGTCAAGTCTGCATCATCCCAAAGATGCTCAAGGTCATAGTATACGCGGGTGTCAGGGACAAAGATGTGGACCATCACGTCTCCGTAGTCCATAGCTACCCATTGGGCATTCTCCAAACCTGCTACCATCGAAGGTTTCTCACCCAACTCCAGACGGGCCATTTCACCTACGGATTCAGTGATGGCTTCCACCTGCGACGGCGAGTTTCCCTGACAAATCACAAAATAGCGACATATCGCACCATCAATACCCTTTAGGTTTGCGGTGACAATGCCCTGACCTTTCTTCTCTTGTATTCCTTTTACAATTGTTTCTACTAGTTGTTCTGTTTGTTCCATTAAAAAATGATTTATTGAAGGGCAAAGTTACAAAATAACCAGCGCAACACAAAGAAAAATACATGGAAAAACACTTTTTTTGCGCTTTTTTATAAAAAAGTGCCATTTTTTTTTGCAGGTTCGGAAAAAAGCTGTACCTTTGCACCCGCAATTCAGAAATTGCTCCACAAGTTTGGGGTATGGTGTAATGGTAACACTGCAGATTCTGGTCCTGCCTTTCCTGGTTCGAGTCCGGGTACCCCAACAAAAAATCGCTAAGTAGCAACAAAGCACTTAGCGATTTTTCTTTTCTAAAACGTTCTTTCTTTGATATTCTTCCAATCGGTCTTTTAGTGACATACAGGCATAGCGTCGCCATTCTGTGGCACCATTTTCTTTGTCGTCAAGATAATGAAGATTGTTCATGTATCGATAGGCCTCCATCTCAAAGGGGTTGAGCAGGTATCCCGCGTTTTTCAGATGTTTGTAGTAGCGTGAGGCACACAGCCAATACCAACCATAGCGGAGGTAGAATAAGCACCAGGAGTCGTGACAGTCGCGAGCCTGATAGAGATGTATCATCTCATGGTTTTTCAGGGGGCCGGAGCATAGAAATGCTACGGCCTCCTGTTGTGAATGGGTGATGATGTGCCCGAAGAAGGTCATTGCGTCATAGCCACGACGTATCCAGCGGGGCTTGGCAATAACGGGCATATCTGTCGTACGACTGGGGCGTACGGCACGGAGCATCATCAATAGGATGTTCATATTGATATTCCGGCGACTAAATCGCCGGATACATTAGATGGCGGCCAGTGCCTGCTTGATGTCAGCGAGGATGTCGTCGCAGTCCTCGATGCCTACGGAGAGACGAATGAGGTCAGGCGCTACGCCTGCTTCGCGCAACTGCTCGTCAGAGAGCTGGCGATGGGTATGGCTGGCAGGGTGAAGCACACAGGTGCGTGCATCAGCCACGTGAGTGACGATGGCAATCATCTTCAGCGAGTCCATGAACTCTACAGCAGTCTGACGGTCGCCCTTCAGTCCGAAGGCGATGACACCACAAGAACCATTGGGCAAGTACTTCTGAGCCAAGGCGTAGTTCTTATCAGAGGGCAGTCCACTATAGTGTACCCATGCTACGCGCTCGTCGTTCTCGAGGAACTCAGCAATACGCTGAGCATTCTTGCAGTGCTGGGGCACACGCAGATGGAGTGTTTCCAGTCCAAGGTTCAGCAGGAAAGCATTGTGAGGTGAAGGAATGCTTCCGAGGTCGCGCATGAGCTGAGCCACGAGTTTGGTCATGTAGGACATCTTGCCAAACTTCTTGGTGTAGGTCAGTCCGTGGTAGGATTCGTCAGGAGTAGTGAGACCAGGGAACTTATCTGCATGGGCATCCCAGTCGAAGTTGCCGCTGTCTACGACGGCACCACCAACCTGTGTGGCGTGGCCATCCATATACTTCGTGGTAGAGTGGGTGACGATGTCTGCGCCCCACTCGAAGGGACGACAGTTGATTGGTGTTGGGAAGGTATTATCGACGATGAGGGGGACACCGTGCTTGTGAGCGATGCGTGCGAACTTCTCGATGTCGAGAATCTGACAGCCAGGATTGCTGATGGTCTCACCAAACAGTGCCTTGGTGTTAGGACGGAATGCCTTGTCGATTTCTTCTTCGCTGGCTTCTTGAGAGATGAAGGTGCACTCGATGCCCAGCTTCTTTAGTGTGACACCAAAGAGGTTGTAGGTACCACCGTATATCTCATTACTGGTTACGATATGGTCGCCAGCCTCGCAGATGTTGAAGATGGCATAGAAGTTAGCAGCCTGACCAGAGGAAGTCAATACGGCACCAACACCACCTTCCAGTGCTGCAATCTTCTGTGCTACGGCATCGTTAGTGGGGTTTGCCAGACGTGTGTAGAAGTAGCCATCCTTCTTCAGGTCGAAGAGGTCGGCCATTTCTTCTGTGTTGTCATACTTGAATGTGGTGCTCTGGATGATGGGGAGCACGCGCGATTCTCCATTCTTAGGTTGCCAACCTGCTTGTACGCAGAGTGTGGCGGGTTTGAATTTTTGTGTCATTGTTGATATTTTTCTATGAATTCGTCTTCTGAAATGATTGGTATGCCCAATTCCTTGGCTTTCTTATTTTTGCCCGACGTAGAGGTGACATCATTATTAATAAGGTATGATGTGCTGCCACTGACCGCTGAGGCTACCTTGCCGCCCTGCGACTCAATATACGCCTTGAGCTCGTTGCGGTTCTTGTAGTGATGGACGTCGCCCGTGATGACGAAGGTGAGACCAGCGCACTTGTCGCCTAATGGAGAAACGTCGGGAGTGGTGACAGTGAGCTTTGTGAGGAGACGACGATAACGCGCGAGGTTGTGCTCGTCGCGGAACCAACGGACAAACTGGGCAGACTTCTCAGGACCGATGCCGTTGATATGTGCAAAGACATCCTGTGGCTCTGCCTGTGAAGCAAACAAATCGTCGCTCTGTTTAATGGCTTCGTTGACGAGGTCGTCCAGCGTGTAGGTGCTGAGCAGACGCTTGCAGACGTCGATGCCACAGAGTGGGATGTTGAGTGCATAAAGCAGTCGGTGGGCCTGTACCTCACGGCTTTTATCTATAGAGCGCATGATGTTCGAGGCCGATTTCTCGCCAAAGCCTTCCATGCGTGATAAGTCGAGGATATGACTGCGCAACTCGTAGATGTCGGCATATTCCGATATCCAACCGAGGTTGATGAATTTCGAGAGTGTCTGTTCGGAAATACCATCTATGTTCATGCCCTCTTTGCTGACGAAGCGCGCAAACTTGCGCAACTGCTTGGCTGGGCAGTCGGGGTTGGTGCAATGGAGTGTCTTGGTGCCACTAATTTCGCTGACGGAGATTTTTGCAGGTGCATGACAGACGGGACATTCTGTCGGCACGCTAAACGTGCCTACACACTGGGTGACGGCAATGACCTTTGGAATAATCTTGTTAGCCTTGATGACGCTGAGTTGCGTGCCAGAACCACCAATACCTAAGCGTTCACACTCACTGATGTTGCATAGCGAGGCACGCTTGACAGTGGTTCCCTCCAGTTCTACGGGTTCGAAGATGGCTACTGGCGAAATGGTGCTGGCAGCACATGACCATTCGATTTCCTTCAGTACCGTCTCTGCCGATTCGTCCTGCCACTTGAAGGCCAAACCGGCACGTGTGGCATGGTGACCTGTAACAGAACCTGTCTGTGCATAGGTGGTATCGTCGTAACATACTACGAGACCATCGACAGGGAAAGGGTTCTGCTTGGATACTACCTTTTCGGTGAAGCCTGCCAAACACGCTTCCACATTGGTAAGCGAGGGGATTTCCAAAAATTGGCGCTCTACAGTGGTGAACCCCTGTTGGTCGAGCCACGCCATGCGGTCGCCCCAGCTGACGATATCCTTTTCTGTATATACTAAGGTAAACGGTATCCACTGGATGTGACGTGTCTTCACTTCGTCTATATCTTTCAGTGTAAGTGAACCAGAGGCCAGATTACGCGGATTGGCATAGTCTTCGCCACTTTCAATAAGAAAACGGTCGAAGTCGTCATACGAGATGACAGCCTCACCGCGAATGACAGTATGACCAGTCTGCTGTATGGTCTGTGGTATGCCGCTGATGGCTTTTGACAGATGGGTGATATTGGTACCGATGTGTCCGTTACCACGGGTGACGACTTTGGTGAGTTTGCCATCATCGTAAGTGACGACAAGGGTCAGCCCGTCAAGTTTCCACGATATCCAGATGGGACGCTCTTCTGCCCATTTGACAAGGTCGGTGGGTTGCTTGGTCTTGGCCAATGATAGTGCAGCAAACTCGTGTTCCTCCTTCTGACCGCTGATGCTGTCTTCCGACACTTTCTGCGTGGGAGAGTCGGGCAGGGTAGTGCCTGTCTCCTGTTCCAGTTGGCGCAGTTCGTCGAACTTCGCGTCCCACTCATAGTCGGTCATCTGTTCTGCCCGTCCGTTGTAGTAGGCCTCAGAAGCCTCGTTCAACTCGTTGACGAGCTGTTGCATCCGTGTTGTCTTAATGTCGGTCATCGTAGTCTATCAACAAATTTCGTGCAAAATTACAAAGAATTTGTCAATATCAGTTGTTTATTATCAATTATTTTGTATCTTTGCATCAGAATAACAAAAAACTACTATCCATAAGTATCATGCAAGAATTGTTTTTTGAGTTACTTCGGGTTTCCATAGGACAGATGGATTGCCTGAGTAGAGGCCCTTTACCACAGGAGTGGCATGACATCTATACCACTGCCCAGCGGCATGGTTTAACGGGAGTCTGTTACAAGGGTATGGAAAGGTTGTTTGACTATGGCCTGCGTGCTCCTCAGGACTTGAGTATCGACTGGATGGCCGATGCAGAGGCTCTTCGTGAAAATCAGGAATTGTTGGACATTCGTTGCGAGAAGTTGGTAAAGAAACTTGGCGAGCGCAAGATACGTGCTGCCGTGATGAATGGTGCGGGTGTGCGTCGTTTTGATGGTTGTGAGTCGCAGCAGTTGTCGCAGACCATCTCAATAGATATCTTTATTGACTGTAGCATGGATCGTGCCATTAAGTTTGCAAACCAGACAGGTCAGCAGGACATACATTGTGCCTACACTTCATTGGCATTGAATGCGTGGGCAGATATGCCAGTTAATCTGTGCTATCGTGTGCTTTCTGCCCGTAATCCGTTTGTAAACAGGAAGATGCAGAAATGGTTTGCGCAGAACAAAGAACTGATGTTCCGTCAAAGTAATGATAGCATCTCTGCACCCTCGTTGACGATGAACGCCATTTGTATGTTGCAGACTTTCCAGCAGCGTTTGCTGAGTGGTAAGGCAACTGTAAGTTTCTTGCTGGACTACTACTATGTGCTCAGCCAGCTTAGCGGTGATTTCCAACCGTTTAAGGATGGTTCTGATATGGCCAAAACCTTGGAGACGCTAGGATTGACGCAGTTTGCCGCTGGCGTGATGTGGGTATTGCAAGAGACGTTGGCGCTCGACCGTAAGTGCATGCTCTGTGCCCCCCAAGCCGAAGAGGGACACTTCATCCTCAAGGAACTGATGGCTGAAAAGCGTTCGTTATGGGATTTAGTGCGCCATTATCCGATGGAGATGATGTGGCCTAGGCGATAGCCTTATAAGCTACCCTTGGTAGATGGCAGTTCGTAGTGATAGATGTCTCTGCGTATTGCCATTTTCAATGAGCGAGCCAGTGCCTTGAAGATACCCTCAATCTTATGGTGCTCATTCTGGCCTTCCGCCTTGATGTTCAGGTTCATCTTAGCAGCATCGCTTAGACTTTTGAAGAAGTGCAGGAACATCTCGGTAGGCATCTCTCCAATCTTCTCACGCTTAAACTCTGCATCCCAGACCAGCCAGGGGCGTCCGCCAAAGTCGAGACAGACGGAGCATAGACAGTCGTCCATCGGCAGGCAATAGCCATAGCGCTCAATGCCGCGCTTGTCACCTAAGGCTTTCAACAGGCATTCGCCCAAAGCCAGCGCTGTGTCTTCTATGGTGTGGTGCTCGTCAACATGCAGGTCGCCCTTTGTGTGGATAGTGAGGTCTATCATACCGTGTTTGCCAATCTGTTCCAGCATGTGGTCGAAGAAGCCAAGACCAGTCTGGATATCGCAATGACCATTGCCATCGAGGTCAACTTTTACCCAGATATCCGTCTCTTTGGTGGTGCGACGAACCTCTGCAGTACGTTCACCGCCAAAGGCGATGGCGGCTGCTTTATCCCAACTCTCTGCAGCTAACCCACCAAGGGTGCTGTCTATCTGCAGGAAACCGCAACCGATGTTCTTAGCGAACTGACGGTCTGTTTCGCGGTCGCCAATGACGTAACTGCCCTGAATATCGTATTCGGGGTTGTTCATGTATTTCTCCACCAGCCCTGTGTTTGGTTTTCGGGTAGGAGCATTGTCTTCTGGGAAATGGGGGTCAATGAGGATATCGTCAAACTCCACGCCCTCACCTTTCAGTGTATCGAGAATGAAGTTGTGTACGGGCCAGAAGGTATCTTCAGGAAAGGCATCAGTGCCCAGACCGTCCTGATTGCTGACCATCACAAACTCATAGTCCGTATGCTGACGCAGGAAAACGAGGTTAGAGATGGCACGTGGTACGAACTGCAACTTCTCGTAGCTGTCAATCTGTTCGTCTTCAGGTTCGCGGATGATGGTTCCGTCACGGTCGATAAAGAGTATCTTCTTCATTGTATGTTCAGTTTTTGTTGTTCATGTTCAAGTTCCTTCGCTTCAATGGCACCGTATGCGTAGTAGCCGTTGAGCAGTATGGGCAGGCAGATGTAGAAATACAGGAAACTGCACAGCACGAAGGTGATAAAGGTCATAGGCAGCATGTAGGCTGGCATGCCTAATGGGTCGCCGATGAGTACTCCCATCTGTGCCCGATAGTTTGCAAGGAAGAGAATGTGGGCGGGTAGCATGACAATCATCCCTGCCAGTAGGATGAAGAGGACGGTGAGGAAGAATACCAGGAATAAAGACCCCCAGTTTCCCATGCCACGTCCGTAGCCTTTTTTCAGTGTTGACCAGAATCCAGTAGGAGCCTCCATGATGTATTTCGTCTGCACAAACCACATGGGTAATGCAAAAGGAATGACGATAAATAGGGGAATGCAGACCAGCAGCGTGAGGAGTACGCCTTTCAGCGTGCGCCCCATCATGCGTGTGCTGGGTTTCCACCAACTGGCAGGTGTCGGTATGTCACCAGTCTCGCTATGCGTTTTCAATAAAGCAAAAATCGTGCCTTGTGCCAGTGCTGCAGCGATGATTGCGGCCAATATCAGCACAATACACTCTCCCAGAACAATCAGATAGGATTGCAGACTCTCGATAAAAACACCATGATAGCGCTGTAGCTGTTGCAGAATGACAACAATCAGTTCTGGAACCTTGATAGCAGTCAGCGTACCCAAGGCCGCATTAATGAGTGCATAGATGAGCGCCGTCATCCATGAAGCCTTAAAAAATCGGCGGAAAGCACTGATATATAGGTGAGTACCTGCCGTGAGGACTCCCCGGTAACTACGTACTTTTTGTAGAATTATTTTCTCTTCTTGGTTCATATTTTCCAATTTAATGATGCAAAGGTACGAATAATTCATAATTTATAATGCATAATTCATAATTATTTTGTAATTTTGCAATCAATTATGAAGATATTACGATGGGGCTTCATCGGATGTGGTGAGGTAACAGAAAAGAAAAGCGGGCCGGCATTCTCTGAAGTAGAGGGTTCCAGCGTGGTGGCGGTGATGAGTCGTCAGGAGCGGAAAGCACGCAGCTATGCTGAGCGTCATGGCATACCCAAATGGTATACTGATGCCCAGGAACTCATTGACGACCCTGACGTGAATGCCATCTATATCGCTACGCCTCCCAGCAGTCATGCCACTTTTGCTATTATGGCTATGAAGGCTGGTAAACCCGTATATGTTGAGAAACCGTTGGCGGCATCGTATGAGGACTGTGCCCGCATCAACCGCATTAGTGCTGAAACAGGTGTTCCTTGCTTTGTCGCCTACTACCGTCGCTATCTGCCATATTTCCAGAAAGTCAAAGAACTGGTGGATAACGGTACTATTGGTAAGGTGATTAACGTACAGATACGTTTTGCCGTTCCTCCCCGTGAACTCGACTATACCAAACCGCAGGAGTTGCCTTGGCGCCTGCAGCCCGATATTGCGGGGGGCGGTTATTTCTATGATTTGGCTCCTCATCAGCTCGACCTTATGCAACACATGTTCGGAGTCATCATTGAGGCTCGTGGTATTCGTGCCAATCGCGGCAAGCTCTACGATGCCGAAGACTCGGTCAGTGCCTGTTTCGAGTTTGAAGGCGGTCTGCCCGGCAGTGGCTCATGGTGCTTTGTAGGTCATGAGTCTGCACGTGAGGACTGCATAGAGATTATCGGTGACAATGGTCTGATGAACTTCTCCGTTTTCGACTATAAGCCCATAGTACTGCATACCAGCGAAGGTACGCAGGTGCTGGAGGTTCCTAATCCGCCATACGTGCAGTATCCACTTATCAAGAGCGTCTGTGAACATCTGCAGGGCATTGGCCTCTGCGAGTGTACCAGTGTGTCAGCAACGCCCGTCAATTGGGTGCTTGACCGTATCTTAGGAAAGTTCTAAGCCGATGAGAAAAGCACTGTTGATGATATTGACCTTGGTGACGTTGCAGGTTGTAGCCCAGGATACGTTGCAGACGGAGCAGCCGGAAAAGAAGATGAGCTGGTTGCGTCGCACCATCCGTGGCTTCAGCTATATCGATGAGAGATATGTCGAGCCGCAGCACTATAATTGGTCAGTCATGCTTCAGGCTACTCATACCTATGACTACTATCGCTTGAGTACATCGGGTTCTGATGGCCAGTCAGTATGGCTTTCACCAGAACCCAATTTTAAGGTAGGTCCCTATTTTGGCTGGCGTTGGATATTTGCTGGTTATACCTTCGATCTGAAGCATGCAGATGTGAGTATGAAGGACCTGAAGCAGGAGATTGATTTGAGTATCTATAGTGCACAGATAGGAGCCGACATCTATTATCGTCGAACGGGCGTTGACTACAAGATTCGCAAGTTGAATCTGGGAAAGAACGTTGATACCCGTAAAATGGACGGTGTACCTTTCGATGGTATTAGTGTGGGAATTACTGGTGTTAACCTCTATTATATTTTCAATCACCAGCGTTTCTCCTATCCTGCTGCTTTTGCACAGAGCACCATTCAGAAAATCAGCTGTGGCTCGTGGATGGTGGGTGTTACCTATACGCAAAACACTATCGAGTTCGACCACGAGAAGTTGCAGAGCGAGATTGACGAGCGCATGGGTTCGCAAGCTGTCAAGCTCGATAGTGGACTGATGTTTAACAGTGTGAAGTACTATAACTCCAGTGCTTCGGTAGGCTATGCCTACAACTGGGTGTTTGCCAAGAACTGTCTGTTCTGTTCCAGTCTGTCGCTGGCTCTGGCTTACAAACGTTCGCGTGGTGAGACGGATGAGAATAGCAGTAAATACCATTTTGATTTCAATAATCTGAACATCGACGGCATCGGACGTTTCGGTCTGGTGTATAATAATATGCGATGGTATGCCGGTGCTTCTGTCATCGTGCGTGCCTACAACTATCGTAAGTCGCGCTTTGCTGCCAATAATATCTTTGGTAGCTTGAACATGTATATTGGATACAATTTCGGAGCGCGTAGTAGATATAAGAAGAAAAAAGGATGAGAACACTACTGATATCACTCCTGTTGCTGATGGTCGGCACGACTTATGCACAGGTAACCTATACGCATGCCGACAGCCTGACTATCTGCCGACTGTTGGCAAAGGCTGACACTAAGACGACCACGCTGTGGTTTGCCCGCCAGTTCTTAGGTATCCCTTATGTGGCACATACGCTGGAGGTGAATGACGACGAACAGTTGGTCGTCAATACCCGTCAGCTGGACTGTACCACACTCGTTGAGACGGTGATGGCGCTGACCATCTGTGCCCATCAGGGTAAGCGCACATGGAATGACTATCTGACAGCACTGCGCACGCTGAGATATCGACAGGGTGTGATGAACGGCTATACGTCGCGACTGCATTACTTCTCCGACTGGATACGCGACAAGCAAGCCATGGGGATAGTGACTGAGATACAGTCGCCTAATCCGCCCTTTACAGCTGTGCAACAGGTCAAGGTGGACTATATGAGTACGCATCCCACGGCTTATAAAGCACTAAAGGCTCAGCCCAAACTGGTACCCGTCATCCGTCAGCAAGAACAGCAACTCACTGGTGTGAAGGCGCGCTATATACCTAAGTCGGCATTGCGTCGCTCCACCAAGGCACTGCGCCAGGCAGTCAAGGATGGCGATATCATTGCCATTACGTGCAACAAGAAGGGGTTGGACATTGCGCATCTGGGCTTTGCAGTCTGGCAGAAGGACGGTTTGCACCTGCTCAATGCGTCGATGATACACAAGAAAGTGGTGCTGGAGCCGATGACTTTCTACCGATACCTGCAGAAGCATCCTTCACATACAGGCATCAGAGTGATAAGATTGAAATAAAATAATAACGAAATAACAAAAAGAATTGAGATATGGAATTACCCGATTTTATGAAGTATGCCAACAAGTTCTCACAGTCGGACTTTGTTGAGAAGATTGCCAACATTGCCAAGCGTGCTGGTGCTAAACTGGTGTATGCAGCGCTGATTCTTTACTATACACTGCAGAGCGACAAGGTGAGTGCAGCCAACAAGGCAATGATTATCGGTGCGCTGGGTTACATGATTAGTCCGTTGGACGTTATCCCTGATGCTATTCCCATTGCAGGACTAACGGACGACCTGGCGGTGCTGCTCTTTGTGCTGAAGAAGGTATGGACGGATGTTGACCCTGATATTCAGCAGAAAGCCAAGGAGCGTCTGTCGAAGTGGTTTGATGAGGACGAGATAGACGAGATCAAAGACCTCTTTAAGACTGAACAATGACCAACGAGTATCAAGTGAGGGTACAGCCGCAGGTGGCTGCTAATGAGCAGGCACTGAGGGCTTTTCTGGCTGATGAGTACGGCTTCGACGTGCGCACCATTACGGCGTTGCGCATCCTTCGTCGCAGCATTGATGCCCGTCAACGTACCATCTTTGTCAACCTGAAAGTACGGGTATTCATCAACGAACAACCACAGAATGACGAGTATCAGCATACGGAGTATCCTGATGTCAGCGGTCGTCCGCAGGTCATTGTCGTGGGTGCAGGTCCTGGCGGACTGTTTGCCGCCCTCCGTCTGATTGAACTCGGTCTGTGCCCTATCGTCTTGGAGCGTGGCAAGGATGTCCACGAGCGCAAGAAGGACTTGGCACAGATTGCCAAGACGCAACGTGTGGATGCCGAAAGCAACTACTGCTTTGGTGAGGGTGGCGCTGGTGCCTATTCAGATGGCAAGCTGTACACCCGCTCTAAGAAGCGTGGCTCTATAGAGAAGATTCTCAACGTGTTCTGTCAGCATGGTGCCTCGACGAATATCCTGGCTGATGCCCATCCGCATATTGGTACTGACAAGTTGCCACGCGTCATCGAGAACATGCGCAACACCATTCTCCGCTGTGGTGGCGAGGTACATTTCCAGACGAAGATGACCCGCCTTATTCTTAGCGGTAATACCGTGGTTGGCTGTTTTGCAGCTGACAAGGAGTACCGTGGTCCAGTGATATTGGCTACTGGCCACTCCGCTCGTGATGTCTATCGTTACCTTGCTGAGAGCAATATCGAACTGGAGGCCAAGGGCATTGCCGTAGGTGTGCGCTTGGAGCATCCGTCCATGCTCATCGACCAGATACAGTATCATAACAAGCAGGGTAGGGGCAAGTACCTGCCTGCCGCTGAGTATTCGTTTGTGACGCAGGTCGATGGCCGTGGCGTCTATTCATTCTGCATGTGTCCTGGTGGCTTCGTCATTCCTGCCGCTACCGACAAGGAACAGATTGTTGTCAATGGCATGTCACCCTCTAATCGTGGCGGTCAGTGGTCGAACAGTGGTATGGTAGTCGAGACGCGTGCAGAGGATATCGAAGGCGACAATCCCTTGCGTGTGATGCACTTCCAGGAGGAGCTGGAACGCAACTGTTGGCAACAGGGTAATATGAAGCAGACCGCCCCTGCCCAGCGCATGGCTGACTTTGTCAATAAACGCCTGAGCTACGACCTGCCTAAGAGTTCTTATGCCCCAGGTTTGATATCGTCACCCCTGCATTTCTGGATGCCGCAGTCTATTAGCCATCGTCTGCAGGAAGGTTTCAAGGCATTCGGTCGCCAGAGTCATGGCTTCCTGACCAATGAGGCCGTGATGATTGGTGTCGAGACACGTACCAGCAGTCCCGTCCGTATTGTCCGCAATGCTGAAACCCTGATGCACGTCCGTCTTGAAGGCCTCTTCCCTTGTGGTGAGGGTGCTGGCTATGCTGGTGGTATCGTCTCTGCCGGCGTCGATGGCGAGCGTTGTGCTGAGATGTGCGCTCAGTATCTTTCTACGCACATGCGCGCAGGTATGTAATAAGGTACACATGTATGCAAGGAAGTTAAGAATACTGCTCCACTTCTCCACTTCTTATTTTTCTTCTTTTTCTTTGTTATATGCATAATAATTACTAACTTTGCATTTAAGTATGGATTCGACTGTAATTGAAGAAAAAGGAATCATATTTGAGACATTTAATGAAGAAGATGTCTCAGTACTGATTGCATCAGAGAGTTCATGGAGAGGTTTTGCAGACGAACTACAAGAGTTGCACTACTTAAAAGGTGTTCAGTTTATTAACCAACTAAAACTAATAGTAAACTCTGGTGAATTCCGTCCAGTTGATGGCGAAACAAATATTTTTAGTGCTATAGGGGAGCAGAGTGCTGATTTCAATAACTTAATCAAAGCAGCTCATAAGGCGGTGGAACATGGCTATCATGTATATATACTCCCCAATCCCAAAGGAATTCGTACTGCTGATTTCATCTTTGAACGTAAAGGTGTCTATAAAATGTATGACTTGAAAACCATTACAGGTAAGAATTCTGTAGGTAATCGCCTTAAAGAATCATTGGGTCAGACAGACCGTGTATTTCTAAATCTTCAGACGGATTACAGCATTCGTCGACTGACACAGGAAATCAGACACTATTTTGAAATATCCACAGATGTTCAGGAAGTACTGATATATAGTGGTAATAGAGAGGTATCTGTTAAACGCAATATTGCTTTGAGTAAAGGCTTCCTGAAAATGATGATGAATATTTTAGATAAAAAACAAAGCCGCACGCTTTGTTGTACGGCTTTTATAAAATGGGTAGTGACGTATACGGCTTGCCCTCTCAGGAAACTTACCTGGATAGTAAATCTATTCGATTCACGTTGCAAAGATAGGGACTTTTTATGTAACCTCCAAATTTTATTCCCTTTTTCTTCGTTTTGTGCTAAATAATCACTATCTTTTCGTATCAAATAATTAGGCCATTACTCCCTAACTTGTGCTTTTTTGCGTACCATGTGCAAAAATCAACATGCAAATGATACAACTTTCAATTTTTCTTCTTATCTTTGCAGAAACAAACCTAAATACAAGTAAGATTATGTGTACTGTAACATTGTCATACAATCAGAATAATGCGCTGGCTCGCCGCAAGTTAGCAGCGTTACTTGCTACAGGACTGTTCACTCAACGGTCTACTTCTCCTGTTGAGCAAAGCCACGAAGAATCAGAGGCTTATCGTGAGGAAGTGGAGGCCTTTATGAGTCACTCCAAGAAAAGTATGTCCCACGTAATAGCGCGTTACGTATGACAATAATTGCAGGATATGTTGAGCGAGATATTTATCGTCGTCTGGGCTCAATTAAAGAGAAATATTTTAATGAGATTGTCGACAAGACAATTGAGTCGATATTCTAATAAAGATGTATAACCCTTAAAACTGCAGATGCCTATGGGCTGAGAAAAGATATAACTGAAAAGGACATATAGGATGAATATCCACTTTTAGATTCTTGTTCCTGAAAATCGCCAATTTGCAGAAACAATCAAGAATTGAAGTAGATAGTTCACGCTTGATAGCGTGGGCTTTTACTCGTTTAAGATTGTTAGGTGTTTGGCGATACCTCAGGAACGTAGACGAAGTACTTGTCCACGTTTTCTTTTTGTGTGAATTGAAATAACTATAATAACTAAAAACTATATGATTATGAAAAAAAGGAAGAAGTTAATTACATTGTACTCAATTGTGTTATTCTCAATAACATCGGTCAGCGCTCAAACTATCGAAACAGGTTATCACGGTTTCGTAGAGGGTGCGTATTCTATTGAAATAAATGGATCAACACTCGCAATGAATTGGCCAGAAATAAATACCATACATGGTTATCAAGCAACTCCTAATCTGTTCGTTGGCGCTGGAGTTGGATTCCATTTTATGCCAAATTATAAAGAAGGGAACATTGACGGAACACCATCCTGGAAACGAGATAGTAAGATGGAAATTCCAATCTTTGCAGATTTTCGTTGGACAATACTAAATAAATGCATAACTCCATTCGTTGATTTACGTTTAGGTCACAATGTGTGTAATGGTAGTGGTCTCTATGCATCAGCTGGCTTGGGTTGTCGATACGCCTTAAACGGCAAGCAGGCAATCTATGGCTTAATTTCGTATACGACCCACAAGCTTGTTTATGAACATTCGCATATGGTTCCAGGATCTGGTTATTCCTATAGTTGGGCTTATAGAGATTTTGAGGAGCAGCTTTATGCTTTGTCAATAAAAGTTGGATTTGAATTTTAACCTTATTATTTACAAACTTAAAACAATTACAATTATGAAAAAAATGAAGTTTTGGAGTATTTTATTACTCATGTCAGTATCTTTACCTCTGTTAAATTCTTGTGGAAGTGATGACGACGATGATGGCGCAAAGCCTTTATCGGTTAGTCCTGCAAGTGTTTCCATGAAATACGATGAGTCGCAACAATTATCAGCTTCTGGTGCTACAAGTTGGCGCTCTGAAAATGAGTTCGTGGCATCAGTAGACCAAAACGGATTGGTAAAAGGTCGGCATATAGGTAGTACCGATATTGTCGTCAGCAATGGGAGTGCTTCTGGGAAGTGTGTTGTATCAATTACTCCCAAATATACTTATTACGATTTGCCAATACTGAATTGGGGCGCTTCTGAGACTCAAATACGTAATACTGAAACACATACCTTCGAATCAAAATCTGGAGATAATCTTATATATTCATATACAAATGGCACTGTGTCGGCTGTCGTAATGTACGGATTCAAAAATGGTGTCCTTGAAAGTGTAGTGCAACTCACAGCAAAAAGTCATTTTGTAAATGCGGGCTATTTCCTCATAGAGCGATTCCAGCCATATGGTGAATCGGACGGAATGTATATATTCGGTGATAGCATGGATGCTAATAAAGCAATAACTGTTGTTGGGTTAGACTATATGAAGTTGAGCTCTACTACTTATACGGGGGCAATTTATATGAAAAATTCAACGAGTTCAAATGTAGCATCTAGAAGGAGCATGGAAATGATTCCAGAAGAAATAATAATAACTGCTGAAAAGATACTTAACAAATAAGTATATGAAAATTGATAATTGGTGGATGGGGACTCTGCAAGCAGAGTGTGGCTTCGCAATCTGCAGATCCACAGTCTAACCATTTTAACAACATCTCTTATCCCGTTTCTTGCAAAGAGAAGCGGGATTTATGAGACACAAGTGACAGGTACCAGTTTCGCTTACTTATGTCTGACGTAGGATTCCCCTGTCAGAAAAGGAAAATTGCAAAAAGATTTAACCTATTAACATAGCATGCCTCAAACCCTTTGTGTATCGTGGTTTGAGGCATGTTAAATGTTTGTGAAACATTTATCGTTCATTTAAGCGACTTGAAAGTTTAGAAGTTTAGATGTTTAGAAGTTTAGAATTTATAGTAAAAAAGAAAAAAATTATAATTTTTATATTTACATATATATAAAAATCTAAACATCTAAATTTCTAAACATCTAAACATGCTCATGAAACACCAGTGACAGGAACCTCTACTACACTAGAATGTGAAATGCATGTTAAATGTTTGGGCGACTATTAACATGCCCTGAGCCCTTTATTTATCGGGGCTTCAAGGGGGTTATGTTAAAAGGTTACATGTTTTGCAAGAATTTCCCCCACGACGTTCACAACATAATGCAGTAGCTCAGAAATACAGCTGATAAGCACCTGTTATTAGCCTAATACAGCGCTGTATTAGGCTAATACAGACACTGTATACAGCTAGTACAGACGCGGCTACAGCTAATACAGCTCTGTATATAGCTAATCCGACGCTGATAGCAGTGGGAAAGTGGTATGTTTTAGCCCCTGACATTAGACAACTTTCAGATTAATTTCCGCTATTTGTCCATAATATCCCTGTTTGTCCATACAAGATGTGGAACAAATGGGGATTTTTCTTGGTAGGTGATGAAAAACGGCGTAACTTTGCTTTCACAAAACAAGAACAAAGTGTTGTTCATTCTGATTTAGATTCATATTTTCTTCATAGTAATAATAGATTAAGTTAGTAATTGCTTTTTCATTGATTTGGTTTTAAGTTAGTTAAGCATAAAGGACCCGCAGCGATGCGAGTCCTTTGTGTGTTATTATACTATGTCTTGTTGGGCAATTACCCAGCGGTAGAGGTTGCAGCCTGCGAAGTTGCCTAAGACCTCGGCGACGTAGATGATAAGGAGGTTGGTGCTATACATCTCTGGAACTGCCAGGAAATAGAAGGCATCGGCAATGGAGTGGGTGAAGCCGCAGAGGATGAAGACGGGTACACCAAACAATAGGGGGAGAAATCTGCCCTCACGACCGAACTGGACGGCAGTAGTCATGATGAAACCACAACCAATGGCCAGCAGGAAACAGGCCAGAGGACCTTTAGCCAGTCGTGACTGTACGATGGCCAAGTCGGGCGGTAGAATGTCGGGCTGGGCATAGGTGACAGCCAGTGCGGTGAGTCCACAACCGATAATATTGCCGAGAAGGACGAAGAACAGCATATCCCAGTCGCCCTTGGCACGGATGAACCCTGCGGTGCCTGTGTAGAGCTTGAGCTTGTAGTGCACAACGGCCAGCAGACCAAAGGCAAACAGGGCGGCACCGGCAACACCGCCTACACGAAGATTGACAACACAACCGATAGAGATGCAAAGACCAGCGATGATGGCTGAGCGAAGGATGGATAATTGTTGCTTCATGAGTGCAAGGAAACGGGGGAATAACTTACAATAATTTCTGAAGACGTGAGCGGAGCTGGTTGGCTTCGCCTTTCCTGATGGAGAGCACCATCTGACAGGTGCTGCCTTCGTAGGTCTGACTGACGATGCGGGGCTGCATGTCCTTGACGATGCGCATGACATCGTTCATCTGGGGGTAGGCAAAGGAATAGTTGATGAGTTCTTCGACTTGGCGGGTCTCTATTTGGGCGTGGCTGATGGCGTCGGCAGCCGCTTCGCGATAGGCAACGATGAGGCCGCTGGTGCCGAGGTTGACACCACCATAGTAACGCACTACGACGATGAGAATGTCTGTCAGTTCGTTACTGTTAATCTGTCCGAGGATGGGCTTGCCAGCAGTGCTGCTGGGTTCACCATCGTCGTTGGCACGGAACTCCGTGCGCTCGGCGCCTAGCATATAGGCATAGCAGACGTGGCGGGCATCGTAGTATTTCTTGCGGTACTGCGCCACGATGTCTTTCACCTCGTCAACGGTGCTGACGGGATGGGCAAAAGCGAGGAACTTACTCCGTTTCTCGGTGTAATATCCCTCGCTTGTCTCTTTTATCGTTTTATATTCGTCAGTCATTCTTTCGAAATTTCGATGTGTCGAAATATCGATATTACGACAGTTTGTGAATGACCAGTCCTGAGCGCAGCTTGGGCTCAAACCATGTAGCCTTTGGTGGCATAATCTTGCCGCTGTCGGCAATATCCATAATCTGTTGCATGGTGACAGGATAGAGAGCCAGGGCAGCACGCATCTCGCCATTGTCTACACGACGCTTCAGCTCGCCAAGTCCACGCAGTCCGCCTACGAAGTCGATGCGCTTGGAAGAGCGCAGGTCGCCAATGTTGAGTATCTCGTCAAGGATGAGACGGCTGGAGATGTCGACATCGAGCACGCCGATGGGGTCGGTATTGTCGTAGGTGCCTTCCTTTGCTTTCAGGCTGTACCAGTGCTGGTCCAGATAGAGTGAGAACTCGTGCAACTGCTGAGGCTTGTAGATGTCGGTACCCTTGTCTGCCACCTCGAAGTTCTTCTTCAGTGCGGCAAGGAACTCTTCCGAGCTCAGTCCGTTGAGGTCCTTGACGACGCGGTTGTAGTCGAGGATGGTCAGCTGGCTGGCCTGGAAGCAGACGGCCATGAAGTAGTTATACTCTTCGTCGCCGCGGTGGTTGGGGTTCTGCTTCTGTTTCTCTGCACCCACGAGGGCAGCGGCTGCCGAGCGGTGGTGTCCGTCGGCAATATAGAGTGACGGCATCTTGCTGAACTCATTGGTGATGGTCTGCATGTCGTTGTCGTCATCGATAATCCAGAACTGGTGGCGGAAGCCATCGATGGGAGCTATGAAGTCGTACTCTGGCTCAGTGGCTGCATAGCGCATGATGAGTTCGTTGAGTATGGCATTGTCAGGATAGGCGAAGAACACGGGTTCGATGTTGGCATTGTTCACGCGGACGTGCTTCATGCGGTCTTCCTCCTTGTCGCGGCGTGTCAGCTCGTGCTTCTTGATGTTGCCCTTCATGTAGTCGTCCGTATGGGCACAGACTACCAGACCATACTGTGTCTTGCCCTGCATGGTCTGGGCATAGATATAATAATGTTCGCGCGAGTCCTGTACCAACCATCCGTTGTCCTGGAACTTCTGGAAGTTTTCAGCAGCTTTCTCATAGACGCGCGGGTCGTACTCCGAGGTGCCTACGGGGAAGTCAATCTCCGGCTTGATGATGTGATACAAACTCTTTTCGTTGTCGCCAGCCTCGGCGCGTGCCTCCTCAGAGTCCAGCACGTCGTAGGGACGGCTCTCTACCTGTTCTACGAGTTCTTTTGGTGGGCGAATGCCCTTGAATGGTTTAATGATAGCCATAGTTATGATGTAGTATTAATTATTTTTTGCGGACGGGGTCGCAGGTCAGTCCACAACCCAGCTTCTTGAAGATTTTGCGGTCGACCTCGGAGAGCATGACAGTAGAGTGTACCTGACAGCCACGCAGACGGGGCAGCTGCTCCAGGGCTTGGCGACACTGTTCGTCGTCCTTGGACAGCACGCTGAGGGCTACCAGTACCTCGTCAGTATGCAGGCGAGGATTCTTGCCACCCAGATATTCTATCTTGGTCTTTTGGACTGGTTCTATCAGACTCTGTGGAATCAGCTTGGCATCGTGGTCGATGCCTGCCAGATGCTTGGTGGCGTTGAGCAGCAGAGCCGCTGAACAGCCGAGTAGGGGAGAACTCTTGGAGGTGATAATGGTGCCGTCCTCCAGTTCCATGGCGGCGGCAGTATGTTCTGTCAGCTCCTGCTTGGCCTGTGCTGCTACTGTTACGCGACGATAGGCGGTCGTAATCTTGGCCTGGTTGAAGAGCATCAGAATCTTATTAACCTCACGCTCGTTGTCCAGTCCGTCAGCCATCTTGTTGGTGGCGTCATAGTAGCGGCGGATAATCTCGTCGCGAGAGGCGTTGCAGCACACCTCGTCGTCAGAGATGCAGAAGCCCACCATGTTGACACCCATGTCCGTAGGTGACTTATAGGGATTCTCGCCGTAGATGCCCTCGAACAGGGCGTTCAGTACGGGGAATATCTCAATGTCGCGGTTATAGTTGATGGCTATCTTGTCGTAAGCCTCCAAGTGGAACGGGTCAATCATGTTGACGTCGTTCAGGTCGGCAGTAGCAGCCTCGTAAGCGATGTTTACGGGATGCTTCAGTGGCAGATTCCATACGGGGAAAGTCTCGAACTTAGCGTAGCCGGCACGGATGCCGCGCTTGTTCTCGTTATAGAGCTGGCTGAGGCAGACTGCCATCTTGCCAGAGCCGGGACCTGGAGCGGTGACGATGACCAGCTCGCGCGAGGTCTCTACATAGTCGTTCTTGCCGAATCCTTCGTCTGTTAATGCCCAGACGTTCCAAACGGTGGCGGAACTGGTCGGCAGCCTGCTGACCATTGTAGTGGGTGATAACCACTGACCCTACCATGAAGTCACGGCTCTGGAACTCCTGGCGCAGTCGCAGCACGTCCTCGTCGTAGGTGATGCCCAAGTCGGCACGTACCTTGTTCTTTTCTATATCTTCTGCGCTGACAACGATGACTATCTCCAGTTGGTCTCTGAGCTGTGCAAACATGCGTAACTTGGAGTCGGGCTTGAAGCCAGGTAGTACGCGGCTGGCGTGGTGGTCGTCGAAAAGCTTGCCACCTAATTCCAGATAAAGCTTGCCGTCAAACTTGGCAATACGCTCTCGTATGTGCTCTGACTGTATCTTGAGATACTTCTCGTTATCAAAACCAATTTTCATCTTTGTGTGTGTGCTGTTGTGTTATCTACGGTTGTTTCGCTGCTGCTCACGCATGGCGTCGGCCTTTCTCTGCATCTCTTCCAGACGTGCGGCAAAGTTTGACTGCTTCTTAGGGTTGTTCTTATTAGCCTGATAGTTAGCCTCCAAAATAGCCAGCAACTTCTCGTCGTCAGTGGTCTTGCGCAGGGTCCACATGATGGCTGCCGACATGAACAGCGAGATGAAGTAGTAGAAGTTCAGACCTGACGAGTAGTCGTTGAAGATGAAGAAGAACATCAGCGGCATGAAGTACATCATATACTGCATCACCTTCATCTGGTCTGCCTGTGCACCTACCATCTGGTCGCGCTGCTGACGCATGGAAATCCACGTGTAAATCAGTTGGGCAGCACAGAAGAGGATGCAGGTCAGCGACAGGTGGTCGCCGATACCCCAGATGTTGGTGCCCCATTCCCAGATGGGATCGTAGGTTGACAGGTCGTCCATCCACAGGAACGACTGTCCGCGCAACTGAATGGCATTAGGCACGAAGAAGAACATGGCCAGCCAGATAGGCATCTGGATGAGCATGGGTAGACAGCCAGACAGCGGTGATACGCCATACTTGGAGTAGAGTGACATCATCTCCTGCTGTTTCCTCATCTGGTCTTCGGGCTTGTCGAGGTGCTTGGTGGCCTCTTCGAATTTGGGTTTCAGTACGCGCATCTTGGCGCTGGACATGTAGCTCTTCTTCACCATGGGGAAGGTAATGCCCTTCAGCAAGAGGGTGATGAGAATCAGCACGATACCCATATTGAAGCCAAAGCCTGTCAGCCAGTCAAAGACATATAGCGTGAACCAGCGGTTGATCCAGCGCAGCAGCCACCAACCCAGGTTGACGAGCTGCTCCAGGTCGAGGTCTTTGCCAAACTGGCTTTGCTGCTCTACGTCCTGAATCAGACGAAAATCGTTGGGACCGATATACATCTCAAATTCAGAGGCTTTCTGGCCTGTGGGGTCAAAGGCTGTCTTCAGTTTGGCATCAAACTGCTTCAGGTAGCCTGAGCCTTTCTGATCTTGTATGCTGGAGAGACTGGCATTCTGTGAGAAATCGTCCTTAGAGATGAAGGCGATAGAGAAGAACTGATTGCGGAAAGCCACCCAGTCGAGGCGCTCCTCAATGTCCTCTGTCTTGTCGGCAGTTTCTGACAGGTTGTCGGTACCGCCGTTAGCCTCCTTATAGAACAGACCCGTATAGCGGCTCTCGAAAGAAAAGCCTTTCTCCTGTTGGCGACAGTGGTCGTTCCACTCAATGTCCATCTCCTTGTAGGCTGGGGCAAACATGCCCGCCAGACCTTGGGTCTCCAGGGCCATGCTCAGCATATAGTCCTTGCCCAGACGATAGCGCAGGGCGATGTGTCCGCCGTTGGCGGCCTTTGCCAGCATGGTAACGGTAGAGTCGGTAACGTTGGTAGGCGTGAAATACAGCTCGCTGGTCACGATGTTCTCCTGCTTGCCTGCCAGCATAAAGTTCAACTGCTGGTCCTTGGCGTCGAACAAGGTGACGTCGTTGGTGCCGTCGATGCTCTGGAAATGGTGGATAACGGCCTTCTCAATGGTGCCACCCTTCGTGTTCAGGGTCAGCGTCAGCTTGCCGTTCTTCAGCACCACTTTCTCTGCGTTGCCCTGCTGGGCAGCATAAAAAAGCGCTGTGGTGTCAGCAGCAATGGCTGTTACGCTGTCAGCAGAAGAATTGCTGGCGGCTTTGGCTGCGGCCTGCTGTTGGGCTTTCAGTACACTATCTTTCTGGACTTGGGCAATGCTGTCTTGCATGCGGGCGGCTTCTATCTGCTCTGCTGAGGGCTGATTCCACCAACTGAAACCAATCAGTACCAGAGCGATGAGTGCGAAGCCGATAATGGTGTCTCTATTCATTGTTGTTTTTACCTTATTTATATAAAACGAGTGCAAAGGTACAAAATAATTATGAAATATGAATTATGAATTAAAAAAAAAACGTAACTTTGCAGACAATTATGAAACATAGATACTTTTTGTTACTTACGATACTGTTGTTGACGACCGTCAGCGTCAATGCGCAGCGCCGTACACGGAGTGTTGTCTCCGAATCATCTCAGGTGGTGAAAGACTATCTTGACTCGCTGAACGTGATGCGTAAGCGTCTGGACTCGTTGCAACAGGTCAACAACCAGTTGCGTCAGGAGCAGAGCGACGGTCGCTATTTTCGTTTGTTCGCACCCACCACGTTCTATCATTCTGGTGCTCAGAAGACACTGTCGCTACAGCCAAGAACCGATGATGAACTGGCTGATGCCATTGACCAGGCGATGATGAACCTTTACTTGCGTCGTCCTGATTTGGTGGTCAACAACGAGTCGAACCTGTTGGCTGTCGGTAGCATTCGTGAGGATGTCAACCAGGAGCTTACCCCGGAGTTGGATCTTATTGATATTGCAGCTCCTGTACCTGACGAGCCTGAGGTTGTGCCCATCAATCTCATTGTTCAGAAGCCCAACTTCTGGAAATTCAAGGGTGACGGCTATCTGCAGTTCCTGCAGAACTATGTGTCAAACAACTGGCACAAAGGTGGTGAAAGCAATTATTCGGCGGTAGCTGCTGCCAATCTGGAGCTAAACTACAACGACAAAGACCGCATCACGTTCGACAATAAGCTGGAGATGAAGCTGGGTTTCCAGACGTCCCCCTCAGATACCGTTCATAAATATAAGACCAACAACGACCTGTTGCGTTTTACCAGTAAGCTGGGTGTTCAAGCGCATAAGAAGTGGTATTATACCCTGCAGCTGCTGGCCTATACGCAGTTTGCACGCGGTTTGAAAGCCAACGACGAGAAGGTCTATTCAGACTTTACCTCACCTTTCGACCTCAATATCGGTATTGGTATGCAGTATAACGTCGATGCGCTGGGTGGTAAGCTAAAGGGTACGCTGAACTTCCTGCCCTTTGCCTTTAACTTCCGTTATGTGGCTCGTGAGGCGCTGATTAGTGCCAATGGTATCAAGGGCGATCACCATACCTTGGAGGATTTCGCTTCTCAGTTTACAGGCGAACTGAAGTGGAACATTATTGATCAACTGTCGTGGAAGACGCGTCTCTTTGCCATTACGACCTATCACCAGGCAAAGATTGAATGGGAGAACCAGTTTGAGTTGAACGTGACGAAGTATATCTCTGCCAACCTCTTCGTCTATCCTCGTTTCGACGACGGAAATATCTGGGATGAGGATATGGGCTACTTCCAGTTGCAGGAGTGGAGCTCCATCGGCTTGACGTATAGTTTTTAGCAAATAAAAAACGCTGCCAAACGGCAGCGCTTTTTATTGTTCTTATCTCAGACGTCAGACATCTATTTCTTCTCGGCTTCTGTCATGTCGCCTTCAATATAGAGGCGAGTCATTTCGACAGCACCATTCGTGCGTACGGTAATCGACTTCTTGAAGTGTCCAGGGAATTTACCCTCGCCATTGTAAGTTACCTTGATTTCTCCCTTCTCACCGGGCTTAATAGGCTCCTTGGTGTATTCGGGAACGGTGCATCCGCAAGAGGCGATAGCCTGATTGACAACCAATGGCTGCTCACCGACATTCGTGAAAGTGAACACACACGATACAACGGGATTGGCTTCTGAGAAGGTGCCGAAGTTGTGGGTGGTCTTGTCAAATTTTATCTGAGCGGGATTCTGGGCTATTGCCAGCATCAGTCCGCATACCAGCATCAATGCTGAAAGAATCGTTCTTTTCATCGTTGTTTCTTTTTTGGTTGGTAACATTAATTGCTGTAATAATAGAAAATTCTCAGAACTTAGCCATTTTGATAGCTACCACAGCACACTCATCGCCCTTGTTGCCCAGACGTCCGCCAGCACGATCCTGTGCTTGTTGCATGTTCTCGGTGGTCAACAGTCCATAGACTACGGGAATGTTGTTAGTAGCATTGAGTCGGGCAATACCCTGAGTGACACCCTGACAGATGTAGTCGAAGTGGGGGGTCTCGCCACGGATGACGCAACCCAGCACGATAACGGCGTCGTAACCGTCGTTGAGCGTCATCTGACGGGCTCCGTAGATGAGCTCAAAAGAGCCGGGCACTGTCTTGACGTGGATATTCTCAGGCAGTGCACCATGCTTTTCCAGTGTCGATACGCAGCCGTCGAGCAGGGCTCCTGTGATTTCAGGATTCCACTCTGATACGACGATGCCGAAAATCATGTTCGATGCATCGGGCACCTTGGCGGCATTGTATTCCGACAGATTCTTAGTTGCCATATCTTATTTCTGACTTCTTACATCTTACATCTTTCGATGTACTTGTCGATGCTCTGGTACTGCATAGAGTTGAAGTACTTCTCCTTCACCTCTTCGTACAGCTTCAGGGCCTCGTCCTTCTTGCCCTGACTCTCCAGAATCTCACCAGCCTGAATGAGGAACGTGGGAGACAGTGAGTTGTTGTCAGCCATCTTAGCAGCCTTCTTCAGGTGCTCAACAGCCTTGTCCAGCTGGTTCAGGTTTGCATAGGCGTTACCCAGTGCACCCTCTGCTGCAGGGCTGATCATCTGGTCGCCCTGACCGCTGAACTGCTCCAGTGCGTTGACAGCCTCTTGCCACTTGCCGAGGTTGGCTTGGCAGATACCGATGTAGAGCTGAGCCAGATTGCCAGCGTCGGTAGAGCTGTAGTCGGCAGCCACCTTCTGGAAACCAACGAGTGCCTTGTCGTACTGCTGCTGGTCGAAGAGCTCCTGACTCTTAGCGAGTTCGGTGCTGGCCTCGTTAGCGCGGGGCTCGAAATAATAGTTGTTTGCGAGAATAACGCATACGATGATAGCGATAACGGCTGCTACACAGCCAACGATGGCCTTCTTGTACTTGTCGAAGAAGGCTTCGGTCTTAGTGACCTGCTCCTCTACGGGAGCTGCTTTTTGATTGTTTGTTGCCATTTTTATTGTTGTTTTTTTTGTTCTTTCTTGTCTCTAGGGCATAAATCGGGTGCAAAGGTACAAATTAGTGAGCAAAAAACCAAATAAAAACAAAAATTTTCGTACCTTTGCACGCGAAATGATACTTAGGAAGCTCTCCATACTCAACTATAAGAACATCGGTGAGGCTCAGCTGGAGCTCTCGCCGAAGATGAATTGCTTCATCGGACGCAACGGCATGGGCAAGACGAATGTGCTCGATGCGGTCTATTACCTGTCGTTCTGTCGTTCAGCGTCGAACCCCATCGATTCGCAGGTGATACGCCACGATAAACCGTTCTGCATGATTGAAGGAGAATATGGAGAAGGAGATGAAAGATTAAAGATGAAAGATGAAAAATTAATCATCTCCGTGGGTATGAAACGAGGGCAGAAGAAGCATTTCAAGCGCAATAAAAAAGAGTATAAACGGCTGTCTGAGCACATCGGACTGATACCGCTCGTCGTCGTGTCGCCTGCCGATACGCTACTCATTGAGGGCGGTAGCGAGGAGCGTCGCAAACTGATGGATATGGTTATTGCCCAGTACGACCGCTCGTATATTGATGCCCTGAGCCGCTACAATAATGCCCTGCAGCAGCGCAACACCCTGCTGAAACAGGCCAGCGCCGCAGAGGTTTCCTCAGCAGCTTTCGATCCTCTCCTCATACAACTCTGGGAGGAGCAGATGGCTGAGGCTGGCGAACAGCTCTTTGAGAAGCGTCGTGCCTTTGTCGATGAGTTGGTGCCGTTGTTCCAACAGTATTATGAACACATCTCTGGTGGACAGGAGCGGGTAGGGCTTACCTATGTCTCTCATTGTCAGCGTGGTCCGTTGTTGGAGGTCATCCAGCGAGACCGCCACAAAGACCTTGCCGTGGGCTATTCGCTGCATGGTGTCCATCGTGACGACTTGGAGTTTACGCTCGACGGTCATCTGATGAAGCGTGAGGGTTCGCAGGGACAGAACAAAACCTATGTCATAGCCCTGAAACTGGCGCAGTTCGACTTCCTGAAGCGTACAGGTGCGCAGACCACGCCCCTCTTGTTGCTCGATGACATCTTTGACAAGCTCGATGCCCAGCGTGTGGAGCAGATAGTGCGCCTCGTCTCCAGCGACAACTTCGGACAGATATTCATCACCGATACCAATCGCGACCATCTCGACCAGATACTCAGCACCACTACCCTTGACTACAAGATATTCCACGTCAGTCAGGGAGAGATAGATGGATAAACGGTAAACAGTAAACTATAAACATTTATATATAAATAAGGTATTATGAAGAAAATTGTAACAACAATGACAACCCTTGTGCTATTAGTGACAGCAGGGGTAGTAGTAACGTCATGCGGAGCAGGTACAATCCTCCAGGCAATGACAAGTGGCGGTACGTTGGCCAATGCCTTTACCAGCGTTATCGGCCTCGACAAGGTTACGAAGGCAGGTATGGTAGGCACTTGGCATTACGACAGCCCAGGATGTGCTTTCACCAGCGAGAACCTGTTGGCTAAGGCTGGTGGTGAGGTAGCCGCTACCAAGATTGAGCAGGAGGTAGCTCCTTATTTCCAGAAGGTGGGCATCAACGCTCAGAACACCACCGTTACCTTCAACGAGGATGGCACGTTCAGCGCTACCATCGCAGGCAAGCAGTTTGGTGGCACCTGGACTATCGACGAGTCCACTGCCAAGGTAACCATGAAGGGCCTGCTGCTTTCCATCAACTGCTATGCCAAGCGCGAGTATAGCGGCATCTCTCTGCTCTTCGAATCTAAGAAGCTGCTGAATATCCTTCAGGTAATGGCCGCCATGAGTGGCAACGATACCGCTCAGAAGATTGGCGAACTCTCGAAGAACTACGACGGCGTACGCCTCGGCTTCGACATGAAGAAGTAATCCTGCTGGTGTTTAAGCGCGACGTACAATCAGTCAAGGACCTCATCTTGCGCAACCTGCGTGAGCAAGGGTTAGAGACGCCTCTGCAACAGAAGCGGCTGGTAGAGGCGTGGCCCCAGATAGCTGGTCCTCTGGTTGAGCGCTACACGCTGAACACCTATATTTATAATCAAGTGCTCTTTGTGCGCTTGTCCAGTCCGGCCTTGCGTGCCGAACTGTCTATGCGTCGCCAAGAGCTTGTCACCCAGTTGAACCAGCATGTCGGTAGTCAGGTGATTACCGACATCCGGTTCTGCTGATACAAAATGAAAAGGGACTTGCCTCACGGCAGGTCCCTCATTCTAACTAAACAAATACTTTATCTTGTAGCTGATTTATGTGGTTATATGGCTAAATAAATTTACTTGGTTGAAGAATCTGGGTGCAAAGGTACGGGGTTTTCAGGAAATGTGCAATACCTAAGATTTGGTATTTTAAGAAGTTATGAGTTAAGAATTAAGAGTTAAGAGTTCGTTGAATGTTTTGGGGTGTTCGCTGAAAGTGAAGGGTGGTGGATTAAACGTTTGGGGGCGTTGATGCGTCATAATAGCAGAAAACGTTGAACGAACAACGAAAACAAAAACGGAAACAAAAATAACAAATAAGTATAACCCTTTAAAAAACTAAAGATTATGAAGAAGATTCTTTTAACAATGGTAGCAATCCTGTCGTTGACAGCAGTACAGGCTCAAAAGAGTGACAACAAGCAGCAGGCGCAGTTCCGTGGCCCACGTCAGATAACACCGGAGCAAATGGCCGATCGCATGGCAAACGACCTGAAGTTGACCGACGAGCAGAAGACGAAGGTGCTGGCTCTGAACAAGGAGTATGAGAAGGTGATTGCCGGTCCACAGATGCGTGGTCCTCGTCCCCAGCGTCCTGATGGTGAGTCTGGTGCAACCGCACAGAACGGTCAGCAGCGTCCGGAGCGTCCTCAGATGACTGAAGAGCAGCGTGAGCAGATGCAGAAGGAGATGCAGCAGCGCATGGAACAGCGCCAGGAGTATGAGAAGAAACTGAAAGAGATATTGACGGAAGACCAGTATAAGAAGTATCAGGAGTCACGCCCACAGCGTCGTGGATTCGGCGGTCCTGGTCGTCCCGGACGTCGCGGTGGCTTTGGTGGTCAGGGTGGTCCTCATCCACAGTTCTAAGACCAAAAGGTCTTAGTGTGGCGTTGCAATCTGAGACCTGAAGGTCTCAGTGTGGCGCTGCAATCTAAGCTAATATGAGAAAAGAAGTAGGGTCTGTCCTCACGGATAGACCCTACGCATTTGGTTAATTAGCAAATTTAATAGGTAGTAGTGTTCCTAATTGCCTAATATTAATTCTCTCTATAGAAGTCGAGGGCTTCACGAATTTCCTCCTCTGTGGCTGTCTGGTTGATACATAGATTGCCAACATCGGCCAACAGCGTGAAGTTGATAGTGGTGCCCACGTTCTTTTTGTCGTGATGCATAAGCTCCAGCAGATGGGGGTAGTCATCACAGGTGACGGTCATCTTGCCGTAGTGCTCTTTGATAAATTGCACCGTTTGGCGCATCTTGTCGGTGGGGAAGCCCGTCTTCACGCACGACAGGTAGAGCTCGACCACCAGTCCGTAGGCTACAGCATAGCCGTGGAGAATGGGGGTACGCTCCAGCGCCAGTGACTCGAAAGCGTGGCCAGCGGTATGTCCCAGGTTCAGCGCCTTGCGCAGTCCTTGCTCTGTGGGGTCCTCGGTGACGATGCGCTGCTTGACGGCAACGCTCTGAGCGATCATAGAGGTGAGGGGTGAAAGGTGAGAGGTGAGGGGAGAGTACAGGATGTGCTCAGTCCACATCTTCTCGTCGCTGATGAGTGCATGTTTCAGCATCTCGGCATAGCCGGAGAGGATATTCTCCTGGTCGAGGGTCTTGAGGAACGTGGTGTCCAGAATGACGCAGTCAGCATTGTTGAAGACGCCAATCTCGTTTTTCAGTCCGCCGAAGTTGATGCCGGTCTTGCCACCCACGGAGGCGTCGACCATAGACAGCAGGGTGGTGGGTATATTAATATAATGTATACCGCGCTTGAAGGTAGATGCCGCAAAGCCTCCCAGGTCGGTCACCATGCCTCCGCCAAGATTGATCATCAGCGAGTGGCGCGTGGCACCCATGCGTTGCAGCTCGCTCCAGACGTGACTCAGCGAGTCGAGCGTCTTGTGCTGGTCGGTGGCCCCAATTCTAATTATTGAGAAGCCAGAGGTGAGGGATGAGAGGTGAGAGGATAGAACGGGCAGGCAGCATTTCTCTGTCGTCTCATCGACAAGAACGAAGAGACGGTCGTAGCTACACTCGGCCAAAACTTGGCTGAGCGACTGTTCCAGATGCTGCGATATGACTACCTTTTGCTGGTCCATAGTTGCTTTCAGGGTGCAAAATTACAACAAATATGGCAAAGTCGTATACAAAATGAGGTATTATTGTAATTTTTACGTCATTTTTTTCAGATATTATTAAACTTTTCTACTTTTTCTGCGTCAAAGATAACAAAAATCAATCATTATAAGCAATGAGAAAGCATCTATTCATTATCTTATTTCTACTGAGTAATGTGGTCGTGATGGCTCAGCGCCATGTGAGCGGCGTGGTCGTCGAGAGTGACAGCCAGGAACCGGTAGCACAGACCACCGTGAAACTGCTTCGTACAGACTCAACACTCGTTACGGGTGGACTGACCTCGATGGAAGGAAAGTTCCGCGTAACAGCACCAAAGGCAGGCAACTACATCCTGCAAGTGACTTGTGTAGGTTTTAAACCTTATACCAAGCGTGTCAACGTTACCGACGACAAGGATGTCGCATTGGGTACGCTGGAATTGAAGCCCGACGCTATCATGCTGAAGAACACCGTTGTGACGGGTAATGCCGCAAAGGTGATTGTGAAGGCCGACACCTTTATATATAATGCTTCTGCCTACCGTACACCAGAGGGCTCCGTTGTGGAGGAACTGGTGAAGCGTCTGCCTGGTGCTCAGGTCGATGACGACGGTAAGATTACCATCAACGGTAAGGAGGTGAAGAAAATTAAGGTTGATGGTAAGGAGTTTATGACGGGTGATACGAAGACCGCCATGAAGAACCTGCCCACCTCTATTATTGAGCGCGTGCGCGCATACGACCAGAAGAGTGACTTGGCCCGTGTCAGCGGTATCGATGACGGTGAGGAAGAAACCGTGCTCGACTTCGGCATCAAGACAGGTATGAACAAGGGTATCATGGTCAATGCCGACCTGGGAGCAGGTACGAAGGACCGCTATGCTGGCCGTATTTTCGGTGGTATCATGAAGGACGACTTCAAGACGTTCCTGATGACAAGTGCCAACAACGTCAACGATATGGGCTTTGGTGGTGGAGGTGGCCGCTTCGGTGGTGGTCGACAGGGCTTGACAGCTACCAAGATGGTGGGTGTAAACATGAACTACGAGAAGACAGACCTCATCACACTGGATGGTAGCATCCGCTGGAACCATAACGACGGTGACGCTGTCAGCAAAGTTTCTTCAGAGAGTTTCATGAGTTCTTCGGTTAGCTCGTTTGGCAACCGTCTGTACAGCAATTTGACGCGTTCGAATGCTTGGAACGGCCAGTTCCGTATTGAGTGGACACCTGACTCAATGACCAACATCATGTTCCGTCCTCAGTTTAACTACAATTCAAGTGACGGACTGTCTGACGGTTCCAGTGCCACGTTCAGCAAGGACCCCTATAGTTTTAAGGGCATTACAGACCCACTGAGCCAGTTGACTCAGCTCGCCGCTGAGACAGACGATGACGGCAAGAGCATCGTTAAGAACAGCAATATTAGCAATAGCCTGAGCTACAGCGATAATAAGAGCGTGGGTGGCTGGGGACAGTATAACCGCAAGCTTAATAATTATGGACGTAACATTACCCTGCGTCTGGGTGCTAACTACAGCGAGGGCATGAGCAAGTCGTTCTCTAACGATTTGGTGAATTATTATGGCACAATGCCCAATGTAGAGAATAACCGTTATGCTGTGACACCTACTAAGAACTGGGACTATAGCATCCGTCTGACCTATAGCGAGCCAATCATGCGCCGTACCTATCTGCAGTTCTCTTACCAGTACCAGTATAAGTACAGCAAGAGCGACCGTGGTACTTATGACTTGGGCGGTTATGGCTGGGACTTCATGAGCGTGATACCTACTTATCGTGGTTGGGACGATTATCTGTCGCTGATGGGTAATTCATCGCTTGAAGACTACAGATCTACTGACTTGAGCCGCTACTCTGAATACAAAAACTATATCCATACAGCCGAGGTCATGCTGCGCGTGGTGCGTGATGCATACAACCTCAACATTGGTGTACAGATGGTACCTCAGAAGTCTGACTTCGTTCAGGATTATAAGGGCGTACACTCTGACACGACCCGTACAGTGACCAATTTCGCTCCTACTGCCGACTTCCGTTGGAAGATTTCGAATGTCAGCCAGTTGCGTTTGACCTATCGTGCCAACACCAGTCAGCCATCCATGAGCGACCTGTTGGACATTACCGACGACTCTAACCCGCTGAACATCCGCAAGGGTAACCCCGGCTTGAAGCCTTCGTTCACACAGAACATGCGCTTCCAGTACAACAACTACTGGCAGAGCCACCAGCGCAGTTTGATGGTGAATGCGAATTTCTCTACAACGAGCAACAGTATCGCTAGTAAGGTGACGTATGACCCGACAACTGGTGGTAACATCACACGACCTGAGAATATTGACGGTAACTGGAATGCCTTCGCTATGGTGATGTTCAATACGTCTATTGACTCTGCAGGTTACTTCAACGTCAACACCTTCACGACTCTGCGCTATGCACATAACGTAGGTTTTGTAAGCCTGCTGAATCAGGATTCTCAGAAGTCTGTGACACGCGCAACGACCATTGGCGAGCGTCTGTCTGCCAGCTATCGTAACAGTTGGTTCGAATTCGAGCTGAATGGCTCGCTGGAATACAATCACAACCGTAGCGAACTGCAGGAGAACAACAACCTTGACACATGGACTTTCTCATATGGTGCCAGCACCATGCTGAGCGCTCCTTGGGGTACGCAGTTGTCGACGAATCTGAATATGAACAGCCGTCGTGGTTATAACGATGCATCGATGAATACCAACGAACTAATTTGGAATGCACAGCTGTCGCAGTCGTTCCTGCGTGGCAATGCGCTGACCCTGTCGCTGCAGTTTTACGACCTACTGCACGAGCAGTCAACCTTCAGCCGAGCTATCTCGGCTATGCAGCGTACCGATACAGAGTATAACGCTATTACCAGCTATGCTATGCTGCATGTCATCTATCGCCTGAACTTGTTCGGAGGCTTTGGTAACAACCGTCGTGGTCAGGGCGGTCCTGGCTTCGGTGGCCCTGGTGGTCCTGGTGGCGCTCGTGGTGGTCGCGGTGGTCGTGGCGGCGGCTTCGGCGGCGGTTTCGGTGGCCCTGGTGGCGGTGGCTTCGGTGGCCCAGGCCGTTTCTAAACAGTAGCATTAATAATTAATTAGGAATAAATAATTAAGGCTGCGTCAAACTCATAGAGAGCAGAGACGCAGCCTTTTTTATTCGTTTCTAAAAATCAATTACTGTTTGTCGAGCTCAGCGAGGTTGGCAGCAATCATCTCGTCGGTAACGGTATAGTTCTGCAGGTCACCCTTGATGAACGACTCGTAGCTGGGCATATCAATCAGTCCATGACCAGAGAGGTTGAAGAGGATTACTTTCTCCTCGCCAGTCTCCTTGCACTTCTTGGCCTCGCGGATGGTAGCAGCGATGGCGTGGCAGCTCTCAGGAGCAGGGATGATTCCCTCAGTACGGGCAAAGAGCATACCAGCCTCGAAGGTCTCGAGCTGAGGAATATCGACGCCGTGCATCAAACCGTCCTTAATGAGCTGTGAGATAATCATGCCAGCACCGTGGTAGCGCAGACCACCAGCGTGGATATTGCTCGGCTTGAAGTTGTGGCCCAGTGTGTACATCGGCAACAGCGGTGTGTAGCCAGCCTCGTCACCGAAGTCGTAGCGGAACTGTCCACGAGTCAGCTTAGGACAGCTGTCGGGCTCAGCAGCGATGAATTCCGTGTGGCGCTCACCACTCAGGTTATGACGCATGAAGGGGAACGAGATACCACCGAAGTTAGAACCGCCACCGAAGCAGCCAATCACGATGTCGGGATATTCGCCAGCCATCTGCATTTGCTTCTCAGCCTCCAGACCGATGATGGTCTGATGCAGACCTACGTGGTTGAGCACGGAGCCCAGCGTATATTTACAGTTGGGAGTGCTTGTAGCCAGCTCGACAGCTTCTGAGATAGCGGTACCCAGTGAACCGGTGTGGTTCGGGTCGCGTGTCAGGATGTCCTTACCGGCACGGGTTGACATCGAAGGAGAACCCTCGACGACTGCACCAAAGGTACGCATGATGCTGGAGCGGTAAGGCTTTTGCTGCATGGTAATCTTCACCTGATAGACAGCGCAGTCCAGTCCGTAGATCTTGGCGGCATAACTCAGGGCTGCACCCCACTGGCCGGCACCTGTCTCGGTAGTGACATTGGTGGTGCCTTCCTGCTTGGCATAATAGCACTGGGGCAGGGCAGAGTTAATCTTATGTGAACCCAGCGGGTTGGTTGACTCGTTCTTGAAATAGATGTGGGCTGGTGTACCCAGTGCCTCTTCCAATGCGTAGGCACGTACCAGCGGAGTAGAACGATAATACTTGTACTTCTCAAGCACGTCCTCGGGGATGTCTATCCAACGGTGCTCGGTGTCCAGCTCCTGCACACAGCACTCGCGGGGGAAGATGTGTGCCAAGTCATCAACGCCAAGGGGCTGCTTGGTAGCAGGATGGATAGGCGGCATGGGTTTATTGGGCATGTCGGCCTGGATGTTGTACCACTGTGTTGGAATCTCACTCTCCTGAAGGATAAATTTTTTCTGTTTTGCCATTATTTTTTTGTTGTTGGTTAGTGATTACCGCCTGCAAAGGTACATAATTTAATGAAGAATGAAGAATGAAGAATTAAGAAAATTACATCTGTCTTACATTTTTTTTCTTAACTCTTAACTCTTAATTCTTTACTTTTTGCTACCTTTGCACGCAATTATGACAACTATACTAATAGTATTGCTGTATTTTACCCTGTTGTTTGCCATCAGTCGGTGGACAGGACGACGGGCAACCAACGAGACATTTTATCGTGCCAATCGTCGGTCACCGTGGTATATGGTAGCGTTTGGTATGGTAGGCGCCTCTATCTCTGGCATTACCTTTGTGTCGGTGCCAGGCATGGTGAACAGCATCGGTATGACATACTTGCAGACGTGTCTGGGCTTTATCGTGGGTTATGTGGTGATTGCTTTCGTGCTGTTGCCACTCTACTACCGGTTGAACCTGACGACCATCTACGGTTATCTGGGACAGCGCATTGGACAGCGAGCTTACAAAACGGGGGCCTCGTTCTTTTTGTTATCGAAAATAACGGGCGCAGCTGTGCGTTTCTATGTGGTGTGCTGGATACTGATGGAATGTAGTGGCCTGGAAATCAATTTCTTCCTCGTGGTGATAGCGATGACGGCGCTCATCTGGCTCTACACCCGAAAAGGTGGCATCAAGACTATCGTGTGGACGGATGCGTTACAGACTGCATGTCTGTTTGGTGCCTTACTCCTTATTATATATAAGGTGGTGGGTGAACTGGGTATGACGATGGGTGATGCGGTGACGGCTATCAGCAATAGTGAATTGTCGCGCGTCTTCGTGCTGGACGACTGGGTCTCGAAGCAGCATTTCTGGAAACAGTTCCTGAGCGGTGCATTCATTGCTATTGTGATGACAGGTCTGGATCAGGATATGATGCAGAAAAACTTGACATGCCGCTCGCTGCGTGATGCACAGAAGGATATGTGTACCTATGGTGTAGCCTTCGTTCCTGCCAATCTGCTCTTCCTGTCGTTGGGCGTCCTGTTGACCTTCTGGTATGAACAGCAAGGAATAGTGTTGCCTGCCAAGGGTGACGAACTACTTCCCGTATTTATCAATCAAATTACTTACCACTCACCTCTCGTCACTCACCTCTTTATTCTCGGTATGGTGGCAGCAGCCTTCTCCAGTGCTGATTCTGCACTGACAGCGCTAACCACGAGCTATTGTGTGGATATCCGGGGACGTGCTGATGACGAACATCTGCGTCGCCGTGTACATATCGGGATGTCAGTGGTTTTCGTCATTTTCATCTTGTTGTTCAAGGTGCTTAACTCTACCAGTGTCATTGATGCTATCTATATTCTCTGCTCCTATACCTACGGTCCATTGTTGGGCCTGTTTGTCTTCGGACTATTGACGAAACGCCAGACCAACGACCGTTTTGTACCTTATATCTGTGTTGCATCGCCCATTGTCTGTTATCTGTTGGATATGGTTGTCGGTCAACTGACTGGGTACCGCTTTGGCTACGAACTGCTGATGCTCAATGGCCTCCTCACTTTCTTTGGCCTCTGCTTGTTCAAGCGCAAATCTCACTTCTAGTTTCTTACTCCTCACCTCTCAACTTTGCAAAGTATTCCTTTGGTTGCTCGCCCGTAACGCGCTTGAAGGACGTGGCAAAGTATTTAGGGTCACGGAAGCCAACATGGTAGGCGATATCGCTGACCCGCAAGTCTGGATTCTCCTTGGCTAACTTGCAAGCAGCTTTAATGCGGATGTCGCGGGTGAATGTTGAGATGTTTTTGCCTGTTAGTGCGCGAATCTTGTTATAAAGTGTGCTTACACTGCTTCCCATATCTGATGCAAAAGCTTGGCGATCGTAGTCTGTGTCGCTGAGGTGCTCGTTGACACATTGGATAGCGCGACGCAGGAATTCCTGATCGGCAGAGTGGGGGGCTTGCATGATTTCCCGCAGACTGCTGTTGCCTTCTTCATAACCTGTCGGTAACTCTATGGTCGGTACGTGCAACTCAATATCGCTGGGAATATGGAAGGCCGACGAGCTGCTGCTTTCCAGCTGTTCGGTTTCATAGGCATCTTTCTTGATGGGCAATTCAATAAAAATGGTATTACCTTGTTTTTCGAAGTATTCATTTCTGATTGTACCGCGATGGAAGGCAACCATATAATGGATAAGGAGTAGTCCAGTATCGCTAAATTTTGATCCATTGTCACTAATGCGGAGGGTGATGTTGTCATATCGTTGGTTGGTATAGGCCGCAATAGTAATCTTTCCACCATGATCAAGGTGTTTGGCCATGTCTGACAATAATAATATCAGTATTCTGTCCAGCAGCTCCGTATCAAGCCATCCCATCATACTTTCTGGCTCACATCTCATTTTAAAGTCTATTCCCCTGTGATCCATAAATGATTTGATGTCGTCAGTGCAGTCTTTTAGAAAATGCATGATGTCATTGTTGCTGACATGCAAGCCTAACCGTTCGGGCATCATGAAATGACGCTTGTCGGATGGTTGGCGAAGCTTCAAACGGAGGTTTAGAAGTGCCAAAATGACAATTATGACGATAAGAATGATATGGATACTGCTCATTGACGATTCTTTAACGGTCGCAAAAATACGATTTTTGTTTAAAAAAACAGCCTTCTCGTCGTTAAAAAGATGTTAAATGCGTGTATTTTAGTTTGAAAAACGTTATTTGAGGTAGAAAAATCGTATAAATAACGATATTTAAACTATATTTAATGTTATCTAAACCTGTATATTATATAAATGTATTATCTTTGCAATGTCGATAAGAGATTAGCGAATGTTTTATCGACAAAAGAGTGTTTCATACTCTAAAGTCATAACAAGAGATTTTTAATGGTTAAGGTTTATGGTTGATTAATTTAGTTTTTACAAGGAAAAGCCTCGCTGTGAAGCGGGGCTTTTCTGATGGTTTAAAACTAGTAATATTAGTTTGAGATGGTTTTACTAGTTTTTTTCTAGTTCTCCAATAAGAATCTTTCGGCTTCGATAGCGGCTTGACAGCCTGTTCCGGCAGCACTGATGGCCTGACGATAGACGGGGTCGGCACAGTCGCCAGCTACGAAGATGCCAGGAAGCTTGGTTCGTGGTGTACCGTCAATCTTTTTCAGGTAGCCCACCTCGTCGGTATCCAGCCACTCCTTGAAGATATCTGTATTGGGCTTGTGGCCGATGGCCAGGAAGAATCCGTCTATCTGGATATCTACCAGCTGTTCGTCAGCTTCGCCCTTACGTTTCACCAAATGTGCGCCTTCTACGCCGTTCTCGCCAAAGAGACCAAGGGTGTTGTGTTCAAACAGTATCTCGATATTCTCGGCAGCCATCACACGGTCCTGCATGACTTTTGAGGCACGGAGGAAGGGCTTGCGCACGATGAGATATACCTTCTTGGCCAGTCCACTGAGGTAGAGGGCGTCTTCGCAGGCGGTATCACCGCCACCAACCACAGCAACTGTCTTCTTGCGGTAGAAGAAACCGTCGCAGGTGGCACAGGCGCTGACGCCTTGTCCGTTGTATTTGCGCTCGTCATCGAGTCCCAGGTATTTGGCTGAGGCTCCTGTGGCTATAATGACGGTCTCAGCCTCTATTTCGTTGTTGTCCTCGTCCCATAGCTTGTAGGGACGACTGGAAAAGTCAACCCGTACAATTGATCCATCGCGAATGTCTGCACCAAAACGCTCAGCCTGTTCGCGGAGGTCCATCATCATCTGATTACCGTCAACACCCTGTGGATAGCCGGGGAAATTCTCTACCTCGGTAGTCTGCGTCAGCTGACCGCCAGGCTGCATGCCACTATATTCTACGGGGTGCAGGTTAGCGCGGCTGGCATAAATAGCAGCGGTATACCCTGCGGGTCCGCTGCCTATAATCAAACATTTTACGTGTTCCATTTACTTCAGCAATTCTTCGATTTGCTTGGCGATATTCTCTATTTTCTCGGTAGGCTCGAAGCGGGCTACAACCTGACCTTTCTTGTTGATAAGGAATTTGGTGAAGTTCCATTTGATATCGGCCTTTTCCTTATAGTCGGGATCGGCTTTGGTGAGCATGTCGTCGAGGATGTGGGCGATGGGGTGCTCCATATCCCAACCTGCAAAACCTTTCTGCTCCTTGAGGAACTGGAAGAGAGGTTCAGCATCGTCACCATTGACCTTGACTTTCTTGAAACGAGGGAATTCGGTGCCGAAGTTCAGTTTACAGAACTCGTGGATGCTCTCGTCGGTGCCAGGAGCCTGCTGGCCAAACTGGTTGCATGGGAAGTCGAGAATCTCAAAACCCTCAGCGTGGTACTTCTTGTACAGGGCTTCCAGCTCGTCGTACTGTGGGGTGAAGCCGCACTTGGTGGCGGTGTTGACAATCAACAGTACTTCATTAGCATACTCTTTCAGTGAAACATCTTTTCCTTTTCTGTCCTTGACAGTGTAGTCGTAAACGGTTTTCATTGTGTTGTTTTTGTTGTAATATTTACTATATAATTAAAGTCGTATCATTGCTTTGCAGCAAAGATACGACTTTTCTGTGGGATAACCAAAGGATTTACATTTTTTATTTTATCCATACCCATTCTTTTTCCATTTGTGAATGGGCAACGGTCTCTACTTGGTTCTCAATGTCGTCTGGCAGGTTGCAGAAGAAGTCAATACCGGTATTGTTTTGCAGAGCCTGAATGGTGACGGCGTAGCTCTTCAAATCTGTAGAAGTATAGTTGTCTTGAGCAATCCAAAAGCCTGTAGCTTTGAAGGATGTGCCTTTCTTGCCCAGTACGGCCATAAAGAAGAATTTAGGTACAGGAACGTGGTCAGCATTGACTCTTGTTGCTTGATGGCTCTTGCCGCATACATATTCAATGATGTGCTCAGCCTTGTCAATGGTGCCTCCCTTGCAAACAAAGAGTGTGTCAAAATTATTAGCCCATGTGCGTATCTGATTTTCCATCGTTGCCCAAATGCCGGCGTTGAACTTGTTGTTCTGAGGCTGCATATTGGTGATATAGAAAGTCTGATAGTTGGCTTCTACTGCCCTCTGGCGGTCGGCAGATGGGCAGATGTGGCCATGATCATAACCAGAATACTTATATGGGTCAACTGTTAGTCTGTATTGTTCGAGTATATCTTGGTCGTTGGGATACTGGCATTCTGGTGACAGTGAACCGTCATTGGTGGCGGAGTATCTGGATACTTGTGAGCCTGATTTGTAGCTGTCGGCATACATCTGGTAGCAGCTCCAGCGTTGTGCACGGAGACTGGTGTCCCATTCTACGCTGTAGTTAACGCCACTCTTGTTGTACGTGTCATTAAGTACTCCGCTGTGTACTACAACGATGCTGTTGCCTCCTTTCAAGGCAGGGAACTCAAGGTTGTACTTGGCAATCTCAGGACCAGCACTCTGGCGCTCGTCGGGTTGTACGGGCGTATCTTCACCGGTCTTACCACCAATCTTGTATTCGTTACTGTCGTCTCCGCAGGCTACAAAGACCACGAGCAGTAATGTCGATAGGAAAAAATGTAGTTGTTTCATAGTTTTGGATTTTTTAGTCGTTTTAGTTTGTTTTCGTTGTTTTTGTTTGAAAGGTAAAGGTGCCCACAAGGCATATGCAACTACCCTGTACGCACCTTTATAATGTCTTGCTTGAAATATAGTATCTTATTTCTTCGCAGCCTTACCGTAGCGGCTCATGAACTTATCAACACGACCAGCGGTGTCAACGAGCTTGCTCTTACCAGTGTAGAAGGGGTGAGAAGTGCTAGTCTTAGCGGTAGAGCGCGAGAGGAACATATCGCCGTTGGACATGTCCTTAAACACGACGGGGCGATAGTTTTCTGGATGAATACCTTTTTTCATTTTCTTGTTAATTATTATATGTTACTTGTCTATTGTGCATAAATGCGGGTGCAAAGGTACGAACTTTTTTCCATTCTGCCAAATCTTTCTTGGTTTATTTTGTTTTCTGGTTACAAATACAGCTGATACGAGCACGAGACAGCTGTATTAGCATTCCATATACAGCTGATACGCATTTGTATCAGCTGTTCTTTTTCCCGTATCAGCTGTATTCTCGCCTTCACATTAATGTAACGTCGTAGAAGAAATCTTTGCAAAAACATGTAACCTTTTAACCTAACGTCCTTGAACCTCCGATAAATAAAGGCTTTAGGATATGTTAATAGTCGTACCAACTATTAACATACATTTAACATACAATTTTTCTAGGGCAGTACACACATGTTACTAGTATGTTAAATGTTTGAGCATCTATTAACATCGCTCAATCCTCCTGTGCATCGGCATTTGCGACCTGTTACGTTAATAGGTTACATGTTTTTCGAAATAAAAACGGCTGCACGCCAGGGTAGGGTGCAGCCGAGTTGATGAATAGATATTCTCTTTAAGTTATTTGCTGATGCTCACTACGTAGCTTTTCTTACTGGCGAACTCTGGTGTGTTGCCGTTGTAGTTTACAACCTTTCCGCATATTACAACCTCGTCGCCGACTGCTACTTGCGTGTCGCCTTCCTTCCATTTCTGTTCGCTGGCGTGATAGTAAGTGCTATAGGCAGTAAATTCTTTGCTGCCAGTGTTTCCGTCATCAGAAATGTTGAATGTTGCTGTACCATATTGAGCGCTATACTCGAATTTGATACTGCAAATCTTTCCCTTAACATAGTAATCTTCTGTAGATGTTACACCACTTTCCATTGCAGCTACAATGTCGTATACCTGAGATGCTGTAAGAGGATTAGCAAGTGTGCCTGTACCTGAACTTGGTGTGTCACTACCGCCGCCACCTTCGCCACTGCTGGGCTTAGTTCCTGCCTCGGTGTCACCTATCTTTGCATAAGATGTGCTCTTTATGCCTGTTGTGCCAAAGTATTTCTCAATGTTGCCTACGAGGAGAATCTCCTTCTTGTAGTTACCTGCATTATCCTTCAAGTTAACTGCGGTGCGAACAGCCCCTGAAGGTAGCTGGATAGGTATACACTTTGCTACATCGGTTTCGTTTGGAGAATCAGCAATCAGGATGTTGGAAGCTACTGTAGCATTAGCGTCAAAATGGGCACCAGTAGCTAGAGCCTGACCTTCTACCCATCCAACAATATATGCTTTTACAAATACGTCAGTACCTGAACCAGCAGCAACTACACCTGCTACATTGTATGGCTTAGCTTCTGTACCATCGCCTTCGCCACTTGGTGTATCACTACCGCCACCACCTTCGCCGCCTTCAACTTCAGGCGCATTGCCGTTTACGCTTACGAGGTAGGCGCCAGTAGCAGTTTCGGGAGTATTACCCTTGAAGTTTACCACAGGACCGCAAACAATAATGGTTGCGCCCTTGGAAATCTTGTAACCTTCCTTGATACCCTTACCATCCTTGTCCTTTACACGGAATACCTTAAACTTATCTGAAGAACCTTCCTGATCGACAATGTCAATTTCAACATTCTTATAGCTTCCAACGGTGTATTCCGCATCGGCAATACCCTTGATATAATAACTCTCAGTGGTTGCAGTCTCGCCCGTTGCCTTACACTTTGCAATAGCTGCTGCTACGTTGAATGGATCAGCCTGTGTACCAGTACCCTTGGCATCACCTGAAGGTGTTGGACTTGGTGTGTCACCACCGCCAGTGCCGTTGATAGATACAACGTATGCTTCGTTTTGTTGTGTTTCTGGGGTTGTTCCCTTGTAGTTTACAACTTTACCGCAGATTACAACTTTGTCGCCCACTTTGATGTTTAAGGCTTTGTCATCGGTGTATTTGGTTTTACCAAAATAGAGACAGCGATAGCAGTAGAAAGTGCTCTTGCTCTTCTCTGTGTCACCAATTTTAAAAGTGGCGTTACCATAATTGTCATTCACAAATGCTGCTGTGATTTCAGTAATTACACCCGTGAAATAGACATCATTGGGAGAGGTTACATCTGCTCCTAAGCTCTTGGTATAGTCGAGAATACCTGCTACATTATAAGGATCAGTAGCTGTACCACTACCAGCAGGGTCTGCAGTGCCAGCGTCTGCACCTGAATTGGGGTTGATGGGCTGTCCGAATGGTTCGGGCACGTCCTCACAACTGGTGAATGTGAAAGCCATTACGGCCATCGCAATCAGATAATAAATCTTTTTCATATCTTTATTCTTTTTTGTTTATTCGTTTGTTAGTATTAGAAAGTAGTTACTCAGCAAGTTCTGGTGCATTACCATTTACGCTGATAAGAGTACCACTGTTCTGGGCAGTCTCAGGAGTGTTGCCCTTGTAGTTGACAAGCTTACCACTGATAATAACAGTTGCCCCCTTAGGAACCTTGTATCCTTCCTTGAGTCCCTTGCCGTCAGCACCCTTTACGCGGTATGCAGTGAACTTCTGTGAAGCGCCCTCGCTGTCAACCATGTCAAATGTAGCATTCTTATAGCTGTCAACCGTATATTCTTCCTTTACAATACCCTTGACAAAGAAGATTTCTGTAGTTGCTGTCTCGCCGGCTTCCTGACATTTCTTAACAGCAGCTGCTACGTTGAACGGGTCATCCTGCGTACCAGTACCCTTGGCCTCGCCGCCAGCTTCACCACCTCCTGCGCCATCTTCGATGGACAGCAGTTCGCTGCTCTGGTCAATTTCAGGAGTAACAGCACCGGCTTTGTTGACATACTTCTTTAAAGTACCCTTGACGATAACCGTCTGGCCCAGCTTTAAGTCGCTTTCAGCAGTGAAGTCAGCACCATCGATGCCCTTACCGCTGTAAACCTGCAGCTGTGTTTTTGTACCACCGTCGTCAGAAATCCAATAGGTGATGCTCTTGTAATTAGCGTTATAACCATCAATCTTCGAGATTTTACCCTTTACAATAGCGGGGTTAGGTGATGAGGCACCGTCTGCATAGCTGTTAATCAACGCAATGGCGTCATTTACAGTGAGAGGATTCTCCTTCGTTCCGATGGTCTCTTCCTTGTATTCCTCAACATCCTCATTGCCAGTAGTCAGGGCAATGTCGTCAATGACGCGCGGCATAATCTGCCATGTAGAGCCATAGCGGGAAGCAATACCAGTGATGTTGATCTTCTCAACAGGCATCGGGCTGGCAGCAAACTTTGCATAGGTGCTGGTACGTACCACTACGTTGCTCATACCGTTGATTTCACGGTTTACGCAACCACCAACTACCTGAGCGCTACCATCATCTGGAGCAAAGGTAATCTTGCCGTCGGCCCCCTTCATGTTGACACCAACCAAGGTAATCAGCTTGCCGCAGTCCTTCTCAAGATTGAGGCCTTTCATGCTGCTAACCATAACGGGTTTTGCACTCAGTCCTGGAACAGGGTCAATCAGCTTGAAGTGCTCGTTCCATTCGAAGCGGCTCATACGACCCACCTGGTCCAAGTCCTTGGCTTCGTTGTGATAGAATGTACCAATCTCCGGCTGTTGGCCATAGCCGCCAATATACAAGCCGTTCAGTTCGATGAGCAGGCACTGGCCTACGGGAGCATCGCTGAAGATACCGCTCTTGTCAATACTCATGTAGATAGCAGCCGTACCGTCTGATACATATAATTGTTTATAGAGGTTGCTGCCGTCATCGTTACCAGTGACGATAACCTTTATCTGTGTGGGTTTGGTAATCTGCTGGAGGCTGTTGTTGTTGATGACGCTCTTGTACTGTGTCTTCAAGGCGTCAATGGTAACAACATTGGTCTCTTGGACGTACTGGTTACCAAACGCTGTCATTCCAGATTCCAACGAAGGTTCGTCCCACGAGTGACACGAAACTCCGAGAATAGCTGTCAGGGCTAATAGGAAAATATTTCTTGTCTTCATAATGCTTCAGTGTTTTAGAATCTGTAACCAATGTTCAGCATACCGTTGATACCATAAGCATAGTACTTCTTCGGGTTCTTGTCGAAGCGGTACAGACGGCTGGTGTTAATCTCGCCATCAGTAGAACCGATAGAGTAGTTACTGCGGCTCTGCTCGTAACCACCTGTGCACATCTTGGTGTTGTTCAGCAGGTTGGTCAGTGAGAGGTTGATGGACAGCTGGCCAGACTTCAGGCGGATAGAGCGACCAATGCTCAGGTCGAGCATGAAGCCTGGTGTACCCTTAGCCTGATCCAGAGCACTCTCAATAACGTTACCGTTGTCGTCGATAGTACGCTCTTCAGCAATGCCACGGGCAATAGCTGCCTTGTTGCGGTTAACCAGCGTGCTCTCGTAACGATAAACGGGAGAGTAGGAGAGGTAGATGCGGTCGTAGTAGTTGCCGCTCAGGTCGATGAACCAGCCACCACCATTGTAGCTCAGCGTCAGGCCATAAACTGACAGTGGGGTGCCGCTCTCGCGCATGTTCTTATTTAATACGGTCTCCTCAGCATAGAAACTCTGCTGACCGTCAGCGCTCTTGATGGGTTTAGCAGAGCTCATATAGCGAACGCGGGCGTTGTTGATGTTCTTAGCCTCGCTGATAGCTGCCAAACCACGAATGCTCCAGTTAGAGTTCAGTGAAGCCTTTACGCCTACCTCGACACCGTAGTACTCCTTCTTGATACCTGTCATTGACACGTAAGAGAATGAGTTGATATCGTCGTCGAAGAAGTTCTGCCACTCGGTGACGTCACTCAGGTGGCTGTAGTAAGCATTCACGTTGGCCTTAATCCATGTGGTAGAGAACTGGTAACCAATCTCACTGCTGAAAATCTTCTCGTTCTTCAAGTTAGCGCAGAACTCGTTAGACATTTCAGGAGATACAAAGAGCGTATTGGCAGTAGGAGTCTTCAACTCGTAGCCTAAACCGATGGTGATGACATTGCCTGCACCGAGGTTGTAGGTAAGACCACCCTTTGCGCCACCGTCAAGGAAGCGGGCTGTCTCACTTTCGCCATAGGAGCTGAGTCCCATGTAGTCGGCAATACCGTTGCGCATCTTACCGTCGCGCTTGATGCTGGTACCTGCAACACGACCAGCCAGGAATGCTGCCAGCGATTTCTTCTGATACTTCATTGCAGCCCAGACCTGAGCCTTGTTGACCAACAAGTTGTAATCATAGTTCATCTTGTCGCCCTCTTTCACTACTGCGTTGGGATTGTTCAGGTCATACTGTACGCGTGGGTCATTAGCACTGTAGGTTCCCAGGGCATAGGTGTTGATGTCATGATAGGTGTTGGCACCCAGCATGTCGTCCATCGTCTTGTAGTGCATACCCTTGTTGGTTGCCAAGCTGAAGCCGATGTTCAGGTTCATGTTCTTGCTCAACTCGGTCTTCAGCGTTGATGCCAATGTCACATTCAGGTTGTTGATGTTCTTGGCCTGTACGAAGTATCTGGCATCGGAACCAAGTTCATTGGTCTTACGGTTGGTGTAGTACATGCGGTCCCAGTTAATCTGGCGTGCCTCTTCACTACCCATCCAGTAGGTACGTGCATAGTAGTACTTGTTGTAACCATCGTAGGTGTTGGCAGCCTCGTCATACCATACGTCGTAGTAGCTTGACGGCATCAACTTCCAATAGTCTGGAGCAGGGTTCTCACCACCGTTGTATCCTAGGCTGGTACCTTTATACATAGAGTAGCGGCCAGTCAGCGCAGTCTGCAACTTCATGTAGTCGTTAATCTTCCAGTCCCAGTTGATGAGTACGGTGGGCGCATAGTCCTTGACAACGCGAGAACTGCGAACCTTGCCGTCCTGATAGCCCCAGTAGGGGTTGTAGAAGTTGGTACCAGCCATCCAGTAAGCCTCGTCAGTACCAGCACCCTGTGAAGCGCGCTCTGTGGGGTTACCCCATGTGATGAAGGCTACTGAGTGTTCGTCGTTGAACTTCTTCTCAGCACCGAAGAAGTATGACAGTGAATTGTAGAAGGTTCCTTTAGCGTAACCGCGCTTAGCCCAACGGTAGGTCAGACCGGCAGACAAAGCCCATCCGTCGGGACGCAGACCTGTGTTGTAGGTATACATGCCGCGGAGCGTGTAGCTGCGGTTAGAACCTGCCAAAGATGCATATTGTCCAGTAGCCATACGGCTCGGACGGAAGTCGTAGTTGTTGGAACCCGCCATTGATGGCATGGAGAAGTTGTTGAACTCGAAGGGCAGAGCAGCTTCACGACCACTGTTGGTCTGACGGTTCAGACCACCAATCAAAGCAAAGCGGAACTGTCCAGACTCCATGTCGTTCATGGGAGCACCGTTAATGTAAATCTCATTGTACTTTTGGTTAAAAGCACGGTAACGGAAGCGTCCAGCGCTGAACTGGAAACCAGACGAATTGGCGAAGATGTTCTGATTCGATGAAATAATCGAAACATTCTGCGACATGTCGTCGTCTTCGCCCAATTGCGCTTCCGTGAAAGTGAAGGCCTGCTCGTCAACGATAACCTGCTCTTCCTTCTCCGAAACAGAAGTGTTTAGGGATTCCTGAGCATACGCAGTCGTAGCGAGACAGAGAGCCAACACGGCTAATTGTAGCTTCTTTTGCATAAGATTGTTTTGTTTAATAATAATGTGTTTTTAATATTTCGATTCAAAGATTCTGCTGCAAAGATAATGAATAAAATGCAAAAAAAAGTATTTTTTCGTGTTTTTTTTTGAAGAAATTGATAGTTTTTAAAAAATAATGCGTATCTTCGCAGCAATAAATCTAAAAGATTATGAAAAAACTACTATCCTTAATGGTCGTTTTGTTCCTGATGGGAACAATGAACGCACTGGCACAAGAGAAGAAATACTCTGTTTATGCCATTGGTTTCTACAACCTTGAAAACCTGTTTGATACCTTGCACGACGAGGGTCACAATGACTACGAATACCTGCCTGATGGCAGAAATAAGTGGACGGGTATGAAGTATCGTAACAAACTGAAGAACATGGCTCGTGTACTTGCTGAGATGGGTACCGACGTGTTGCCTACCGTAGGTGCTGCCGCCATTGGTGTCTCTGAGGTAGAGAACGACGGCTGTCTGGCTGACCTCTGCGAGCAGGAGCCCCTGAAGAAGCGCAACTTCCAGCATCTGCTGATTGAAGGTCCTGACCATCGTGGTGTGGACTGCGGTCTGTTGTATAACCCGGCACTGTTCTCCGTTCGCAATGTGAAGCTCGTACCTTATATATATGATAAGCCTGAGGACGCCCGTCGTGCTACCCGTGGTTTCTTTGTAGTCAGTGGCACACTGGCTGACGAGCACGTTACTATCATCGTCAACCACCTGCCCTCACGTGGTGCTACCAGCTACTATCGTGAACTCGGTGGCAAGCAGCTTCGTGTCGTGAAGGACTCCCTGCTGAAGGATGATCCCAATGTGAAGATTCTTATTATGGGTGATATGAACGACGACCCTGCTGATCCTTCTATGTCGAAGGCCCTTGGTGCCCAGCGCGAACTGGAGGACGTGAAGCCCGGCGGTCTGTTCAACCCGTTCTGGAATATCCACGCCAGTGGTACTGGTACGCTGATGTATGACGGCAAGTGGAATCTCTTCGACCAGATTATCCTCTCGCACTCACTGCTGAACCAAAAGGGCAAGAAGGACTATTCTTCACTGAAGTACTGGAAGGCTCAGATATTCCGTCGCGACTATCTCTTCCAGCAAGAAGGCCGCTACAAGGGCAACACCCTTCGTACCCATGCCGGTGGCGTATGGCTCAATGGCTATAGTGACCACCTGCCCACATTGGTATATCTTGTAAAAGAACAGAAACAATAATGTACATTATCGGAATTGCAGGCGGTACAGGTTCTGGAAAGACCACCGTCGTAAAGAGAATTGCCAGCGTGCTGCCACCTCATTGTGCAGCCGTAATACCCTTGGACTCGTATTATAACGATACGACGGGATTGACCGACGAAGAGCGTAAGGCCATCAACTTCGACCACCCAGACGCTTTCGACTGGAAGTTACTCACAGAGCATATCAAGATGCTGAAGAACGGTCAGGCCGTAGAACAGCCCACCTATTCGTATATCATTTCCAACCGTCTGCCAGAGACTGTACACGTAGAACCCAAGCCCGTCATCATTTTGGAGGGTATCATGACGCTGCACTATAAGAAGCTGCGCGACATGATGGACCTGAAGATATTCGTGGACACCGACTCTGACGTGCGTCTTATCCGTAACATCCGGCGTGATGTGGTAGAACGCGGGCGAACGGTTGACATGGTGCTTGACCGCTATGAGAAGGTGCTGAAACCCATGCATGAACAATTTATCGAACCCACGAAGAAGTTTGCCGACCTCATTATTCCCTGGGGAGGCGACAACAAGACGGGTATTCATATTCTCAAAACGTATATTGAGGGCATTGTTACCAATGTTAAATGAAGAAGGAAAAGCAGAAGAGAGTGGCGCAACCACTCTCTTCTTAGTACGTCACGGTGAGACCGTCGATAATGCTCGTCAGATTATGCAGGGACAGACGCAGGGCTGTCTCAACGAACGGGGTAGGGAACAGGCCCAGCAAGTGGCTCGGCGACTGGCCGATGAACCCATTGATGCTGTTGTTGCCAGCGACCTGCAACGTGCTATCCAGACTGCTGAAATCATTGCTGCTCCTCACGGTTTATCCGTGAGCACCACCCCTTTGCTCCGTGAGCGTGATTGGGGAAGCTTTACGGGGCGTTTTATTCCTGATTTGAAAGGAATGGTATGGCCTGACGACATAGAGAGTGAGCCCAAGCTGTTGCAACGGGCCGCCGACTTCCTGCAATATATAACGACCACCTACCCAGGAAAGCGGGTGGTGGCCGTAGGTCATGGCATTATGAACAAAGCCGTGTTGGCTGTCTATGCCGGTTGTACTATGCGTGAGGTACAGCGTATGATGAATGCTGAGGTGCGAGTCTTAACGCCGACTGCCGAACGAACCGCCGCTTCGGCTGCCGCCTCCATGACTGCCACTGCTGTGGCTACCGCCTCCAAAACTTCCGCGGCTGGCGCTGCTAACACTACTGCTACGGCCTCCGCCGAATGAACCGCTACTGCGGCCTCCACCGAATGAACCACTGCTGCGGCTTCCGCCGAATGAAGCGCTACTGCGACTGCTGCTGCTAAATGAGCCGCTGTTGGGACGGCTGCCTGCGTCGTGGTATACTGTTGTACGCGTAGAGCTGGTGCGTGGACCTCCGAAGTTGTCAGGACGCTGGTGAGCGGTGCCACGATCGCTATTGCTGAAGCGGCCTATCGTCCCATTTGTATTTCTGTCTGTTCCCCCGTGAGGCCTGCCCGTACCTCCGTGATTTCTGTCTGTTCCACCGTGGTGTCCCATTGAACCACCGTGGTGTCTGTCTGTTCCTCCGTGACGTCCTGCTGTTCCGCCATGACGGTGATGGAAGTCGCCGCGGTCCCAGCGGTCGTGCATGCCGAAGTGGGCGCGTCCTGCTGCCGGACGGAAGTGGTGACGGTGGTTATAATAGTATCCGTGCGTACCGTGCAGGTGCCAGGCGTGTGCGCCACGATAGGTGGCATAGAATGCCGGGCGTCCAAAGAAGAAGTAGTCACGGTGTGGATAGCGGGCATAGATGCCGAAGTGCCAGTAGCCTGCGTCCCAATAGAGGGGGCGGTAGAAATAGCTGGCGGCAATGTATGCCTGCCATTGTACGTCGAGCAGGATGTAGCTCAGGTCGCGGTTGCGGCGCTCCCAGTAGTCGCCATATACATCGTCGTAGCTTGTCACACCCATCAGGTAGTCGAGGTTAATCTCGTAGGCGGCTTCATACTGCTCGTCTGTCAGGTTCAGTTCGTAAGCCATCTTGTCGGTCAGGAACAGCGCCTCGTTGCGAGCCTGTTCGTAACTCATTGCCTTGCCCGATGCTGCTATCGTCAGCATACCTAAAAGGGCTATCATCATCTTCTTCATAATCGCAGTTGTTAAATGTTTACGCTGCAAAAGTAGGAAGAAAACCGTGACGCTGCAAAGGATAATCCCTAAACCCTAAGGGGGAATTCCCTAAACGTTATTTTTTCCAGTAAAAAGAAGGTGGTTTCCATTTTTCTTTGTAACTTTGCACCCGCAAATGGAAAAGAAAGAAATGAAAGCAGCGTTGTTTGACCTGGATGGCGTCGTGTTTGACACGGAGCCCCAGTACACCATTTTCTGGGGTGCACAGTGCCGTGAGTTCCATCCGGAGCATCCTGGACTGGAGCACGAAATCAAGGGCCAGACGCTGGTGCAGATTTACGATGCGTGGTTCTCTGGACCGCTGACAGAGAAGCAACCGTTAATTACGGAACGCTTGAATCAATACGAGCAACAGATGGATTATCAGTTTGTTGCGGGCTTTGAGGACTATATCCATCAGTTGCGTGGCAAGGGTGTAAAGACGGCGGTGGTGACCAGTTCGAACCAGCCGAAGATGGAGGCTGTCTATCAGTCGCATCCTGAATTCCGTAGTCTGTTTGACGCCATTTTGACCTCAGAGGACTTTGAACGTTCGAAGCCCGATCCGGACTGTTATCTGAAAGCTGCCCAGCGACTGGGCGTGAAGGTCGAGGATTGTGTGGTCTTTGAGGACTCGTTTAATGGCTTGAAGTCGGGTAGGGCTGCTGGTATGTATGTGGTGGGTCTCTCTACGACGAACCCCGCAGAGGCCATCAGACCGTATTGCGATGAGGTCATAGCAAACTATATGAAAGATGAAAATTAAAAATTGAAAGATTATGGCAGGATATTTAGTAAGTGACACACGCAAGGTGACAACACACCGTTTTATGGAGATGAAGCAGAAAGGTGAGAAAATCTCCATGTTGACTTCGTACGACTATACCATGGCTGGTATCGTGGACAAGGCCGGTATTGACGCTATTCTCGTGGGCGACAGCGCCTCGAACGTGATGGCCGGTAATGCTACCACGTTGCCCATGACCGTCGATTATATGATTTACCACGCTCGCTCGGTGGCCCGTGCCTGTCAGCGTGCGCTGGTGGTTTGCGATATGCCCTTCGGCTCGTATCAGGTGAATGCCACTGATGGCGTGACTAACGCTATCCGCATCATGAAGGAGAGTGGTTGCGACGCCCTGAAGATGGAGGGCGGCGAGGAGATTCTCGACACTGTAAAGCGCATTCTGGACGCCGGTATTCCTGTGATGGCACATCTGGGACTGACCCCGCAGAGCATCAATAAGTTCGGTTCGTATGCTGTGCGTGCCAAAGAACAGGCTGAGGCTGATAAGCTGTTGCACGACGCACAGCTGTTGGACGAGGCGGGCTGCTTTGGTATCACGCTGGAGAAGGTTCCCGCAGCACTGGCTACGGAGGTAACGAAGCTGGTGAAGTGTCCGACCATCGGCATTGGTGCCGGTAACGGTTGTGACGGCCAGGTGCTGGTGATTGCCGACATGCTGGGAATGACACAGGGCTTCTCGCCCCGCTTCCTGCGTCGCTATGCCGACCTGAACAGCGTCATCACCGATGCTGTGGGACACTATGTGGAAGACGTCAAGAGTGGCGACTTCCCCAATGCGAACGAATCGTACTAATCAATGAATACTCAGAATACACCGGTACATATCAAACTGTGGCACAGAGAGTTCTGGATGATGGCTGTAGCGTCGCTACTGCTTACCATCTCCGTATATATCCTGTTGCCCGTCATGCCTCGCTGGTTGATGGAGGAGGAAAACTTCACACCAGTGGAGGTGGGACGTTCGATGGGTGTCTTCGGACTGGGACTCTACCTCTTTGGCTCCTGCTGCTCATGGTTGGTACAGCGCTATCGCCGCAATGTGGTTTGCATGTGGGCAATAGTGGCAGTTATCGTCAATCTGGTATTGCTGTTGTATATCGATACCCTGCGTACGACATTTGTGGACTTTACCATCATTATGGTCCACCGTTTTATGCTGGGAGCAACCTTCGGACTGGCTCAGATGGTGCTGACATCCACACTGGTTATTGACACATGTGAGTCGTTCCAGCGTACGGAGGCCAACCATAGTGCGTCGTGGTTTTCCCGCTTTGCCCTGTCTTTAGGACCGTTGGCAGGCTTGATAGTCAGCGCGCTCTATGGCTTCGAGGGTGTCGTATGGAGTGCCGTGGGATGTGCTGTCGGTGCCCTGCTGTTGGTCAAGATTGTCACTTTCCCCTTCCGTACACCGGAAGAGGGCGTGAAGGTCGTGTCGCTGGACCGTTTCTTCCTGACGCATGGCTTTATCCTCTTCGTCAATCTGTTGCTGGTGACTACTGTCATCGGTCTGTTGTTGTCGATGCCTTTTGAACCGTTATTCTACGCCTTGATGATGGGTGGTTTCCTGATGGCACTGCTGGCACAGCGCTTTGTGTTCCGTGATGCGGAATTAAAGAGCGAGATTATTACGGGATTATTCCTGTTGCTGGCGGCACTGGCCATTCTCCTGGTGGCTCCTGCCTCACCTGTGACACCCGTCTTTGTAGGACTGAGCGCAGGTATCATCGGCTCACGCTTCCTGCTGTTCTTCATCAAGCTGAGTCGTCACTGTCAACGAGGCACCTCGCAGAGCACCTATTTTCTGGGGTGGGAGACCGGTATTGCCTTGGGCTTGTGTCTGGGCTATGCCTGTTTCTACGAGCAGCCCACAACGCTGATATATACGGCTCTGGGCATCACCGCTGTGGCATTGGTACTATACCATTTCTTTACGCACAGCTGGTTCCTGAAACATAAGAATCGCTAACGTCTGCACATTTGCAGATAAGGACATATACGACAGATCTTCAGGTCTGTTGTGGGAGTGAACGGGATTTCTGGAGAGAATATCTCGTTCACTTTCTGTTCCAGCAGTTCGTTGAAGCGGGCACTATAGTCCGCTATGTCGAGAATCTTATCTTTGCCGAAGCAGAGCGTGGGGTCGTAGTCCTTGGCGCCGGCATGCTGGATAAAGAGCAGGGCTGGACTGACGGCGTGATGTCTGATGTCCGATGGCAGATGTAAGATGTTGGCCTGCTGGCGACTGACGATGTCGGCATAGACGAAAGTCTGGAAATAGTAGTCGCTATGGTCATGAATTTTGGCAGGGTCGAAGATGTCTTCTACACTGGCAAGAGCCTTCAGACGATGGCTTCCTGTCTTGTAGTCCACTACACGGATACGCCCGTCGGAAAGCTGGTCGAGACGGTCGATGCGACCACCGATTCTTAGAGGTGAGGGGTGAGAGGTGAAGGGTGAGGGGTCTGATGTCTGAAGGTTGAGCTCACGTTGCACGTCACATTCCAGGCCGAGAATGGTGAAGGGGGCGAGGGCTTTGTCAATCTCGATGAGTTGGCGCAGGTAGCGGATGATCACCTCACGATTGATGAGGTGCAGACCGCCTCTGACAGCGTTGGGCAACTCCTGGTGAAAGGCATCATCAACGGCGCGCTCGATGGTGGCTTTGTTCTTCAGCAACTGCTCGAGCACCTCTTTGGTGACATACTGTGGCAATTGGTGGTAGAGGGCATCGGCAGCGTTGTGGAAAATATTGCCGAAGATGCGGTTGTCCAGCTCCTGCTCATCGTCGGGCTGGTCGGGCTCCTTGATATCGGCAATGTAGCGATAGTAGAGCTGCAGCGGACAACGCATGTAGCGGTTGATGGCAGAGGGACTTAGCAGACTATCCACACTCAGCCATTGGTCTTGCATGATGCTGAGGACGTGAGGCGTCTTCTCGATGGGTTGCGGGGTGTAGCGGGCAATAATCTTGCCGGACTGCAGCGAACGTTGCTCGATGTGGTGACCGCTCTCAACCATGAGTTGAAGCATGAAACGGCTCATCTCGCCACGCTGGCCGTCCTCTGTGGCGTTGTTCCACAGGATAGTGACATCCTTGGCGCGTTGCAGCAGACGGTGGAAATAGTAGGCATAGATGCTTACCTTGTTTTCGACGGTGGTAAGCTCGTAGGCCTGACGGATGCTGTGAGGGATGAATGAACTGTCGTTGACACCCTTAGGCATGTTACCCTCGTTACAGCTGAGCAACAGCACGTGGTCGAAGTCGAGGTTACGCGTCTCCAGCACACCCATGACTTGAAGGCCTTCTGCAGGCTCGCCGTGGAAGGGAATGGAGGTCTGCTGAATGAGCTGTGAGACCAGGCGTTGCATGGTGGTGTCGGTGACGCTGAGGTCGCCGCTCTCCTGCAGGGCGTTTAGGCGGTTGACAAGGGTGTAGGCGCGGAACAGGGACTCCTGGAAGAGAGGGTCGTCAGTGGCGGCATCCGCTATCTGACGAAGAAGGTGAAGAAGGGGCTGGCTATCGTCGGTGAGATAACGGTAGTACGGATGGCGACGGAAGGCGCGCACCAGACGGGGCGTCTTGCCACCCAGTACCATGTCGTAGTAGCACTGGATAAAAGAGGCTATGGGAGTCTGTGATAAGGGGTAGCCGGTAGTGATGTTTACCTTCGCTACCTCGTCGGGCAGACTGTGGATGACGGTGGGCAACAGGTGCTCGTCGCAAAGGACGATGGCGGTGTGGCGACCGTCGGTGATGCGCTGTTGGTTCAGCCAACTGCTGACATAGCGTGCCTGGATATGCTCTGTTGGCGCTGAGATATAGGTAATGTCCTTCGGCTTCTTGAAATTTTTGTAGATGTCCTCAGCCGAGGTGTTCAGTTCGTTGGGGAAATGACGCAGGTACTGGGCGATATAGTGACCGGCCTCGTGGCCTTGCATGTAATAGTCGTCGAAGTCCCAGTAGAAGCGGGCTTTGCCAGCTTTCTGCAGTTCGGAGAAGAGTTGTTGCTCCACCTTCTGCAGCAGGTTGAAGCCGACGAAGAGATAGTGGTCGTAGGAGGAGTGAGTGGTGAGAGGTGAGAGTTGAGAGGTGACGACCTGACGGTAGAGGGCACCTTCGTAGGCGAGGCCCTGGTCGGTGAGGCGACGGTTGAAGTCATGGTAGATGTCTGCCAGGTGACTCCAGAGGCGCAGGAAGCGCTGCTTGAGTTCTGTCTCGTGCTCCTCTGTGAAATGGCTGAAGAAGTGGCGTAGCAGTTCTCGCTGTTCATCGGTGAGAAAGCTGAGGTCGTCGAGCTCGTGGATGTCGCGCAGATTGGCGAAGACGTGGTTTGCATCGGCCATATTCTTATCGATGTCGTCGAAGTCGCTGATGAGCAACTGCCCCCAGCCGAAGAATTTGTCGAGAGTCTCCTCAGAGCCCGTAAACTGACGGAAGGACTGATAGAGGTCGCAGACCAGTTTGATAGGGTCGGCGACGTGGAGCTCAGACTGCTGACGGAAGAGTTCGCTGATGGTGATATAGGCAGGACTCCAGAGGGGCTTCCCCTTCGACAGGCGGGCCAGGTGCTCGTTGAGGAACAGCGAGGCACGCTTGTTAGGGAACACCACCGCTGTGCGCGACAGGTTGGTGCCGTATTTGCGGATGATGTCTTCTGCGACGTGTTCTAAGAAACTCTTCATACAATAACCAATAACCGTTAACCAATAACTTCTTCAATCTTATTGCTGTAAACGTACCACAACCAGCCGTGGACGTTGGGCATCTGCATCTGTTTCAATAGTTGCATATATTCGCGGACCTGTTCTAAGTATTCTGGCTTCGGACGGCCGAACTTGAAGTCAACGACATGTGTCTCTTTGCCGTCTGTCATTACGCGGTCTGGACGACGCTCTACGACCTCATTCTGCTCGTTGAGACGGAGAATGCTACATTCGTTAAATAGTTTCCAACGGTCAGAGAACCAATCTTTTACGCGCTTTCCTTCAAGTCTTTTATGAAGCATGGCGGTAAGTTTGTTAGCAGTCACCTCATCGTCGTAGAGTACCCCGTCATATTGCAGTTGACGCAGGGCTGTGTCGATGTCCGCCGTAGTGCGGATGGTCGAGAATATCTCGTGCAGTACACAGCCCATCTTGATGTAGCTGGGTGCTTCTTGTTGGTCGTCATTGCCCGTGATGAAGTCGCGACTCTTGTTGCTCTGCTTGAACTCCGTCTTGGTGGGGAAGGTCTTGATAGTGATGGCCTCAGGAGTGATAGGGGCGAGGAAAGGATTGGAGGAAACTGTTGGAGCAGCGACGGGAGTAGTGGATGTGGAAACGGCGTCGGTAGTGCCGTAGGTGAAGAGAAGCGGGGCTTGCTCGTCCTTCTCACCGCTGAGGGTGCTGTTGTCTAGTTCCAGGTTGGGCAGCACCTTCTCAATGAGGGCTGAGCGGTTGGACTTACTACCACGCTGGCCAATGACAAAGAGGCTATGGGCGGCACGTGTAAAGGCTACATACAGCAGGTTGAGGTTATCTACAATATTCTGCAGATGTTCGTCGAGGTAGTCGTGCTCATAGATGGTGCCTCGCATCTGACTGCTGCTGAAGTCGATAGGTGCGATGGGCAGTGCGTCGAAAGGTGCCTCGTTGGGTTCACACCATAAGACGTCGGGCATTTCCAGGCGCCAGTCGCAGAAGGGAATGAGGACATGCGTGAACTCCAGACCCTTACTCTTGTGGATGGATAGGATGCGTATGCCGTCAGTGGCATCACTCTGTATGGTCTTACTGCCAATGCTTTCATCCCATTCGCGCAGGAAAGCGTCGATGTCGCTGGAGTGATCCTGCACAAACATGTTCAGTTGGTCGTAGAACGCACAGAGATAGGCACTCTGCTCGTTCAGACACTCCAACTGGAAGATGCTATAGAGCCGTTCAACCAACTCATAGAGCGGCAAATGGCGTAGCTCATCAAATTGGTTGATGAAGGCATCGGGGAGGAGCGTGTCCAGCGAACGGTCCTTGATGAGCAGCTCGTTCTCAGCAACGGAATCGCTGAGGACACTGCGGTGGTAGAGTTTGACGATGGTGGCTTTGGCCAGCAGATCGTCGGGGTGTGTCAGCAGGTGGAGTGCCTGAGTCAGTAGACACAGCGTCACGGAGGAATCCAGTCGGAACGCCTCGTCGCTAATAATGCGAATATCAGGCATGTGTTCCTCGAAATAAGCGGCAATCAGCGGAATGTATTTGTTGGTACGCACAAGGATGGCAATGTCACGAGGCGTTGCTCCTTGTTCCAGTAGTTGACGGATGGTGCTGACCAGCGTTGTCATCGTTTCTTCTTGATAGTCGGTCTCTGGCAACAGTCGAATCTCTACAAAACCTTCTGCAGGACGCTTTTCGGGTACCTTCTGGGCTACATCAGCATAGGCGCGGAGCAGTTGTTCGGCTCCCTCCGGATACTCCTCATGCTGACTCTCATACTCCTGACGGGCAGCTTCTATGAAGAACGCATTATTGAAATCGATGATATGACGTGAGGAACGCCAGTTAACCTCCAACGGCTGGATGTCCATCATCTCCTCGCTATGTGGAAACTCTCGGTCAATGGCGTTGAGCAAGCGCCAGTCGCCTGAACGCCAACGGTAGATGCTCTGCTTGACGTCGCCAACTATCAGATTCTCAGATTCTTGATGACTCATGCACTCCTGCAGCAAGACTTTGAAGTTCTGCCATTGGACAGTGCTGGTGTCTTGGAACTCGTCAATCATGATGTGCTCCAGTTGGGTGCCAATCTTCTCAAAGATAAACGGTGAGTCGCTATGGCTGATGAGTGCGTGCAACAGCTGCTGGGTGTCGCTGAGCAGGAAGCGGTTGGCCTCGTCGTTGAGCTGGCGCACCTTATCCTCGATGCTACCTAACAGACGCAGCTGACTGAGGTGGCGCAGGGTGAGGTCAGCAGACTGATAGAGGCGGTATTGCTGTGGGCGGTCGTCCATGGCGTGACTCAAAAGCGGAATGAGCGTTGACTCAGCAACGGCATGCACCAGTTCCTGACGCTCACACTTCTTGGAATACCACTTGGCAGGGTCTTCGCGACAGTCGCAGACGCGCTTGCCAACGATGCTCTCGTCCATCACGCCGTTCTGTAGCTTCACAAAGAAACTGTAGATGCCCGTGCGACCGTAGGCTAAATCATCGACTGTAATTCCTTCGCTTTCGAGCGTGTCGAAGAAGGAGGTGGCATATTGTTGCATGCGCTCCAGGGCATTCTTGCGAATCTGGCGTAGTTGCTGGCTGTAACCTTCAATGAAGCCCTTCTCCTGCATCTTCTCGCGGATAGCTTTGGCATTCTCCTTGTAATAGTCGCGGAAGATGGTACGCCCGAACTGCTTGACCTGTCCGATGATATTCCATGAACGGTCGTCGCTGATTTTCTCCATGATGTAGCTCAACAGCCACTGTAGCATCACATCGGTATGCGTCAATGCGTCGATGAGCTGGTCCACGGCTTGTTCTTCTACCTGACTGTCGTTCAAGGAGATACGTAGGTTGGCTGTGAGGTCGAGTTCGCGAGCCAGGTTGCGCAAGACGCTCTGAAAGAAAGTGTCAATGGTCTCTACGCGGAAGTAGTTGTAGTTGTGGAGTAACAGATGGAGGGCATAACCGGCACGTTGGGCAATGGCGTCACTGGGTAAGCCAGTCTCCGCAATAAGGCGCTGGAAGTATGCATCGGATTCCGGCAGTTGTTTGCTTATGCCGTAGAGCTGGCTGAGTATGCGCATCTTCATCTCTTCCGTAGCCTTGTTGGTGAAGGTCACGGCCAGGATGTTACGATAGCAGGTCGGGTTCTCTATCAATAGCTTGATGTACTCTACAGCCAGTGTAAATGTCTTTCCCGAACCAGCACTGGCCTTATATACAGTGAGCGGTTTTACCATCTGCGGAATAGTTCAATGGTGAATTTACAACCGAAACTCTGGAATTCGGTATTCAGAAAACTGGCGAAGATACCTGTCGAGAAGAAGCGGTTCTGGAAACCATAGCCGACTTCGAAATAGGGGCGTGTATGTTCGATGGACAGTGCACTCAGATAGACACGCTCTGTCTCTACGATACGACCAATAAGAGGTACCCACGACAACATCAGCAAAGGAGAGTCGTATGACACATGACTGCGCAGGTAGTAGTTGGACTCATTATACCATCGGCTGTCAACCAGCTGGAACTGTCCCGACCAGTCATCTTCCCAACCTGTTGCCAGGTTGTTGTCGTGGAAGTTGTCGTAGTCAACGAAATAGTCCATACTTCGATGTGTATAGAAACCGGCTCCTGCGCGGAGGTTCAGTATGCGCACACTCTTGTTCCGATGTTTATAGACAGCATCAAACTCCCAACGTTCGTAGTTCAGGTTGGAGTGGAACACATTGGGGATGCTGTGCTCATAGTTAGCGGTAAGTGTGGGGCCCTTCTGCCAGGGCCTCAGGTGAACGGACAGCGTTGGCGCAAAGCTGTGGTAACGGTTGGGCAGACCTGCCTCGTTCATCTTGTCAGGGTTCACACTCCAGCGACGGTGATAGACAAAACCCGTGGTAAACTCCAGCCAGTCGAAAGCTGCAATATGGTTGATGAGTCTCAGGTGTTCGTTCTTGAATTCAGGCATAGGTACCGTGTCACCCATGACTTTCTGAAATGTTTCATAGAGTGCAGCGTTCGATGTGGGGTCACTGTTAGACCACGTATACTCTACATAGCCGTTGCGCTTGGGGTTGTAAGTCATGCGAAGAGGAATATCGAAGTAGAATAGCTTCTTCTTGAAACTGTAACCGAACTTCGGGTTAAGCGTCAGGTAGCGGTGCTGGTTCCAGGCATAGCGCAGACCGAAGTCCAGTTTATACGATATACCGGACGATGAGCTGTACCCCATGTATAAAGGGTTGAGGAGTGGTGAGACGTTTAGCGAGATATTCTCAACGGTAGCTTCTTTACCGCTCATCAGGTTGTCGCCAACGAAATCCCAGGCGGCGTCTGTCAGACGACTGGTGGAGTTCTGGACGGTGTCGGTCTCTTCCTCTTCTGAGTTATGTGTTTGATAGTCTTCAACGATGCGCCTTTCTTCTTCTCCTAACGGCATGGGGCGTAGCTTTTCCATCAAGCTAAGGTCTTCGACATCATTGATGGAGTCGGGGAGTGCTATGGGACAATTAAAGTAAGACGTAATATGTGACGTGATATTGTTGCCTAAGAACTTGAATGTCGCATCTGTGATACACTGGTCGGGTACTGGACTGAATGGGTTACGCTGGTCCATCAGAGTGTTGATATTGAAGCTAATCATGTCAAACTCTCCCTGAAAATCCAAGGACAGTATGCGTCCAGAGGCAATATCTACTGTGGCTTCTCCCTTAATCAATCGGGTGTTGCTACTGCGAGGACGGAACTGAATGGTGGCATGACTGCCAATACTGGTAACACGGTATTTGTAGAAATAGCGGTTGCTGCGGTGGAAAGGCGAGAGGATACCGTCAGGATAGAGTTGCACGCCATAGAGATTGGGGGTTATCAACTCAAAGATGAAGGGCATCACGTTGCGCTGATGAGGAACGGTGCTGCAGAACACCTGGCGATGAAAATGGTAGTTGTTGGTACCATGATATCTGAGTTTGGTGTAAGCCTCACCGATATAGTCCCTGTCGCCTCTGGCAATACTATACATGGTGGGAATAACCCATAACAGCGCATTGCGACGCTTCGTACCGATATGGCACATGATATAGACGTTTCTTTCACCGTCAGCAATCCTTTCGGGGTACTCGTAGTAGTCCCACATGCGATTGATGAGCAGGGAATCAGCTGTCCTGTTTGCTGCATAACAAATGCTGGACATGAGTGCCATCATGCCCAGCATTAATATCTTTAATATGTGCTGTTTCTGATTCACGACCCCAAAAGTACGAAAAAAATCTGGAGTCACAAAACATTTAGCCCAAATATTTCATCAAAATACGTGCATTACCAGAGTCGCGCAACTTGGCAATACTCTTCTCGCGAATCTGGCGGACGCGCTCACGGGTCAAGCCGAGTTGGTCACCAATTTCCTCAAGACCCTTCTCGTGACAGCCGATGCCGAAGCACTCGCGGATAATGGTAATCTCGCGCTCCTTGAGTACCTTCTGTAATACGGTATTCAGTTCCTGTGCCATAGACTCGTGGTCAACATGACGGTCGGTACGTGAGTCGTCACCACTGGCCATCACGTCGAGCATACAGTTGTCCTCACCGTCTTGGAATGGAGCATCGATAGAGACATGGTGGCTGTCAGCCTGCATAGACTGGGCAATCTTCTCCTCGTCCATGTTGGTGGCGTCGCTCAATTCAGATACTGACGGATGGCGCTGGAACTCCTGTTCGAAGCGGTTAATCTCGTGACTGATTTTGTTCAGGCTACCTACCTGGTTCAGGGGCAGACGAACAATACGACTCTGCTCGGCAATAGCCTGCAGAATGCTCTGGCGAATCCACCAAACGGCGTAAGAAATGAATTTAAAACCACGTGTTTCATCAAATTTCTGTGCGGCTTTGATGAGGCCGATGTTACCCTCGTCAATCAAGTCAGTCAGCGTCAGTCCCTGATGCTGATACTGCTTAGCTACAGATACCACGAATCGCAGGTTGGCAGTTACCAACTTATCCTTAGCGCGCTCGCCTTCAGGACCGCCCTTGCGTATCTTCTGAGCCAGCTCGATTTCCTCGTCGATGCTGATCAGTGGCGCACGGCCGATTTCCACCAGATACTTATCCAGTGCCTCACTTGAGCGATTCGTAATACTCTTTTGAATCTTTAATTGTCTCATGTTTTACTCCTTAATTCCTTTCTAACTGCCTGATATTCAGCAGTATTTCAAAAATGTTACTTTTAAAAGCGGTGCAAAGTTACAAAAAATACCAATACGTTGTTCTCCGAACCTACTTATTTAACTTTTTTTTTGTTCTTTCCGTTGTCCTTTTCCATTGCCCTTTCCGTTACCCTTTCCGTTACCCTTTCCGCTATTCTTTCCGTTACCCTTTCCACTGCGTTTCCGGCCACCCCGACCTCGTGAATTCTTACGGGGAGAAGCAACCTTATATTCCGGACCTTCGCCCAGTCCCTCCGGCAGTGCATTCTTCTGGATGTCTTTCTCCAGGAAGCGCTCAATAGCGGCAAAGTAGCGCATGTCAGCTTCTGATACTAAGGTGATGGCTATACCGTCACGCTGGGCACGCGCTGTGCGTCCGATGCGGTGTACATAGTCTTCAGCGTCGTGGGGAACGTCGTAGTTGATGACCATCAGGATGTCGTCGATATCTATACCGCGAGCCACGATGTCAGTAGCTACCAGTACGTCGACCTGTCCAGCCTTGAACTGGTACATCACCTCGTCGCGCTCAGCCTGCGAGAGGTCGCTGTGCATGGGGGCACAGTTGATATTCATGTGCTTCAGCTCACGCGTTATGTCTTTCACCTTGTCTTTCTTGCCGGAGAAGATAATTACGCGCTGCAACTCGCCAGCCTTGAACAGGTTGCGGATAATGCCCAACTTCTGTGGCTCATAGCAGACGTAGGCAGACTGCTGGATTTTCTCAGCGGGTTTGGAAACGGCTATCTTTACCTCTGCGGGATGATAGAGCAGGGTGCGTGCCAGCTGCTGAATCTTGTCTGGCATGGTGGCTGAGAACATGATGGTCTGGTGATTCTTGGGCAGCATCTTGGAAATGCTCAGAATGTCGTCAGAGAAACCCATGTCAAGCATTCGGTCTGCCTCGTCGAGCACAAAGAAGGAGAGCTTAGACAGGTCCACATGTCCCATGCGGATGTGCGACAGCAGACGCCCTGGTGTGGCGATGATAACGTCAGCACCCATCTTCAGACCTTTCGTCTCTACGTCAAAGCGGTTACCGTCGTTGCCTCCATAGACTGCCACGCTGCTGATGCCGTCAAGATAGTAGCCGAAGCCCTGCATGGCTTGGTCTATCTGTTGTGCCAGCTCGCGTGTGGGTGACATCACAATGCAGTTGACAGCATCTTTTGGGAAACCTCCATCGTCGAGCATGCTGAGGATAGGCAGCAGATAGGCTGCCGTCTTTCCTGTTCCTGTCTGTGCAACACCTATCAGGTCTTGACCATCAAGTATCTTGGGTATGCACTGCTCTTGTATGGGTGTCATTTCCTCGAAGTGCATATCCCATAATGCATCGAGGATATTATCGTTCAAATATGTCTCTTCAAATGTCACTTAACTCTTAATTCTTAATTCTTAACTCTTAACTCTTACCTCTTAATTCTTACCTCTTACCTCTTAACTCTTAACTTAATTCGGCGCATGCCTGTAACAATAGTATGCAATGAAGGCATACAGGATATTTGGAATCCACGCTGCCAGGATGGGTGGCGTGTCAGCATTGATGGCAAAGGTAGCACTTACCGTTTGTAGCAGGATATAGGTAAACGACAATGCCAGTCCGATACCTAAGTACATACCCATACCACCTTTACGCTTGCGCGACGACAGGGATACACCAATAATGGTCAGGATGAACGAGGCAAACGAGGTGGCTATGCGCTTGTGGTATTCCACCTCATACTGCACGACATTGCTTGAGCCACGCTGCTGCTGCTTGGAGATGTATCGCTTCAGCTCCGGCGACGTGAACGTCTCCTGCTGACCTCTGGAGAACACCAGGTCCATGGGCTCCATCTGTATCAGCGTATCTATCTCGAAGCCACTGGTAATCTCCTCGCGCATACCTTTCAGCGTGCGAATTTTGTAGTTACGGGCCTTCCAGTGGTAGCGCTCCTCGGCAATGGTGTCATACTGGATGACGTTGGCATTCATCTGACTCACCATCTTCTTGTTCTCAAACTTATACAGCGCAAAGCCATAGCCCGTCTTGCGGAGGTCGTCGTACTGCGAGATGTAGGCCACCACGCCCTTGTCAACCATCAGCTGAATGTTCGATGCTGACGTGTTCTTCGTATTGTTCTTGTAGAGCGCCTCGAAGTCGTGGCGCACCACGGTACCTTTAGGAATGATATACGAGCCGAGGTAGAAATTGAGGATGGCGATGAGGGCTGCCGAGATAAGGTAGGGGCGTAGCAGTCGCTTGAAGCTCATGCCACATGCCAGCATGGCGATAATCTCTGAGTTGCCTGCCAGCTTGGAGGTGAAGAAGATGACGGCAATGAAGACGAACAGCGGTGAGAAGAGGTTGGCAAAGTAAGGCACGAAATTGGCGTAGTAGTCGAATACGATGGCGCGCAACGGTGCGTTGTTAGAGGTAAACTTTGCCAGGTTCTCGTTGACGTCGAAGACGATGCTGATAGAGATAATCAGGACGATGGAGTAGACGTAGGTGCCAATGAACTTGTTGATGATATACCAGTCCATGCGTTTCACCTCTCGAAGCAGGTTATACTTCGATTGCCATGCCTGCGCCCATAGCGTCTTGGCTTTCTTCAATATGTTTTGTAGTGACGTTTTCTTCACTTTTACCTTCTGCGTCCTAAGTTGTCTATTACTGAGCGCTTCCACTGTGTGAAGTCACCTTGTTCTATATGCGTGCGCGCGTCCGTGACCAGTCTGAGGTAGAAGGCCAGATTGTGTATCGAGGCTATCTGCATGGCCAGCAGCTCCTGGGCTTTGAACAGGTGGTGCAGATAGGCCTTCGAGTGGATGCGGTCAATGTCGCAGCCTTCGGGGTCTATGGGCGAGAAGTCGTCCTCCCACTTCTTGTTGCGCATGTTCATCGTACCCTCGTAGGTGAAGAGCATGGCGTTGCGCCCATTGCGGGTAGGCATCACGCAGTCGAACATGTCGACACCACGCTCAATGGCTTCCAGGATGTTCTGGGGCGTACCCACACCCATCAGGCCAACAGCCAGTCCGCCAATGCTGGCGCCGCCTCCGTCGTTCAGCTTGCCCAGCACGTCACAGACATGCTTGGCAGCGTCCTGTCTGAGGTCTTTATAAGTGCAGCCCTGTACGATGGGAAACAGTGTCTGGTTGTGGCCATACAGCGGTTCCGTCTCGTTGAAGCGCTTCACGCAACGCTCCAGCCAGCGCTGGGTCAGCTTGAGCGAGTTCTTGGCATATTGGTAGTCGCTCTGTCCTGGTGGACACTCGTCAAAGGCCATCATGATATCGGCACCAATGACGCGCTCTGTGTCCATCACGTTTTCTGGCGTGAAGATATGCTTCGAACCATCGATATGGCTGCGAAACTCACAACCCTCTTCCTTCAGCTTGCGGATGCCCGTCAGCGAGAACACCTGGAAACCACCAGAGTCCGTCAGGATGGGGCGGTCCCACGTGTTGGGAGCTCAGCGAAGTGTACACCCTTCACACTGCCCACCGTACCCACAGGCATGAAGATGGGCGTCTTGATGGGTCCGTGGTCTGTCTGTATCAGTCCTGAGCGGGCGCTGCTATACGGGTCGTTATGTTGTACTTCGAATTTCAATTCTTAACTCTTAATTCTTAACTCTTAACTCTTACCTCTTAACTCTTCTTCTCTTCGTCCTTGGGAATGGTGAAGTCCATGGGGTGCTCAACCAATTCGTCTGTCAGCGCGAAGTTCCAGACGTCCTTGATGCTCTCTACATAGTGGAAGGTGACGCCCTTCAGGTACATCTCCGGAATCTCGTTGATGTCCTTCTCGTTCTCCTTGCACATCACGATGTCCGTGATGCCTGCACGCTTGGCAGCCAGAATCTTCTCCTTGATGCCACCCACGGGCAGCACCTTGCCTCGTAGCGTTATCTCGCCTGTCATTGCCGTGTTCTTGCGTACCTTGCGCTGTGTCAGCGCCGAGGCAATACTGGTGGCAATGGTGATACCAGCCGTGGTCGAAGATGCGGTAGTCTATGCCCAACAGGTCCACGTGAGCCTTGACATATTCCAGGGCTATCACTGCCGACTCTTTCATGACGTCGCCCAGGTTTCCTGTCAGCGTCAGCTTGCCAGCCTTGCCCTTCGACAGCGAGGTCTCGATGAACAATATCTCGCCACCCACGCTGGTCCATGCCAGTCCGGTTACTACGCCGGCGTATGCGTTGCCCTGGTAGATGTCGCGATAGAAGGGGGGCTTGCCCAGCAGGTCCTCCAGCTCTGTGGGGGTAATCTTGTCGTAGGGCAGCTCGCCATTGGTGGCATATTTCACAGCCACCTTGCGCAGGGCCTTGTTGATCTGCTTCTCCAGCTGGCGCACACCACTCTCGCGGGTATATTGCTCAATGATTTTCTCGATGGCTGCCTTGTTGAAGGTCAGCTTCTGGTTCTTCAGACCCGTGTTGTCCTTCTCCTTGGGCACCAGGTGGCGCTTGGCAATCTCGTATTTCTCCTCCGTGATGTAGCCACTGACCTCGATGATTTCCATGCGGTCCAGCAGCGGACGGGGAATGGTGCCGAGGTTGTTGGCGGTGGCAATGAACATCACCTTCGACAGGTCGTAGTCCACGTCCAGATAGTTGTCGTGGAAGGCGTTGTTCTGCTCTGGGTCGAGCACCTCCAGCAGTGCACTGGCGGGGTCGCCGTTGTGCGTGTTCTGCGTCACCTTGTCTATCTCGTCAAGGATGAATACGGGGTTGCTGCTTCCTGCCTTCTGGATATTCTTGATGATGCGGCCAGGCATGGCACCGATATACGTGCGGCGGTGACCGCGAATCTCTGCCTCGTCGTGCAGACCGCCTCTTCAGGTCGCCACGCAGCGACAGCACGGCGATATATTCCAGGATGCGCTCCTTGACCTTCTCCATGCCGTAGTGGTCGCGGTCCAGTATTCTCTGTGCACGCTTCAGGTCCAGGTCGTCCTTCGTGTATTCTCCCCAAGGCAGTCCTACCAGCGTCTGCAGGTAGGTCAGCTGCACGTTGAAGTCGGGCGAATTGGGATTCACCTGATCCAGCTTCTCCAGTTCCTTGTAGAAGAATTTCTCCACCTCCTCAGGCCACTTCTTGTCGGCAGCCTTCTCCAGCAGTTCCTTCTTCTCCGGCGTGCTCTCGTTGCCCATCTCTGCCTGCAGGTTCTTGATCTGCTGCTGCAGGAAGTAGTTGCGCTGCTGCTCGTCAATGTCGTCGCGCGTCTTGTTGCGGATGTCCAGCTTCAGACTCTGCAAGTTGATTTCGCGGTTCACGATGCGCATGCAACTGAACAGGCGCTCCTTGATGCTGTCAAGTGTCAGCAGGGCCATCTTCTCCTTCACGCTGAATGGCATGTTCGAGCAGATGAAGTTCAGCGCCATCATGTTGTTGGCCACATTCTTGATGGCAAACGATGCCTCTTCGGGTATCTCGTCGCTCATGTGGATATACTCGGCAGTCTGGTTGCGCAGGTCTTCCACTGCTGTCTTGAACTCCATGTCGCGCTTGTCGGGCTCGTCTTCAGGGGCAGCAGCCACGCGTCCGACGATATACGGCTGGTATTTCACCAGCTCCAGCAGGCGCAGACGGCCCAAGCCCTGCACGATGGCAGTAATATTGCCGTTGGGCAGCGTCAATATCTTCAGCACCTTCGCAAAGACACCCATGTCGTAGAGGTCGGCACGAATGGGACTCTCCACCTCTGGGTCTCGCTGACATACCACACCAATCAGCCCGTCCTTCTTCTCGGCCTTGCGGATGAGCGACATGCTCGACTCGCGACCAATCAGGATGGGCGACACCACACCAGGGAACAATACCAGGTTGCGCACAGCAAGAATAGGCAATGCGTCAGGCATTTCCATATTCGTCAGGTCGCTGTATTCGCCTTCTACATCGGCTATCATCGAGAACGACCTGTTCTTGTTATCCATGTACATTGTAATTTTATCTTCCATAATGAGGTGCAAAGGTACGATATTTTTTCGAAATAACGCGCACGCGATAAGATAATTTAATATTTGAACCAAAGATATCATATTGTTACAATTTAAAGTTGATTATCAGCCTCTTTTGTGAGCGCCCCGTAACGGCTCCGTCTCCAAATCTGATGTTTCCGCCTTCCGCTGTTACGCCTCACGTGCATGCGGATTATTAAATCCGTATGCAAAGTTACTAAAAAAAGGTACCCTAAGTCAAGAGTTCTGCCCGGAAAGTGAGCTGGCACCTCGCGAAAATCTCAAACTACGCAAATACGCAAATACGCAACTACGCAATAAGCGCCATTTTAAACTATAGACCTAACAACTTAATTTATATATATAATATATTATATATATAAATTAAACATATATTTTATACATTATCGATAAATTAGGAAAATCATAAAAATATTCACCCACTCAGACACTAAGCCCCCGAAAAACGCCCCAAAATGTCGCAAAAACACCTCAAAAACGCCCTTAATGCGTATTTGCGTATTTGCGTAGTTGCGTATTTCGGCCCTGTTAATCCTACTTCAACTTGATGATATCTGATGCACTATCATTACATTATCAGTGGCCATACACAAAAGCGCTTCGCTGGCTCAAGTCGCATCTGGTATGAGCGCCTGAAGGTGATTACCCTGCCCAGGGAGTTGGTAGTCAATGCTTAACTATGTATGTCAGGCGACAGGTTCCTGTTAGGTGGAAGATGGAAAGGGATGAGGGAATTAACGGAAAATCAAAAACTGGTGACAGTCGCATCACAGCGTGTCTGTCACCAGTCTTGTTACTTCGCGTGGACGACTTCGTTGGTTACTTGATGACCAGCGCGCGGTCGATGGCGTCCTTCAGGGCAACGGCATGAGCCGTGCTGCCTGCAGCCAGTCTCTTTTGCAGTTGTTTGAGTGCCTGCAGCACTTCGGGGCGCTTGCTGTTATTCAAGTGGTTGATGAGCGTGTTGACGTATTGCGTCTGCAGGGTCTTGCGATAGGGGGTGAGGTTGGCTTGCGTGGCGTCCTTCATAATCATTCGGCTCAGGTCGCCAAGGTATTCATCGGCCTTGTAGAGGTCGTTGAGTGAGTACAGGCGGTTGATGAGACGTGAGATGTTGCGCGTGGCGATAGGACGGGTGAGGTTATTGGGGTCTGCCTCCAGACGCTTGGCATAGGGCACATTGCGCAACCAGACGGGCTCGTTGAAGATGTGACGCTCCACATACTGCATGGCTTTCATCTGCTTCTCGCGAGGCTGTGGACGGTAAACGTCGCCCTGCTCGTCGATGGTCTTGAAGTTCTCCAGCTGTCCGCCTATGTTATTGATAACATGTCCGTTATAGCGCTGGAACTGGTCCAGAATCTCATCGTACATGCTCCTGAGGTTCTCGTTGTAGATGTCGTCCTCAGAGCGGGTCCACTCTGGCAGTTTCACGATTTCGCGCTTCAGGTTCAGAATGCCGTACTCGCTGGCTTTCACGGCGTCGTCGCCCAGATCCTCCGTTTGCCGGCGAGGGTCGTCCTGGTCCGTCTCGCCATCGCCCCACCAGAGTCGCGGATTGTTAGCCACGCCCTCTTTCTCAAACAGCGACTGCAGGGCACGATAGTCTGCCTCTTCGTTCTCGGCATCGAGCATGGGCGTGTAGCCCCACTGGATGGCCCACATGTCGTAGTCGTTGATGCGTGGGAATATCTCGTGCTGCGTCATGCCGTCTTCAGGCTGTGCCACGTAGTTGAAACGGGCATAGTCCATGATGCTGGGCGTATGGCCGTGTTCCTCGACCCATGCCTTGTCGCGCAGCTTCTCGACAGGTACCGAACTGGAGGCACCGAAGTTGTGGCGCAGACCAAGCGTGTGGCCTACCTCGTGCGACGATACGAAGCGGATGAGCTGTCCCATCAGTTCCTCGTCATAGTGCATCTTGCGCGCAGCCTCGTCAATAGAGGAGGCCTGCACCATATACCAGTCGTGAACGAGCGACATCACATTGTGGTACCAGCAGATGTGGCTCTCCAGAATCTCGCCAGTACGCGGGTCGCTGACATGAGGTCCATAGGCATTGGCGATGGGCGAAGCCAGGTAGCGGATGACGGAGAAACGGGCGTCCTCCATAGACATCACACTGTCCTTGCCCTCAGGCCACTCCAGGGCGTAGATGGCATTCTTGAAGCCTGCCTTCTCAAAGGCTTTCTGCCAGTCGTTGACACCGGCAATGAGGTATTTGCGCCACTGCTTGGGCGTGGCAGGATCTATGTAGTAGACGATAGGCTTGATGGGCTCTACCAGTTCGCCACGACGCATCTTCTCGACATCCTCCGGACGTGGCTCCAGGCGCCAGCGACTGATAAAGCGCTTTGCCTTGACACGTTGCTGTCCGTCGTTATAACTGTTGAAGCCGTGGGTGAAATAGCCTACGCGCGGGTCGTAGAAGCGGGGCTTCATCAGGTCGGTGGGGAGCAGCACAAACGAGAGGTTGATGCCGAACGTCACCCTGTCGGTACTGCGTGCCGAGGCCAGTCTGCCTGATGAGTTGTAGGTCTTCACCATGCGCACCTCGGTATTCAGGGGGAAGGTCTTGATGTCCTCGACGTACGACAATTCCCTGAACATGTTGGTAAGCTGGAATCGCGACTTCACCGAACGGGGCAGGGCGGTGTTGGGATTATCCTCGGTGAGGAAGCTGGTCACCTTGATTTTGTAGCGCTTGTCATTGTGAGACTCTATCTTGAACGAGGCAATGATAGGATTCTCGTTGGAGACGATGATGGCCTTGTTGATGCTTTGTGTAGAGTCGCTGACGTTGACAAAGAGTCGCACACGCAACAGCAGTTGGTTGTCGACGCCCTTTTGGAAATAGACCGTCTGCTGACTGATCATCTCACCTCCAAACAGTCCGCAACCAGAAGGCGTAGAGGTATAACGTGTGGTGTTGAGGAAGTCGCATCCGATGAGTGAATCGGGAATCTCGAAGAACCAGTCGTTCTCCTCTTTCAGCACGTTGAACAAACCCTTGCGGTACAGGCTGTATTTGGGCGCAGGCTTCTGGGCCATGCTCATGGCGTCCTTGGGATTGAACTTCCCTGCCGGCGTGATTTGCCAGCGGTTGCCGTCGTCAGCTGTCTGGTGGCTGTTGATGACTATCTTGTTTGAGTCGTTGGTGTTGACATACAGCGACTGACCCTCCTTGTTGGTGGTCGACAGCATATATTTGAACTTGCCGTCAGCCTGACTCTTGTCGAAGGTGAAGGCTGAGCCGATATGGTCAACGAAGCTACCGTCAGCACTCAGGAATTTCTTGGCAGTAGGACTGTAGAGATAGTGCTTGCCGTTGACGAAGAGGAAGGCAAAGCTCCTGTCTTTCTCTGGGGCGTCAGGGCGTAGTCGCAGGGTCGTCAGACCAGTCCCCTTGGCGTTCATCACCATGATGCCACGCTTGCTGGCAAAGGTGTACAGTTTCTTGTTGCTGAACGCTTTAGCCGCCTTTTTCTTCTCTTTCTTTTCTTTCTTCTCTTGCTTGACCTGTTCGGCTTTGGCTTTGCTCGAGTCTTTCTTCATCTCTGCCCTTGTCGTCATGCTTATCATGGCGAGGGCCAACATCAGGGTTAATACTTTGTTCATTGTCTTATTATTTAGTTTCTCTGTGCAAAAGTACATAAAAGTGATGAACTAACCATGCAATCTGTCGTTTTCTTATTATGAAAAAACATTAATGCGTGCTGTTCGGCGTCATTAATGGGGAGAAAATTTGTCGATATTGTTAAAAAACAGTACCTTTGCATGCAAAAGGTTATGTTTCAATTCAAGCAGTTTACCATAGAGCAGGAGCTGTGCGCCATGAAGGTGGGTACCGATGGCGTACTGCTGGGAGCGTGGGCGCAAGGCGGACGGCGGGTGCTGGACGTAGGCACGGGAACGGGCATCATAGCGCTGCTGATGGCACAACGATATCCGGAGGCACAGGTCGTGGCGATAGATATCGACGAGGGCGCGGTGAGGCAGGCACAGCAGAACGTGGCGCAGTCAGCGTTTGTCAAGCAGGTCAGCGTAGTGCAGCAGGCCGTGCAGGAACACCAAGGGGAGTATGAGGCGATAGTGAGCAATCCACCGTTTTTCATTGACTCGCTACAGGCTCCCGATGAACAGCGCAACATGGCTCGCCACACGGCGACGCTCTCGTATGGCGAGCTGATGAAAGCAGCCCACAGACTCTTGGCTGACGAGGGCGAGTTCTCTGTGGTGGTGCCGTTTGACTATCGTCAGCGCATGGAGGATGAGGCTATCTTCGTGGGTTTCTTCCCCAGCAGGGTGTGTGGGGTGAGAACCACGGAACGGAAGCCCGTGAAGCGCTATCTGCTGGCATTCAGGAAACATCCTTGCGCGTGCGAGAAGGAGGTGCTGACCATTGGCGATGAGCGCTACCAGCAATTGACAGGGGCGTTCTATCTTAATGGGTGAGAAAGCCGGTCCTGACGAACTCCGTGAACTGGTCTTGGTAGCCGTTGAAGACGTTGATATCTACTTCGCCCGTGATGCCGTCCACGCGACCATCGGGACAGAGTTGCCAATAGGCTAGCTTGACGTCGGGCTTATACTGGCTGTAGCGGGCTATCCATACGTTGTATCTCTGCTTGATATCCGTAGCGTTTTTCATGTGGCGGTTGATGAACATCTGACTGACATAGAGGATAGGGCGCATGCCGGTGCGCTGTTCGACAATCTGCATGAAGGTGCGGATGCGGTTCATCAGCACTTCAGAGCCGCCAATGGCCTTGATTTGTGCGTCGGTAGGCTCCACATCGAGCACGGGTGGGAAGTCGCCCTTGCGGAACAGCGTGTGGTTGACGAAGTAGCGTGCCTGCAACACTGGCGACGACTTCATGGAGAAAAAATGGTAGGCACCGACATGGATGCCCTGTTTCTTGGCCTTCATGTAATCGGACATGAAATAGCGGTTGCGGATGGTAGTGCCTTCGGTGGATTTGATGTAAATAAAAGAGACAGGGAATGTGCGCCCTTGCGTGTCGTGGCGCTTGCCCAGCGAAGTGATGCGAAGTTTCGAGAAATCAATGCCATAGCGCTTGCGGCCTTTCTCGTGCTGGTGGCGCGAGATGTCGATGCCGTAGATGCGTTCTGTCGTATATTTTAACTTCTCTCCCAAAAACTTTCCTGCCTTCCACTCACCAATGCGCAACTGGTGGTTGGGCGAGGAGTCGAAGGCAAAGCCATGCAGCTGGTCGTCCTGCCAGAAACCCTCCTTGTGACAGCCGTCCCATTCGTCCATCGTGCCTTGTCCGTAGGCCTGTAGGAACTGGTCCATCTGTCCGCGGTAGATGCCTTGCTCGTCGAGGCGGGTGGCAGAGACCACGGTGTCGGCATCCCACTGGGCAGAAACGATGCGTCCCCGCCAGTCGCGGGCAATGCCCTTGCCGTGGAGTGCACCGACGAAGAAGTGACCTGCTTTCCAATAGCCACCACTCATCCGGACAGCAGGCATGGGACGGTCCTTGGCGGCGATGCGGACGATGTTGCTGGCTTTGCTTGATTTGTTGGTGCTTCTGGCTTTCTGCTTGAGCACTTCGTGATAGCGTGCGACGAGGTGGTAGCCCTCGTCAGAGACATTATGCACCTTGAAGTAGTAGCGCATCTCGTCCATCTCCGCATGGAGGCGTGCCTGCTGTGTGGAGTCGATGGCGGTGTTGGGGGTGTAGCGTATCTCCACCTTGTCAGGAATGCGGGGTGGAGTGCCTGGATAACGGTTGTGGAAGGGGTTGAGCGGATTGACAAGAGCCACCACTGCCATGATAAGGATATCGGCAATAGTGGCTATGGGTCGCATCTTTCTCATCTTTCTTCCTCCAGCCATGAATCAAGTAGTTGACGGGCGATAGACAGTTTCTCAGGAATGTGGGGCAGGTGGTTGCGGTCGAACCAAGCACCTTTTGACAACTCGGAGCGCTGTAGGTGTATCTTGCCAGAATCGTAGTCGGCTGTGAAGCCCACCATCAGGCCGCAGGGGTAGGGCCAAGGCTGACTGCCGAAATACTTCAGATTGGTGATGTGCAAGCCTGTCTCTTCCATTACCTCGCGATAGACAGCCTCCTCCAGCGTCTCGCCAGTCTCTACGAAACCTGCCACCAGTCCGTAGTGGTCGTCGCGGAAGTTGTTGGCGTGCACCAGTAGCACCTCGTCGCCCTTGCGCACAAGGACGATGACTGCAGGGGCCAAGAACGGCCATATCTCCTTGCCGCAATGCTCGCACTTCTTGGAGATGGCGGTGTCGAAGCGCATGGTGCCGCCACAGACTCCGCAGAACTTCGTGTTTTGGTCCCAGTAGAGCAACTCGTGGCACTTGCCTGCCAGTCGGTAGTCGGCCTCCGACAGTTTGTAGTAGCTTTGTCGCAGACCACACATCTCATAGTGGTGAGAAGGGAGTGGTGAGGGGTTAGCGGTGAGAGGTGCATCAATACGGTAGGCCTTGGCACCGTCAATGTCCATCACGGTGGTCCATGGCTTGGTGGCAGTGGGTGCCTCTTCGGGTATCTGGTAGCCGTTTCCGACCTTCTCTAACACCAGATCGCTCTGGCAAAACACAAAGTATTTCATTTAATCCGTTTAATCCATTGTTGTTATTCTCCGAAAATCAGTTTGCGGTCGCGTTCAATGGCGGGACGTGCCCAAGCATCAGGAATGAAGCGCCAGTTGTTCAGTGCCTTACCTTCCACCTTCCCTTCGCGCTCAATCTTTTGTGTCAAGTAGTAGCGCTGGTCACGCTCGCTCATGAAAATGATGCGGTTGTTGATGGAATCGAGGGGGATGCCTGCACCCTGGGTGAGCAGTTCGCCACCACCATTGCCACGATAGCTGTTCATGACCACTTTGTACCATGCTTTCTCGTCGAACGGACGACCGTCGGAGAACTGCAGTATGTGCACCTTCTGGCCGTCGGGCTTGGTGACGTCAACGACATAGTCGATGCCTGCCGCCGAGTCGAAGTTGAAGGTCAGGTTCTTGAAACCTCTGCGCTGCTCGTCGCCCGCAGACCCTTCGTTGAGCATCATGATATGGTCGTCAGGACTCTTCATGGTGTTTACCCACAGGTCGTAACTTCTCTCCAGGTGTTTGCGAACCTCCTCGCCCGTCATGCGGAGCACATAGATTTTGTTCTCGAAACGGTAGAGTTTGAACATGTCACTCATGTATATCGGTCCCGCCTTGATGTCGGTATTGAAAGTCAGGGGTGCATTGAACGAGATGTCGGCATGCGTCTCGTCTAACTGCAACTGATGAATTAGGTCGGTGAAGGCTGCAGAACCGAAGAAGGCGTCGCGGGAGCGCATAGGACTGGCAAAGGTGCCAAGCTGTCGCTCTACATACTGGCGGATGGCGTCAATCTGTGGCTGGAAATGAGCGATGTACTGCTGGTCGATAGCTTCGTTTCTTACATCAATGATTTCTCCTTTCTTGCTGACTACCTTGCCGTTACGAATCTGAATGGTTGCCTCTGCTACTTTGAGTGCGTTGCACGACGGGTCCATGCAGAGCGTGTTGTTGATGGTGGTGTTGCGCTCGGTATGATCGTGACCGAAGAAGATGACGTCGAAGCCCTCTACGGTCTCCGCCATCTTCCTGGCAACATCTTCCTCGTAGGTGGGGGTGACAATGCCGCCATCCCATCCGCTATGGAAAAGTCCGACGATGACATCTGCCTTCTCCTGCTCCTTCAGAATCTTCAGCCAGTGGCGGGCGGTCTGGAGCATCTCGTCGAAGCGCAGGCCCGTCCACAAACTCTCGTGCAACCAGTTGGGAATGGCAGGCGTGAGCATGCCTAAGATGGCCACGCGGACACCCTCGCGTTCAATGATGGTGTAGGGCTTGACATAGGGCTTGTTGGTCTTGGTGTCGATGATGTTGGCACCCAGCATCGGACACTTCACCTCCTTAATCCACTTATCATAGACGGCATGACCCGTCTCCACATCGTGGTTGCCGAAGGTCTCGGCATCGTACTTCAGGTAGTTGATGACCTCTGCAGCGATGTTGGGTTCGTCAGTCTTGACGTAGTTGGTATAATAGCAGGTGGGCTGTCCCTGCAGAATGTCGCCATTGTCCAGCAGAATCAGGCGGTCGCCGTAGGTCTTGCGCTGGCGCTTGAGGTAGGTGCTGACACGCGCCATCGTTCCCTCCATAGGGCGGCGCTCCGTGAAGTTATATGGGAAGAAAGCCCCGTGGACGTCAGAGGTTTCTACCAGTCTGATGGTTACAGTCTTGCTTTGCTTGGCCATAGCTGTCATGCAGATGCACAGGAGTGCAAAAAGGATAGTTGTTTTTTTCATAGTGCATTTTTTTAGATAAGTGCAAAGGTAGACATTATTTTTGAATTCTCCAAGTCCTTAGGCACGCTTTTTGCTGGTCAATGGTTAAAAGAAAATAAAAAATAGGAGGTAGTATTATGGCATTCATTGACTATTACAAGATTTTAGGGGTCGATAAGACGATACCCCAGAAGGATGTGAAGAAGGCTTACCTGAAGCGTGCCAAGCAGTTTCACCCCGACTTGCATCCCGACGACCCTAAGGCGAAGGCGAAGTTCCAGGCGCTGACGGAAGCTTATGATGTCATTGGTGACCCGGAAAAGCGTGCGAAATACGACAAGTATGGGGAGCAGTGGAAACAGGCAGAGGCTTTCGAACAAGCGGGTGGCGGCTTTGGTGGCTATCATGGCGCACAGGGCAATCCCTTTGAGGGTTTCGACTTCTCGTCGTTTGGTGGTGGCGGCGGTGGCTTCTCGTCGTTCTTCCAGGATTTGTTTGGCGGTGGCATGCGTGGTGCCCAGAGTTATAAGGAGGCGCCGAAGAATACGCAGGCCACGGTGACCATCGATATGTATACGGCTCTGTTGGGTGGCGATATCATGGTGACGACAGGTACTGGTGAACGTCTGAAGTTGAAGGTAAAGCCAGAAACACAGCCGGGCACCAAGGTGCGACTGCGCGGAAAGGGCAGGGGAGGTACGGACCTCATCCTGACCTATCAGGTGACGTTGCCGACAGGATTGTCAGAGCGACAGAAACAGCTGCTGCAGGAAATGCAGCGTGCTTAATGACAGAGCGGATGCAGGTTACGCCTGCATCTGCTGTTTCAAGAATTCTTCAGCGCGTTGTAAGTCTTCGGGCGTGTCGATGCCTACCGTTTCGATATTGGTCAAACCCACGCGAATGCGGTAGCCGTTCTGTAACCAACGTAATTGCTCCAGGCTCTCTGCTTTCTCCAGACTGCTTTGGGGCAATTTTGTTACCTCGGCCAATACCTCGCGGCGATAAGCATAGATGCCTAAATGTTTCAGGAATGGATACTCGCCAAACCACCCGTTGCGCTCCTTGCCTCTGATGTAAGGAATGACCGAACGACTGAAGTAGAGTGCAAAGCCGCGATTGTCGGTTACTATCTTCGGAGAGTTGGGATTCTCGACAGCTTCCATCGTCTCGAAATGCTTACCCAGCGTGCCAATCTGTGTCGTCGGATCGTCGAAGAGGTGCATCAGCGTCTCTATCTGTGAGGCTTGGATGAAAGGCTCATCACCCTGTACGTTGATGATGACGTCAGCATCAGTATTAATCTTGGTAGCTGCCTCCTGAATGCGGTCGGTGCCGCTCTTGTGGTCGGTGCGCGTCATGACGACTTTGCCGCCAAAGGCCTCTACAGCCTTGTAGATGCGCTCGTCGTCGGTGGCGACATACGCCTCGCCCAATACGGCTGTTGCCTGTTCGTACACTCGCTGGATAACGGTCTTTCCACCCAGCATGGCCAACGGTTTGCCAGGAAAGCGTGTGGACGCATATCTGGCAGGTATGATAGCAATGAATTTCATAATCAAAACATGTAAATCTGCTGCAAAGATAGTGAATATTTTTTAAAACGCTTTGTAGTCTCGCTTTTTTTTCATACCTTTGTCAAGTTTAAATGTCTATTCTTATGAACAAACGATATATAATTCTATCTTTTTGTACCCTGTTGGCGTTTTCTGCGTCAGCCCAGAAAATTACCCTTGGCTCCTGTAAAATGAAGGACGGTGGTGAATATAAGGGGCAGATGATGGCAGGAAAACCACACGGTAAAGGTAAGACAACATGGAAAGATGGCGACAGCTTTGAAGGCGAGTATGTCAAAGGCAAGCGCCAAGGCTATGGTGTCTATACGTTCCACGATGGTGAGAAGTATGAGGGCGAGTGGATGCAGGACCATCAGCACGGCAAGGGTACCTTCTATTTCAACAATAATAATAAATATGTAGGTTTGTGGTACCGCGACGAACAAGAGGGTCACGGTGTCATGCACTATTATAATGGTGACGTCTATGACGGCCAGTGGAAGCTGAGCAAACGAAGTGGTAAGGGCAAGTACACGTACAAGAGTGGTGCCTACTATGATGGTGAGTGGCTGAACGACCAGAAAAACGGTCGGGGCGTCTTCAACTGGGGCGATGGCTCTTCCTATGACGGACAGTGGAAGGACAACCGCCAGCATGGCAAAGGCACTTTCCGCTATGCAAACGGTGACGCCTATATCGGACAGTTCGTCAATGATGTGCAGAACGGCAAGGGCATCTATAAGTTCCAGAATGGTGACTTCTATGATGGCGACTATGTGAATGGTGAACGCACAGGTCAGGGTATCTTCCGCTATGCCAACGGTGACCGCTATACGGGTCAGTTCTTGAAGGGCGACAAGAGTGGTCAGGGAACGCTGGTGTGGAAGAACGGCAATACTTATCAGGGTGAGTGGAAGACTGATAAACCCAATGGTCGTGGTAAGCTGACAATGAAGAACGGCGACTATTTCGAAGGACAGTTCCGCAATGGCACTATTCATGGCGAGGGTATTGCACGCTATGCCGATGGTTCTAAATTCCGTGGCCATTTCAAGGATGGCAAGCGTCACGGACCTGCCATCGAAGAGAATAAGGAAGGTCTGCGTTTTGAGGGTACCTATGTGGAAGATCGGCGCGACGGTCGTTTCGTGGAGAAAGACCGTAACGGCAATATCACAGCCCAAGGTACCTATGTGCGTGGCAAACGTCAGTTGGAAAATAACTAAATATGTTTAACTTATAACACTAAGACATTTATGATCATCGACACATTAGACAATTTGGAGAAATATGCAGCGCTTAATCCGCTGTTCCCCAAAGTAGTGGAGTTCTTGAAAGCCAACGACCTCAGCAAGATGGCTGATGGCAAGTATGAGATTGAAGGCAAAGACCTCTTTGTCAACATTACGACCACCAAGGGCAAGACCCCTGACGAGGCATTCATCGAGACTCACAATAAGATGATAGATATCCAGATTCCTATTACAGCTGCTGAGACTTACGGTTATACCCAGCGCGAGCTGTTGCCCGATGTTGAGTATAATGCAGAGAAGGATATTACCAAGATTCCTGACTTGGCCGCCGACAGCTATGTGACCTGTCAGCCGGGCATGATGGCCATCTTCTTCCCACAGGACGGTCATGCTCCCTGTATTGCTGGCGTCCCAGAATTCAAGAAAGCAATATTTAAAGTAAAAGCATAAAACTTAAATCATATTACTATGGCTACAACAAAGAAAACAACGACCGCCAAGAAAACGGCCGCTAAGACTACGGCAAAAAAGGCTCCCGCAAAGCGTGTGAAGAAAGTAGAGGAGCCCCAACACATTGGTTTAGTACGTGACGACTCATGGCTGGAGCCGTTTGAACAGGCTATCCGTGGACGCCACGACCATGCGCTGTGGAAGATTGGTCAGCTGACCCGCAATGGTAAGAAGACGCTATCGGACTTTGCCAGTGGTCACCTCTATTTCGGTTTACACAAGCTTGCCAAGGGCTGGGTGTTCCGTGAGTGGGCACCTAACGCCACAGAGATATACCTGATTGGTGACTTCAACAATTGGCAGGAGGACGAGAAATACAAGTGTAAGCGCATTGAAGGTACTGGCAATTGGGAACTGAAACTATCGGAAAAAGCCCTCAAGCACGGTCAACTTTATAAGATGAAGGTGAAGTGGAATGGGGGAGAAGGCGAGCGCATCCCAGCATGGTGCCGCCGTGTAGTGCAGGACGACCAGACGAAGATATTCTCTGCTCAGGTGTGGAATCCTGAGAAGCCATACGAGTGGAAAAAGAAGAACTTCAAGCCCAACAAAGCTCCGCTATTGATTTACGAGTGCCACGTGGGTATGAGTCAGGATGCTGAGAAGGTAGGCACCTATAAAGAGTTCACGGAGAATGTGCTGCCTCGTGTCAAGAAGGACGGCTATAACGCTATTCAGGTAATGGCTATTCAGGAACATCCTTATTATGGCTCTTTCGGATACCACGTTTCTTCATTCTTTGCTCCCTCCAGCCGTTTCGGTACGCCTGAGGACCTGAAGGAAATGATTGATACGGCTCACAAGATGGGTATTGCCGTGATTATGGATATTGTACACAGCCACGCTGTGAAGAATGAGGTAGAAGGTCTGGGTAATCTTTGCGGTGACCCCAACCAGTTCTTCTATGCTGGCGACCGTCATGAGCATCCGGCATGGGACTCGCTGTGCTTCGACTATGGCAAGGACGACGTTTTGCACTTCTTGCTCAGTAACTGTAAGTACTGGCTCGAGGAGTTCAAGTTTGACGGCTTCCGTTTCGACGGTGTGACGTCTATGCTGTACTATAGCCACGGTCTTGGTGAGGCCTTCGGTGGTTATGGCGACTACTTCAATGGTCATGAAGACGACAATGCTATCTGCTATCTGACACTGGCTAACTGCCTCATCCACGAGGTTAACAAGAACGCCATCACCATTGCTGAGGAGGTTTCTGGTATGCCCGGTCTTGCAGCTAAGTTCGAGGATGGCGGCTACGGCTTCGACTACCGTATGGCAATGAATATCCCTGACTACTGGATTAAGACTATTAAAGAGGTACGCGATGAGGATATCAATGTCTGCTCTATCTTCTGGGAGGTCAAGAACCGTCGTCCTGACGAGAAGACCATCTCGTATTGCGAGAGTCACGACCAGGCACTAGTAGGTGATAAGACCATTATCTTCCGTCTCATCGATGCCGACATGTACTGGCACTTTGCCAAGAAGGACGTCAACGACTTGGCTCAGCGCGGTATTGCTCTGCACAAGATGATTCGTCTCGTGACGGCAGGTGCCATCAACGGTGGTTACCTGAACTTCATGGGTAATGAATTTGGTCATCCGGAGTGGATTGACTTCCCACGTGAGGGTAACGGCTGGTCATACAAGTATGCGCGTCGTCAGTGGAACCTCGTGGATAACAAGGATCTCTGCTACCACTGGTTGGGTGACTTCGACCGTAAAATGTTGGAGGTTATCAAGTCGCAGAAGAACTTCCAAGCAACACCCGTGACGGAAATCTGGCACGATGACGGCGACCAGGTGCTGTGCTACATGCGTGGCGACCTCGTCTTTGTCTTCAACTTCTCACCGACACGCTCTTATACGGACTACGGATTCCTTGTTCCTACGGGTTCTTACGAGGTGGTGCTCAACACCGACGCTAAGGAATTTGGTGGTAACGGTTTTGCCGACGATAGTATTACACACCTGACCAACTACGACCCCTTGTATGTGGAGGATCATAAAGAGTGGCTCAAGCTCTATATCCCTGCACGTTCAGCAGTTGTATTGAAGAAAGTGTGAAAATGAAACATTTTTAGGCAATTCTTTATCATTTTACAATTAAATTATGTAATTTTGCAGCCGCAAAGACAAGAATTTAAGAATATTTATGGCACACAACATCTTTAAAGGATTAGGTATTGCGTTAATCACCCCTTTTCTGGAAGACGGGTCGGTGGACTACAAGTCGCTGATTCGCCTCGTAGAGTACCAACTGAATAGCGGAGCAGACTTTTTCTGTATCTTGGCTACCACTGGTGAGACACCCACGTTGACAGCTGAAGAGAAACAGAAAATAAAAGACCTCATCGTTGACTTGGTGGGTGGGCGCGTGCCTATTCTTGTAGGATGTGGCGGAAATAATACCGCAGCCATTGTTAATGAATTGCAGACGGGCGATTTCCGTGGTGTCGATGGCATCCTTAGCGTTTGCCCGTATTATAACAAACCTTCGCAGGAAGGACTCTATCAGCATTTCAAGGCCATCGCGGCAGCTACCCAGCTGCCCGTGGTCTTGTATAACGTTCCTGGTCGTACAGGTGTCAACATGACAGCTGCTACATCAGTGCGTTTAGCTTACGACTGTCCGAATATCGTGGCTATCAAGGAGGCTTCCGGCAATCTGGAGCAGGTGGACGAAATTATTAAGAATAGTCCACGTGGCTTTGAGGTGCTTTCTGGCGACGATGCATTGACGTTCCCGATGGTCAGCTGTGGCGCTGTTGGTGCTATCAGCGTTATTGGTAATGCCCTGCCTCGCGAATTCTCAAAGATGATTCGCCTGCAGATGCGTGGCGAGTATGATGGTGCCCGCAAGATTCATCATCGTTTCCAGGACCTCTTCTCGCTGCTCTTTGTCGATGGCAATCCTGCCGGTGTGAAGTGCATGCTCAGCGAGATGGGCTATATTCAGAATATCTTGCGTCTGCCGCTCGTGCCGACACGCATCAGCACCCTGCAGCGTATGAGTGAAATCATGAAGGAATTGAAGATTTGATGGAAGAGTTACGTGGTGTCATGCATGAGATTACCCCGCTGATGGGTAAGGACTCCCTCTATATTGCCGAGCGCAGAAAGAAGGAGTTTACCTATCCCATCCACAACCACGAGGTGTTCGAGCTGAACTTCGTGGAGCATGCCCCAGGTGTGCGTCGTGTGGTAGGCGACTCCAGCGAGGTGATTGGAGAGTATGACTTAGCCATCATAACAGGTCCAGACTTGGAACATGTGTGGGAACAGAATACCTGTACGAGTGACGATATTCGTGAGATTACCGTTCATTTCTATCTCGACCTGAGTGAAGACGGTTTCCTGGCGCGCAATCCATTCTTCTCACTGCGTAAGATGTTGCTGGAAGCACGCAAGGGACTGGCTTTCTCGCTCACTGACATCATGCGCGTCTATAACTTGCTCGACACACTGAGCTCTGTAAAGGAAGGATTCTATGCAGTCACGCAGTTCCTGACTATTCTCTATGAACTCTCCAAGAGCACGGAGATGCACACGCTGGCATCGTCGAGCTATGCAAAGGTGGCTGTGGAGAGTGACTCGCGCCGAGTACTGAAAGTAAAGAACTATATTGCTAAGAACTATACAGAGGAGATACGCCTGAATACGTTGGCTGATATTGCGGGCATGAGTCCGTCGGCCTTCAGCCGTTTCTTCAAGTCGCATACAGGACGCAACCTCAGCGAATACATCATCGAGCAACGCCTGGGCTATGCCAGTCGTATGCTGGTGGATACGTCAAACAGCATTGCGGAGATTTGCTACGCCTGTGGTTTCAATAACCTAAGCAATTTTAATCGCATCTTTAAAAAGAAGAAAAACTGCTCGCCGTCGGAATTCCGTGAGAACTATCATAAGACGCGAATCATAGTTTAAGAACATACTAACCCGTTTGTTGACAATATGATGAGAAGAGCTATTTTGTTGGTTTGCTGTTGGCTGGGAGGCTTGTTGGCCGTCCATGCTAACCTTACAGACTCGCTACGCCAGCGATTGCCGTCGCTGCATGGTAAGGCTCGTCTGCATGCCTATGCAAAGCTCTATCGTCTGAGTCAGGGTGGGAGTGACCAGCAGTATGTCCTGCGCTGTCTGAACGACTATATCAATGAGTTGGAGCGTCAGAAGGAAAAGGATACGTTAGCATTAGCATTGGTGGAGCGTGTCTCTTTCTTCTATAATTACGACGTGACAGACTCCGTCTATTATTATGCTCCCTTGACGATGGAGAAACTGAAGGATATGCATGAGTGGAACAAGTATTTTGAGATTTGGATGACACTCTGCAATACCTATGTTTTCAGTGGTAAGTATAATATGGCGTTACGCGAGGTGCAGACCATGTTCGACGATGCCAAGGCGCGTGATAATAAATATGGTATGGGCATTGCTTACTTCATGATGGGTAATGTCTATTCGAACATGCATAACCGTCAGGAGAGTGTGTCGTCCTATAGAAAGGGTATTGACCTGCTGCTTACGCTAGAAGATAAACCGTCAACCATTGCCGACTTGTATTCTTATCTGGGTGATGAGTTGGACGAGATGAAGGAGTACGAGAAGCTCAAGAAGCTGACAGTGGAATGGAAAGTATTTTTGGATACTTACTTCGCTGAGAAGCAAGCCAAAAATAAACCTATTCACCAATACACTCGCAATGTATTGGAGTCCTATTACTATGTGGCTTGTGCACAGGCCGCTCTTGGTCTGAACCAACTTGATGAGGCCGACAAGATGCTTAACGAGGTGCACCGTCGCATACCTTCCGAGGAAGACTATGTGGGACAATCGTGGCTTTACTATAAAGCCAAGCTGCACCTGCTACGCAAGGACTATCAGATGGCATTGGACCTGAATAGTCGCCGCTATATGTTGACGGACAACACGGATATGGCGATGTTGGTACCTGTGCTTACCCAGCGTGGCGAGATACTGGAAGCGTTGGGACGTTACCAAGATGCCTCGTCAGTCTTCAAAACCCTGATACAGGTAAAAGACTCAGTCAGCGGTGTGGAGACGCGCAACCAATTGAACGAAATGAACACGCTCTTCCAGGTGGACGAACTGAAGATGGCACAGGCAAAGGCTCAGTTCCGTAATACCTTAATAATAATAGGTATAGTCGTTACGGCGCTAGTGATATTCCTGATATTCCGCATGATTGCTGCTCGCAAGCTGAAGAAAGCCCACAATGAACTGCTCGTGGCCTACGACCAGTTGGAGGAGACAACTACCGCCAAGGAGCGTATCGAGAGTGACCTGCGTATTGCCCGAAACATCCAGATGGGTATGGTGCCTCACACCTTCCCACAGCGCGACGACGTGGATCTCTATGCTTCGATGACGCCTGCTAAGGAGGTTGGTGGTGACCTGTATGGATACTACTTGACGGGTGACAAGCTCTACTTCGCATTGGGCGATGTCAGTGGTAAGGGCGTGCCTGCATCACTCTTCATGGCACAGGCTACTCGTCTGTTCCGAACGCTTGCCGCACAGGAGATGATGCCTGCTGAAATTGCTACACGCATCAACGATGCCTTATCGGGCGAGGACAATGAGACCTCTATGTTCGTCACGATGTTCCTGGGACTCGTAGATTTGAAGACGGGTCATCTGGACTTCTGTAATGCAGGTCACAACCCACCCGTGCTCATTGGTGATGGCACTACCGAGTTTGTAGAGATGATTCCTAACTGTCCTATCGGTCTATGGCCTGACTTTGAATTTGAGGGTGAGGAGATTGAAGACATCACGAATCGCCCGCTGTTTGTCTATACCGACGGACTCAACGAGGCCGAGAACCGTCAGCAGGAGCAGTTCACTGACGAGCGCTTGCTGGAAATCCTACAGACCACACCATTCGAGTCGTCACAACAGACGGTCGAGATGTTGCGTGAACAGGTGGAGGCTCACCGCGATGGTGCAGAACCTAACGACGATCTCACCATGTTGTGCGTGAAGGTTAAGAAGTTAGAAGAAAATAAAAGAATGAAGCAATAACTAAACAGATCGCTTATGAGAAAGGAACTAAAACTGAAAAACCAGATAGGGGAGCTGGAGCGTGTCAACCAGTTCGTCGAGGAAATCGGCGAGGAACTGGGGCTTGACATGGAGCTGCAGATGAACCTAAACCTGGTAATGGAGGAGATGGTGTCGAACGTCATCTTCTATGCGTATCCTGAAAATAAGACGGCCGACATTGAATTGGTTGCAGAGAGCGACGGCAAGGAATTGACCTTCGTGCTCAGTGACCAAGGAAAAGAGTTCGACCCTACCAAGAAAGAGGATGCTGATCCTAACGTAAACCCCATCGACCGAGAAATCGGTGGCATGGGAATCTACATTGTCAAAAACATTATGAACCAGGTTACCTACCAGCGCTTAGAAGGTAAGAACCTATTAACAATGAAAAAAGAAATTAACAATTAAAATAAAATAACAACTATGACACAGATTATCAAAGAAGGTGGTAAGACCATCATTAAGACAGGTGAGCGTATTGACACTATGAATGCCCCTCAGTTTGAACAAGAAATCCAGCCCGCACTCGTTGACGGTGGCGTAGATTTGGAAATGGATTGCACTGACCTGAACTACATGGCTTCTTCTGGTCTCCGTATTATCCAGAAAACTATGCGTACCGTGATGCAGCAGAAGGGTCAGTTCAAGATGACTAATGTGAATCCTGAGATTTACAAGGTGCTGGCTATGACTGGTTTCACCAAGTTCATGAAGGTTGAGAAGAAGCCCGAATAATTTCTGTAATTTCGTAAATCCGTCATTCCAATGTTATACGCATTTCTTATCGCGCTTGCCGTAGCCGTTGTGCTGGGCATCGCATATTATTTCGAGCTGAAGTCCAGCAAGAAGCAGGCTACAGAGCAAGAGCAGCTGTTGAAGGACTACCAGCAGCGTGTGGATGAGCAGCAGAAATTGCTTGATGACTATCGTGCACTGGAGAAGAACTTCGATAGTGTAGGCGAGGGTTATGAGCAGGCACTGCTGGCTTTCGACAAGATGGAAGAGGAGCAGAAGAAGAGCAAGCAGGTCAACGAGGCTCTGGAGAAGCGTTGCAATGCTCTGCAGGAGCAGTGCACCCGTCTGGAGCAGCATGCCCAGAAGTCTAGCGAAGTCATTGACCAGGCACTTGTTGGTATGCGTGAGATTGCTAAGCAGACTTCCAACGCCAAACTCTCTGCGTTGATTGGCAAAATCAGTGATATGGACGATGTGGAAGGTCAGAAAGCCATCAGTCGTACTGACAATATCCTTGTCTCTCAGGTTGCTGACGAGGCTATCGCAGCCTCTGGTGTTGACAATATCAGCTACCTGAAGTTCGAGAAGGAGGTTGACCCAGTTGCCGCCGCCACGATGCTTTCTACCAATTTGGTAAAGGCTGTGCGCGCCCTGACCCATCTGCTGGAAAATGCCCTGAAGTTCACCACTGAGGGTTCTGTCACCCTGAAGGTGGCTGTCGATATGGAGAAGATGCAGGCTATCTATACCGTAGAGGATACAGGTACTGGCATCGAACCTGCCGAGCAGGAGCATGTCTTCGAACCTTACGTCAAGCTGAACCAGTTCTTCGACGGACAGGGTATCGGTCTTGCCGTAGCTCGCAGCATTGCTCGTCGCCTGGATGGTGATGTCGTTCTCGACACTACCTACGCAGGTCCTGGCTCACGCTTCGTGCTGACGTTACCTATTTAATATAGGAATTATATTAAAATAATTAGGCGCCTCAGAATGGGGCGCCTAATTGTTTATATTATGTTTATAAAGATTCTTACTGCAGAGTAGCACCAGAAGTGATAGCCTTCAGCAGAGCGCTAGAAATGTAACAATTATTATTCCATATTCAATAGGATTAGTGTTAAAATAACAAAAATGCCTACTATTTTCGTGTTTCTGTCGATTATTAGAGTGTAAAAATGATACTACACCTATTTTTATATAGAGTGACTTGGCTTGTCGTTAAGACTGATACATTCCTCTGCTCAAAAGACAGCCTAGTACGGGTGCAAAATACAGCTAATACAGAATCAGATACAGCTAATACGCGTTCAGGTACAGCTAATACGGAGGTCTAATACAGCTATCTAGCAATCGTGTACAGCTATTTTCTGCCGGAAAATTGCGAAATAGAGGAAAACGAGAAAAATGTAACACTTCCCCCCCAATCGTCTGAAACACCGATGCGCAGAGCGTTTGAAGGGTGGGAAGTGTTTACTCAACACTTCCCCAACACTTCCCCTTTGCAATGTTAATATTGTATTAAATAGGTGTAAATATCACGATAATTCCCTTTTTTTTCGTAATTTTGCAGCGTTTTCGTATATTAGATGTTAAATAAACACTCAACTATATGCTTATGAAAGGTAGATTAACCATTAACAACTCTGTGTGTGGACGTTGGCTCCTCAGCCTTTTCACAATGTTGCTCATGTCTGTAGGGATGCAGGCAGAATCGTATAATCTTTGGGTAAATGGTGAACAGGTGACGAGTGTAAACAAAGATGCTATCTGTTCTGGACAAGTGTCTACGGGTGTGATAACTTTTGATGGCGACCACACCTTGACGTTGAACGAGGTACCCTGGGTTTGTTTCAATGGCGAGTTCCCATTTATACAGACCAGCATGGACTTAACCGTTCATTTGGTTGGAATTAGCGAGCCAGACATGGGTAATGTCTTCATTACGAGAATGGACGGTGACAACAATACGCATACGCTGACCTTCACTACAGATCCCATCAATCCTGGACAGTTCCTGGTGCGTGGCGGTAGTTTGAGTCATGAGGGCTTCGAGGTGGTTTATGAGAATGGTCTTGAAGAGAACCCTTCTGGATATTTCGATGAGGCTGGTGGAGACAATCCATATGCATGGATAGCCCAGCCGTCATTTGGTGTGAAGGTGGCAGGCACGCTGGTAACTACAGGCAATGCTGGCAACGTGCTAAATGACGACCTCACTAAAGAGGGCAGTGTGGCTAGCGTGAGCTTCGATGCCACAACATATACGCTGACACTGAACAATGCGACGATAGGTAACGACGGCTCTGACCCCGATACGGTAATGGAAGCTCCTGGCATTGACTATACGGGTACGGCCGACCTGACTATCTGCCTGAAAGGAGCGAATGCGATTTACGGCACGGGAGGCTGTGAGGCTATTTGCTATACAGGCGAAGGACAAGAAACTCATCCTAAGCTGATATTTACGAAGGGTGACAATAAAACATGTTCGCTAATGCTGAATGCTGATGCTGAGTTTGAAGGAACGGTCATCTCTGGAGGTTTTAGCGAGATACAAGGCGTCTGGGGTGTCGGCACTACAGATAACGGTTTGGCAATCATTGCTGACAAGGAGGTGAAGTATGATTCTGAAGATGGATTGACTATAAAGAAGGTGGTTAATTATATTTCCAACTATGTACCTCTCTCGTCAACTCAGATTGCTTCATACTATGGTTTAACAATTAGCGGTGTTCCAGTATATGAGGGCAACAAAGGCAAAATCACGGGTGAAGGTATTTACGGTAATGGTTCAGCTTCTTTTGAACCGTCAACAAATACGCTGACATTGAATAATGTTAATCTTAATCCTGACTATGCCCAGAATGACGGAGACCTGCGCATAAGTATTGTTACTTCGCTCGCACAACTGAATATCAACCTAATTGGCGAAAGTCAGACATACGGCATCAAGGCTACCAGCGAGACATGTAAGCTGACGTTCAAGTCGGCAGAAGCTAATCGTGGTGCTGCCCGACTGAACTTTTGGTATGATGCAGAACCATACTTCGTTGGCTTTGGTGAGAACGTGGTGACGTACAATGATGGCCTTTGTCTACGTGAGGATTCATATAACAGCTCGTTCCCGATGATTGTGGCCCTCAACGTTCCAAAGGTAATTACCAATGAAAAAGAACGCGGACTATACTATCCTGACCATGAGTTTACGTTCTCTCTGGAAGAGGAGGTGGAAGGTTTCGATATTTATTATGCCAACATGCTAGGTGGCGATCCCGTGAAGACTACGAATGGTAAGTTCACGCTTGCAGAAGGAAACTACGTGATTCGTGCATATCCTATCTATCCAGGTATGGATACTGAACCCAGTAAGAATTGGCAGTATGCTTCCGAGATATATGCAAAAGTGATTGCAAAACCAACTTTCTCAAAAAAAGCAGGTACATACAATGAAGGCTTTACATTAACACTACAGAATGTTCCTGAACAGGATACAAGAGAAGAATGGGTTTCTGATGAGCCTGAGAATATCTTGGTGCCACAAGTATGGTATTACATTAATGATAACAAAAACGATTCTATTCGCTATGATGCCACGAAGGGAATTTCTGTTACTGAGTCATGCAAGGTTTCTGTCTATATAATTGATGTAGACTCTGCCAGAAAATTGAAGAGCCAGCCCGTTGAAGCTCAGTATATCATTCGTCAGGATGCTGGTCTGGCTTATATGCAGCATAATGAGCCTGTGGAGGATGCTGTATATACCATTGGTGCTACAGATAACGAGGATTTGCCAGAATTGGTGAATGAAAACGAAGTGGCTGTGACGTACAGCAGTGAAGACGAGAATGTAGCAACTGTGAATGCTGAGACCGGCGCTGTGACTATCGTTGGAATTGGCGAAACCACCATTACGGCAACATCAGCACAGACAGCAACGTTGCAGGCTGGTGAGGCAGCGTACACACTGAGAGTCTATAAGGATTTGAATTATGAGAGCATTACGGTGACAGTTGCTGATGCAACATATACCGGTGAAGCTGTGGAGCCTACAGTTACGGTAATGGATGGCGAGACGGATATTACCGAGTTGATGATTATCAGCTATGACAATAACGTAGAAGTGGGCAATAATGCCACAGTAACCATTGTGCCAAACAATGATTTGAAGGTGAACTTCTACGTAGGTAGTAGAACGGAGACATTTAGCATCGTTACCCGTACACTGGAAATTGGTTCGGATGTGACATTTGCCAGTGGACAGAAGTGGGCTTCGTTCTATACGACAACGGAAGACTTGCTGTTGCCTGAGGGTGTGATGGCATATATCGTGACAGCTGTCGGTAATGATGCGGCTACGGTGAAGGCAATTAACTATGTTCCGAAGAATGTTCCTGTGCTGATAGAGAAAGAGTCGACAACAACAACGGATAATACGAGTGCTGAGGGCAACTTGCTGCAAGGTACTTCAGAGAGTACTGCTGTAAGCGGTATCGAGGGCAATGTCTATGTGCTCTACAATGGTGGCTTCACGCGAACTACGACTGGAGCAATACCTGCAAGGCGCGCATATCTGGTGCTGGAGCAGGCCGTTAACGCTCGCCTGAGTATTGTTGAGGGTGAGGCAACGGACATTACTTCTGTTGGTTACGATTCAGTCGCAACAGACGGAAGTACCTACGACATGCAAGGCCGCAAGGTTGAGTCTCTGTCGAAGAGGGGATTGTATATCAAGAACGGACGTAAAGTGGTAATCAAGTAAACGAAGGGAGGATATGACTATGAGATATAGCATGAAACAATTTGCATTGACTGTTGCACTGATGTTGTCTACCACAATGGTGTGGGCAGCAAATGAAGTGACGATTATCAAAAAACTGAATGGTACAACAAATAGCAATGCTGGTACGGTGACGTCGGCTGTCAGCAACGGTAAGTGTACGCTGACAGTGACACCAGCTGACGGTAACTACATCACGGTAGATTTCATTACTGCCGAGCGACTCGTGAGCGGAAACATGGCACAGGCTCCCCGTCGTCGTATTGGAATGGACAATATGTTGACGGTGTCGGCTGTGTCATCGTCGGATGATCCAAGTGGTGAGACGAAGTACACGTTCGATATGCCTGGAGCTGATTATTATGTAGAAGTGATTGCTGACTTCCAGAGTCGCACAAATATAAGCGGGGCTACCATTACATTGGCGCAGACGGCGTTTACCTATGACGGCGAGGCGAAGACTCCTGATATCCAAAGCGTTGTCGTTGGTGCTAACTCACTTACTTCGGATGATTATTCTATTGAATATAGTGACAACATCAATGCGGGTACGGCAACAGTAACGTTGACGGGTCAGCGCACCTATACAGGTACTGCTACTGCTGACTTCACCATCGGCAAGGCAACATTCACGCCTGTAGTGTCTATCGAGGGATGGACATACGCACGGTTAAGGCTACGATTGCCGAGAGCGACAACTATCAGTCAGCTGAAGCTACTGCAGATTTTACCATTTCGAAGGCCGTGTTTACCCCTACGGTCACGCTTCAAGGCTGGGCTTTTGGTTCCGAGCCGAACAGTCCAGTAGTGACTGGTAACATCAGCAACGGTCAGGTAACGTTTACCTACAAGGCTGCCGGTGCGACAGAGTTTGCCGCTGCTGTTCCTACTGCTGCAGGCACCCACACCGTGAAGGCCACGATTGCTGCAACTGATAACTACGAGTCAGCTGAAGCTACTGCTACGTTCTCTATCGGCAAGGCAACATTCACGCCTGTAGTGTCTATCGAGGGATGGACATACGGTGAAGACGCCAACACTCCCGTTGTTACGAACAACTTCACGGTTAAGGCTACGATTGCCGAGAGCGACAACTATCAGTCAGCTGAAGCTACTGCAGATTTTACCATTTCGAAGGCCGTGTTTACCCCTACGGTCACCCTGCAAGGCTGGGATTATGGTGATGAGCCGAACAGTCCAGTAGTGACTGGTAATAGCGGCAACGGCGATGTAACAATTACCTATGCCTCCAAGGGCACTACTACGTTCAGTGAGAGCGTTCCTACCGCCGTTGGTGATTATATTGTGAAGGCCACGATTGCCGAGACTGCGAACTATGCGGGTGCTGAGGTCACTGCTGAGTTTAGCATCTCCGCTTCTTCCGCTGTTATTACGAAGCTTCCTGCTGCTATTGATGGCCTGACGTATACTGGTGAGTCACAGTCGCTGATTACCGCAGGTGAGGCTACTGGTGGTGAATTGCAGTACAAGTTAGGCACTGACGGCACTTATGGCACGACGATACCTAGTGCTATCAATGCCGGTACCTACACTGTATATTATAAGGTTGTTGGTGATGAGAACCACACTGGCATCGCTGAGTCATCC
>ONCH01000044.1 GCA_900316265.1 uncultured Prevotellaceae bacterium | reverse complement strand
AAAAAACAAGCGAGACAAACAAATAAAATTTGCTTATCTCGCTGATTTTAAATTACTTAGATTAAAATCTAACGTTTAATACTCATCCTCGTTGAATAGGAAGTCTTCCTTGGTGGGGTAGTCGGGCCAAATCTCTTCGATACTCTCGTAGATGTCGCCTTCGTCTTCTATCTCTTGCAGGTTCTCCAGTACTTCGAGGGGTGCACCTGAGCGGATGGCATAATCTATTAATTCATCCTTGGTTGCGGGCCAGGGAGCGTCTTCCAATTTTGAAGCTAATTCTAGTGTCCAATACATAATATTTACAATTTAATTTATGTTGTTTTTGGTTCTCTTTCTGAATTTGCCCGCAAAAGTAATATATTTTTTCTTATTTACAAGCATTCTGCCAAACTTTTTCGCTCTTGCCTGCAAGAAAATTCAACTTTTTGGCCAAAATGAAGAGATAATCGCTCAGTCGGTTGACGTATTGCTGCACTTCGGGCGTTACGGTGGCCTCTTCTGCGAGGGCTACGATGCGACGCTCAGCACGACGACAGACGGTGCGGCAGACATGCGCTTGGGAGGCCTCCTGCGTACCTCCTGGGAGGATGAAACCTTGGCGTTCGGGGAGTTCGTGCATGATGCTGTCGACCTCGTCTTCCAGTTCCTTGATGGCTCCTTCGGGCAGATGGGCAGAAGGGTAGAGGGGCGTCTGGTCTTGGTCAGTAGCCAGGTTGGTGCACACGTTGAACAGGTTGTTCTGGATGCGCTCCACGAGGGTCTTCTCGTGGCCTTCTGGAAGCATGGCGGCAAGGAGTCCGAGGTGGGAGTTGAGTTCATCGATGGTGCCATAAGCCTCCAGACGGACGCTGGCCTTAGAAACGCGCTGACCACCTACGAGTGAGGTCAGTCCCTGGTCGCCCTTACGGGTATATACCTTTGTAATTTTCATAGTCGGGTTAGAAATTAATTTTATAGTTGTGTTTATAGCGTTTGGTGTCGAAAAAGACGATGCCGCAGTAGTAGAGGTCGAAGGTGGTGCCTGTACGTGGGTCGCGGGCTATCTGTTGCCATAGCGGCCAGTTGCGCCAGATGTCCTCTACTACTAATATCGTTTGCTGATCACAGCGCGACAGCAACGATTGGAAGCTGTCCCACTGGTTGATGGTAATGCGGGCGAGTTCGATATTTAGAGGTGAGAGGTGAGCGGTGAGCGGTGAGGGAACAGACACGAACTGCGTCTTCTTGCAGCCTGCGTGCCACCACGCCTGATATTCGTCTGCGAGCATATAGTGAGGCTGTCGCCAGTTGGCCAGTCGCAGATAGAGTCGCCCCAGTTTCTTGTTTAGCCAGGAATCAGCCGTCAGCTGGTCATAGGCATAGTATGGCCAGTGCTCGTTCACCACATAGCGGACGAACGCATAGTCGGTGGGCGATTGGATGCCGAAACCCCGACAGTGATGGATGCGACTTAACCAGACGAGCCAACGGAACATTTCAATTAAGCATTAAGCATTATGAATTAAGCATTATCATCGGGTAACAGGACTACGCCGTGCTGTTTCTTACCATCCATCATGATTTTCAGTGGACGCTCGAAGCGCACATGGCGCACGAACTGCGTTTCCTCAACGGCCGGCATCTGGTCGAGGACGTCCTTCTGCAGTACGCCATCGCCTGTGTAGGTGTTGATGGTGAAGTAGCCCACGCCGAACGATGTCAGGTTCTGGAAGAAGTGGGTGCCCTGCGATGGGTCAACATGATAGTTCTTCAAACCAGCCTCGACGATGACGCGTGCAGCAGAGATATGTGGCCACTTGACGGGGATGCCCAGCCAGTAGTCGCTGGAGCCCCAACGACCTGGGCCGATGAGTATGTAGTTCTTGTCTTCATTCAGGAACTTGCGATTAATTTGCTCGATTTCATCGGCAATCTGTGGGTTGTTGATGGCTGTAAAGTCTTCGTCGGTCTTGACATACACCACGTCGACAACGTCCTCTGAGATGCCGTGACCCAGCGAGTTGTGCGAGCGTAGCAGGCACTGCTCATCAGGAATGGCGGCGAGGTCTTCGTCGAGCACCTGTTTAGAGTCTACGATGGGTCGGATTTGCAAGAGGTAGAACTCGCCTCTCACTTCTTGCCCTTCGCCTTTAAACAGGTTACAAGCAAACTCTATCTCTACAGGTCGGCGCATCTCTTCGGAGCCCAGCTTCTGTGCCAGTTGCAGGATTTCGGGCAATGGGAAGACGCCGTGTTGCAGAACGCCAGAGAACGAAATCACTTTGCGACCACCCTCATAGATGCCGTCGCGGATAATCTGGTCAACAGGGTCGTAGGTCGAGGCGATGCCCTGCAATGAACCATCCTTGTCGGCCTCCTTGACGCGCAGGTTAAGGATGTTGAAACCATCATCCACCTTGAAGTCGTCGCCCACGTGCGACATATCCAAAGCATAGAAACGTGTCTGCGTCTCGCGCAGGGCCGTATCCATCTCCGAGGTCTGCAACACCTGGTTGGGATGGTGGGGACTGACACGTAGCGTCTGTCCTCCATCAACGATATATTTACCCAGACCCAAGGCCAGCGAGGCTATACCTTCTTCAGCCAGCTCGTCGCCAATGGGATAGTAGTTCAGTGAGCGTAGCACACCGCTGAATGTGGGGTAGAAACGTGTGTCGTGCTGCTGACCAACCACCTCTTGCAGGATAACAGCCATCTTCTCTTGGTCAATGACGTTGGAGGTGGCTGTCATGTAAGCCTTTGAGTCCTTATAATAGACGGATGCATAGACGCCCTTGATGGCACACGCCACCATGCGTAGCATTTCGTATTTGTCGTCGAGGTAAGGCACCATGTAGGTGCTATAGATGCCTGCAAACGGCTGATAGTGCGAATCTTCCAGCAGCGATGACGAGCGAATGGCAATCGGTGAGTTGATGGCCTCGAAGAAGGTGAAGAAGTCGGCAATCAGCGCATCAGGCAACTGGGCCCGCATGAAATGTTGCAGAATCTCCTCGTCGGGTGCATCACTCAGCGCGATACCCCAGAGATTGTTCTCGTCCATGAACTGGTCGAAGAAGTCGGTACAGAGCACCACGGTCTTGGGAATCTGCACGTTGGCGTTCTCAAACCGGTTCAATTCCGGATGGCGCTTGATGATGTTGTCGAGAAATGCCAAGCCACGGCCCTTACCACCCAGCGAACCATCGCCGATGCGTGCGAAGTGTGCAAAGCGGTCGAACTTCAGGCGGTCGAAGACGGCGACGACACCGATGTTCTTCATGCGACGATACTGCACGATGGCATCGAAGATAATCTGGCGGTGCGCATCAAGGTCTTGCAGTTTGTGCCACGTGACCGTTTTCAGGAACTGCGACACGGGGAAGATGGCGCGTGCACAGAGCCAGCGACTCATGTGGTTACGTGAGATGTGGTACTGGAACGACTCGGCAGGAATGTTGAAGATGTTGTCCTGCAACTCCTTCAACGACTTGATGCGGAAAATCTCTTCGTGGGTAGTGGGGTCGCGGAATATGAAGTCGCCAAAGCCCATGTGTTCCTCAATCATCTGGCGCAGGTCAATATTGAACTTCTTCGAGTTCTTGTCGAGGAAGTCGAAACCTTCAGCCCATGCTTTTTCGCGATTGGCAATCTCCGAGCTCTCCAGAATCAGTGGTACATACTCGTCGTGTTTGCGGATGGCGCGCAGTAGTTTCAGACCAGCCTCTGCATCACCCTCTTCGACATGTGCCAGACGACCTTCATGGGTCTGTATGGGGAATCGCGTGTCGCTGATGACGCCCAGCACATTGTCGTGATAGCGTTCATACCAGTCCATAGCCTCCTCGTAGGTGGTAGCCAACACCACTTTAGGACGTCCACGCTTGCGCTGTGCGGCAGCATGCGGGTTCAGTGCCTCTGTCGAGAAGTTCTTCGACTGGGCGAGGATATAGTTGTAGAGGTTGGGTAGTACGCTGGAATAGAAGCGGATGTTGTCCTCCACCAGCAGAATCATCTGAACGCCTGCTTCGTGGATATCGTGCTCGATGTTCATCTTGTCCTCTATCAGCTTGATGATGGACAGAATGAGGTTGGTGTTACCCAGCCAACAGAACACGTAATCGAAGATGGACATATCCTCGTTCTCTATGCGCTTGGTGATGCCGTGCGAGAAGGGCGTCAGTACCACACAGGGAACGTGAGGGGCACGCTGTTTGACGTCGCGGGCTACGGCAAAGGCGTCGTTGTCGGCATTACCAGGCATACAGATTACCAGGTCGATGTCAGTGGTTTCCAGTACACTGCACGCTTCCTCGGTTGTTGATACCTGTGTAAACGTGGGTGGATAGCGCATACCCAGCTCCATGTACTCGTCAAATATTTTTTCATCAACACGTCCGTCGTCCTCCAGCATGAAGGCGTCGTAGGGGTTAGCCACTATCAGTACGTTGAAAATGCGGCGTGTCATCAAATTGACGAACGACACATCCTTTAGAAAGAAGTTATTAAACTCCTGCGGGATATTATTGGTGGTATCACTCATCGTATAGTTCTTTTGGCTTACAAAGATACTAAACTCTCCTGACCAAGGGGCAAAGACGCAGCTTTTTTAACAAAATGTAACCTTTTTGTAAAAATATTCGTTTTTTTCCATTGTCATGTCAAATATATTTCCTATTTTTGCGTTGTCATAATGACAAAATGCAACTTAAAACGAGCTTTAAAACCTATATACTATGAACGTAGAGAAAATCATGCAAGACCTGGAACGCAAGCATCCAGGCGAAGTAGAGTTTTTACAGGCTGTACGTGAGGTACTGGAGTCTATCAAGGATGTTTACAATCAGCATCCGGAGTTTGAGAAAGCCAAGATAGTGGAGCGCATCGTAGAACCGGAGCGCATCATTACCTTCCGTGTGCCTTGGGTCGACGACAAAGGCGAGGTACAGGTGAACATCGGTTACCGTGTACAGTTTAATAGCGCCATTGGCCCGTATAAGGGTGGCCTGCGCTTCCATGCTTCAGTGAACCTGAGTATTCTGAAGTTCTTGGGCTTCGAACAGACCTTTAAGAATGCACTGACCACACTGCCGATGGGTGGTGGTAAGGGTGGTTCCGACTTCTCACCACGTGGCAAGAGCGACGCCGAGATTATGCGTTTCTGCCAGGCCTTTATGTGTGAGTTATATAAGGTGATTGGTCCTGATGTCGACGTGCCTGCTGGTGATATCGGTGTGGGTGGTCGTGAGATCGGTTACCTGTTTGGTATGTATAAAAAACTGACCAGCCAGTTCCACGGTGCTACCCTGACGGGTAAGGGCATTGAGTGGGGTGGCAGTATCCTGCGTCCAGAGGCTACGGGCTATGGCGCCTTGTATTTTGTGAACCACATGATGAAGACGCATGGTCTGGACATCAAGGGCAAGACCATTGCATTGTCTGGTTTCGGTAATGTGGCATGGGGAGCCGCCAAGAAGGCTACCGAACTAGGTGCCAAGGTGATAACTATCAGTGGTCCTGACGGTTATATCTACGACCCAGAGGGCCTGGATGACGAGAAGATAGAGTATATGCTGGAGTTGCGTGCCAGTGGCAACGATGTCTGTCAGCCTTACGAAGAGGAGTTCCCTGGCTCGAAGTTCTTTGCAAACAAGAAACCTTGGGAGCAGAAGGCCGATATCTATCTGCCCTGTGCTACGCAGAACGAGTTGAATGGTGTCGATGCCGATATGATACTGGCTAATAAGCCGTTATGTGTTGCTGAGGTATCGAACATGGGATGTACAGCCGATGCTGTCAACAAGTTCATTGATGCCCAGCAGCTGTTTGCTCCTGGCAAGGCTGTCAATGCCGGTGGCGTGGCAACCAGTGGCTTAGAGATGACGCAGAACTCGATGCGTATGGCATGGAGTGCCGAAGAGGTCGACCAGCGTCTGCACCAGATTATGTCTGGCATCCATGAGCAGTGCGTGAAGTACGGCAAGGAAGGCAACTACGTCAACTATGTCAAAGGTGCCAATGTTGCTGGCTTCATGAAAGTGGCTAAAGCCATGCTCGCACAAGGAATTGTATAGAGCATGGAACCCACCCCAACCCCTCCCCAAGGGAGGGGCTATTGAGAAGAATGAAGAATAATAAAAGAAATACCAATAGCAGGTACGCAGTATGTTTATATTGTGTGCTTGTTATTGGCATGCTCTTCATAGCACCCCCTCTCTTTGGAGGGGGATGGGGGGAGGTTTCAGCTCAAGGCTTGCAGCGAGGTAAGGCATCGTTTTATGCCAAGAGGTTTCATGGACGTAAGACAGCCAGTGGTGAACGCCTGCATCCTGACAGTCTGACGTGTGCACACAGAAGCTATCCTTTTGGTACCTTGTTACGTGTCTATAACCCTGTCAATGGGCGTAGTGTCAATGTGCGCGTCACCGACCGAGGTCCGTATGTGCGTGGCAGGATTATCGACCTGTCGTGGCGTGCAGCCAAGGAACTCGACATTATCGGACAGGGCATTGCCACTGTTTTCGTCTCGAAAGCCAATACTTTCGTCGTGCCTTTCCTGCCAACTGATGAGATAGAAATTCCTGACTTGGAACTGGAGACGAACGATGGTGCTCCTGCGCTTCATCCTTTATGGAAAGATATGAAGGACGACCAGATGCAAGAGCAGCAGAAAACACAGTCCAAGACACCCGCAAAGACACCGAAGAAGGGTAAAAAGGTTAAATAAGTGAACTTATTTAGTCATTTCTTGCAAATATTTGAAACTTATTTTGTATATTTGCAAACGAAATGAAAGAAATCAACAGATACCTCGGCCAGAAATTACTACTGGTCGGACTATTTTTTTTGTCATTGGCTACAACAGTCAGTGCCACCCCGTCGTTGTGGGGCAAGAAGAAAGCCAAGAAGGAAGTTCAGGAGAAACCAAGCGACTATAAGAAGCTGACAGGACGCGATAGCGTAGAGATGCAGGGTGTGATGAATATTATCCAGAAGGGTGACAGCATCCTGTTGGAGTTGCCCGTCAGGTTGGTGGGGCGTCCTTTCTTAGTCCACAATAAGTTGCAGCAGGTGCCTGTGGAGTTGAATGATGCCAATGCTACGAAGGGTGTGAACTACGAGAACCAGATGATCCGTTTCGAGTGGGACAAGCCGCATAAGAACATCATCATCCGCCAGCAGCGCGTCACCCCCGATGTCAAGCCAGGAGCCCTGATAGCCCGTTCAGTGGCAGACAACTACATCGACCCGGTAATCGCTACTATCAAGGTGTCGGCAGTAGCTAACGACTCCTCAACGGTTATCTTTAATGTCAGTGATTTGTTCAATGGTAGGAGAAACATCCTGAATGATGTCTTCAACGAGTTGAATATCGGTACTAATGCCCGTCGTGAATTGTCGCGTGTCATCAGGGTGAATGCCTTCGAGCGTAGTGTGGAGGCTGTCTCTGAGCTGACCACCATCGTACAGGAAGGTAACGATAAGGTGAATATCACCGTGGTGGTAAGCACCAATATCCTCCTGTTGCCCGACGAACCGATGCGTCGTCGCCAGGAAGACTGGCGTGTGGGCTACTTCTCTAAGTCGTCCGTGCAGTATAGCGACGAGCAGCAACAGGTGAAGGACATCAACTATATCAGTCGTTGGCGCTTGGTTCCCAAGGACACTGCAGCCTATCTGCGTGGTGAGTTGACAGAACCTGTCAAGCCCATTACGTTCTATCTGGATCGTGCTACCCCTCAGCACCTGCGTCCGTATATCATACAAGGTATTACTGACTGGAACCGTGCTTTCGAACAGGCTGGCTTCAAGAATGCCATTCGTGCGTTGGTGCCCGACGATACCCTCGATATTGATAGTGACGACCTAAAATATTCGGTACTGACCTATGCTGCTTCGGAGTTGAGCAACGCCATGGGTCCTTCGACCATCGACCCGCGAACAGGTGAGATTCTGGAGGCAGACATCATCTGGTGGCACAATGTGCAGGCACTCATCAGTCAGTGGGCGGTAGTACAGACAGGAGCTGTTAATCCACAGGCACGCACGCTGAACCTGCCCGAAGCATTGATGGGCGACGCCATCCGTTTTGTGGCTTGTCATGAGACAGGTCACTCGTTGGGACTGCGCCATAACATGATAGCTTCTGCGGCTTATCCTACTGATTCTCTGCGCTCACCATCGTTTACTGAGCGTGTGGGCGGAACAGCCGCCAGCATTATGGACTATGCCCGCTTCAACTACGTGGCACAGCCTGGCGATGGCGTCAAGGTGCTGTCGCCCCATATCGGTCCTTACGACTTGATGGCTATTGACTGGGGTTACCGCTGGTTCCCTGCTGAGGCTAACGAACAAGAGGAACTGAGTAAGTTGCTGGCCCGCTATCAAGGTAAGGAATACCGCTATAGTGAAGCACAGTCTATGCGCGATGCTGTTGACCCACGGGCGCTGAGTGAAGACTTGGGTGACGATCCTGTGAAATCGGCCACTTTGGGCATCCAGAACCTGAAAGTAGTAGTCAAGCACCTCGTGGAGTGGACACGCAATGATGAAGCAGAACAGAGTTACGACGAGGCCGCACGCCTCTACAAAGCCGTTATCCACCAGTGGCAACTGTTGCTTTACCACGTGATGGCGAATGTGGGTGGCATCTATCTGGAGCGTCCAATGATTACGGGTACAGGCCAGATACAGCCTGCCTACATCTATGTCGAGAAGGAGCGCCAGCGCCAGTCTGTGCAGTTCTTGTTGGACGAGGTGCTGTGCTTCCCGCAGTGGCTTTTCGGCGACGAACTGTCCAAGCAGATTTTCTTGATTAGAAAGACACCGAAGGGTACTTCCGAACAGGAACCTGCCATGTTGCTGAAGAACGTCCAGAACTATGTGCTCTGGGACCTGCTGACCAATGAGCGTCTGGTGCGTATGTACCAGAACGAGTGGGTGAATGGCAACAAGGCTTTCTCTGCTGTCGATATGATGCAGATGATGCACCAGCACATCTTCCGTAAGACTCTCAGCAGTCAGAAGTTGAATGTGATGGAGCGTAGCTTGCAGAAAGCCTTTGTCGATGCACTCATCACTGCTGCTGCCGAGCAGGAGGGTATAAAAGTCAATAAGAAGCTGACCGATGAGTCGGCATTGTCCGACAGTCGCAGTCGTACTATTGACATGACGAACAGCCAGATTAGTCGTATCAGTGATGCGCTGAGTGTGAAGCGTGGCGAGCTGATGCGCATCCTGCAACTGCTGAAGAGTCGCCGTGCTACAGGTGACCTGAGCACACAGATGCACTACGACGATGTCATCCTAAGAATACAGACAGCCTTAGGACTACAGAAATAACCTAAAGAACAAAACTAAAACGCCTATGAAGAAAATATTCTTATTAACCATAGCACTTGCTTTCGCACTGGTTGTGATGGCCCAAGAGCGTGTGGTCACTGGTGTCGTCATGGATGGCGAACTGGAGGGTGAGCCACTTATCGGTGCTACCGTCAGTATTGGTGACGGTAAGGTAGGCAAGGGTACTGTCACCGACTATAACGGACGCTTCTCGCTGAAGGTGCCTGCAGGTACGAAGAAGTTGACGGTGAGCTATGTGGGCTATGAGAGTCGCGTCATCAACCTGACAGCCACCAATAGCGACTACTCTGTGCAGTTGCCTGCCGACTCCAGGAGCCTGAGCGAGGTGGTGGTGACGGGTTACCAGAAGATTGACCGTCGTAAGTTGACGGCCTCTGTCTCTCAGATGAATGTCTCTGACGAAACGGTGGGTGCCGTGAAGAATATCGACCAGGCGCTGGCAGGTCAGATAGCTGGTCTGTCAACGGTGTCTGCCAATGGTGCTCCAGGTGCTCCTGTCAAGATACGCATCCGTGGTACCGCCTCTATCAATGGCGTACAGGAACCGCTATGGGTGCTCGATGGTATACCCATGGAAGGTAACGATATCCCTGCCATTGACAACCTCAACGACATCGATGACATCTACCAGACCAGCATTGCAGGTCTGAACCCGTCGGATATCGACAATATCACTGTACTGAAGGATGCCGCCGCTACGGCAATCTATGGTGCCCGTGCTGCTAACGGTGTGATTGTTATTACGACGAAGAAAGGTAAGGAGGGTCGCCCTGTTATTAACTTTGGTGCGAAGTTGTCGTACAGTCCTAAGACGGACATCGACCGCCTGAACCTGCTGAATGCTGACGAGAAGGTGAGTCTGGAACTCGACCTGCTACGTAGTGGTTATAGCTATCGCGAACACAAGGGCGGGGTTGCGAACATCCTCGACGAACTGGGCGAGTTCAATACCTACCAGACGAGTGGATGGGATGCCTTGTCGCCTACTGCCCAACAGCGCATCAACCACCTGCGTACTATCAATACAGATTGGAACGACATTCTGTTCCGCGATGTGCTCAACCAGGAGTATAATGCCAGCATTAGCGGTGGTTCCAACCGTGCCCACTACTACGCATCGGCAGGCTACTACAAGGAACAGGGAACGGTGAAAGGCGTCGAGAACAATCGCTACAATGTGACGCTGAAGACCGACTTTAATATCAATAAGATTTTGAAGCTGGGCGTCTCGATGTTTGCCAACCAGCGTAAACAGCAGAGCTTCATGACCGATACGGGTGGCTTCACCAATCCTGTATATTACTCGCGCCGTGCCAATCCTTACTTCGAGCCCTACAACAGCGAGGGAGGCTTCAACTACGACCACAACGTGCAGGGTCGTGAGAATGCAGCTCCCGACTTCAATATCTTCGAGGAGCGTGCCAACACGTCGAAGGAGCGTACCGACCGCTCGGTGATGGCTATCGTCGATGCAGAGCTGAAGTTGGGCAAATACCTGAAATTGACTTCTCAGTTCGGCTATCAGTACGACAACTACCAGATAGACCGTTATGCTGGTCAGAACAGCTATGCTATGCGTAAGGCCAAGGAGTATGCCAGCTACACAGTGGATGGCGTCTATCGCACCATCCTGCCTGAAGGTGGTATGGTAAAGAAGACCAATTCGCATGCCAGCCAGTGGACGTGGAAGGCAATGCTGGAGTGGGCACGCCGCCTGGGTTCTATCCATGATGTGGAACTGATGGCAGGTACGGAGGTGCGCCATACGGAGTCGGAGGTGCTGACATCTACGGCCTATGGCTATGACGACCGCACGCTCACCACCCAGCCTGTGCTCTTCCCTACGGAGAACATCGCCCGCAGCTATCCGTTGTATGAGGAAACCCATCTGGAGAACGCCTTCGTGTCGTGGTTTGCCACGGGTTCCTATACCTTATTATATCGCTACACCCTCGGTGCCAGCATCCGTTTCGACGGTAGTGATGTCTTTGGCGTTGCCAAGAAGTACCGCTACCTGCCGCTCTATTCGGTCAGCGGACTGTGGCGTGCCAAGGAGGAGAAGTTCCTGCGTAACGTGAAGTGGCTCGACGAGCTGTCGTTGCGTGCGTCCTACGGTATTCAGGGTAATATCGACAAGAACACGTCGCCTTACCTTATTGGTACCTTCCAGCGCACCACCATCCTGCCGGGTAATGTGGAGACGGTCATCTCTACCGAGACGGCGCCGAACCCCGATTTGAAATGGGAGAAGACAAGCAATGTCAACCTGGGTCTCGACCTGGCGTTCTTCAAGAACCGCGTCCGGCTGGGTGTCGACTACTACTACCGTAAGAGTACCGACCTCATCAGTTCGCGCAAACTGCCGTTGGAGACGGGCTTTGCTTATACCTCCGTCAACTGGGCGTCGATGAAGAACACGGGTTGGGAGTTCTCATTGAACACCACCAACATCAAGACGCGTGACTTCAGCTGGACCACCAGCGTGAATCTGGGCTTCAACACCAACGAGGTGCTCAACGAGACGGTTCCTGAGAACAGCACCTATCCTGGTCGTGAGGGCTATCCTGTAGGTGCCATCTTCGCCTACGAGACGGCAGGCATTGACCAGGACGGCTACCCACTGTTCCGTGCCAAGGACGGCTCGGTGCAGACTGCCGCTAAGTTCTTCAAGCTGAACAAGTTTGGCGCCTCGACGCTCACTGCCGAGGAACAGCGCAACCTCTACACCTATATGGGTTCAGAAGACCCGAAGTGCTCAGGTGGTATCATCAATAACCTGGAATACAAGGACTGGACGCTGGGCGTCAATGTGATTTTCAACCTCGGTATGAAGGTACGCGTACAGCCGTCCTATTCGCCCACCTACTACGATCGTGGTCTGAACACCAACCACGACATCCTGAACCGCTGGACACCCACCAACACCCATACAGATATGCCGGCATTGATGGTTAACACCACAGCTCGTGCCAGCGAGTTCACCCACTTCTCGGAGTACAATACCTACAGCATGCTCGACACGTGGGTAAAGTCGTGCAGCTACTGGCGACTGCAGAGCATCCGTCTGGGCTACAAGTTGCCTAAGGAGTGGTTGAGGAAGGTGGGCATCACTTCTGCCTCGCTGTCGTTAGAGGGCCGTAACCTCTTGGTGGTAGCCTCCAATTACGACAACTACCTCGATCCAGAGACGATGGGTAACCCCTTTGCTCAGCCCATCCCCCGCAGTTATATCTTTGGTATTAACCTCAACTTCTGACGCCCTATGAAGACAAAGCATATCCTCCATTCCCTCGTTATCGGGTTGCTATGCTGCAACATCGTTGCAGTCCTAAGCAGTTGCGACGACTTCCTCGATATCACGCCTACGGGCAAGGTCATTGCCTCTACTGGTGAGGAGTACCGCGCCATGCTGACCTACGAGTATAAGTACTTCCCCAACGACCGCCACATGACGATAGTACGCACTGACGAGCTGAAGCTCAGCGGACAGACCGCCAGCAGTGACCTCGACGCTTATCTCGACCTGTGGCTGTGGAAAGACGAGAACCCGTCGCCCACCACGTCGTACTTCTCGTGGCGCAGCTACTACCACGCCATCTATATTGCCAACTACATCCTTGAGCACCAGGATGAGATTTCTGACGCTACGGACAAGGTTGTCAGTCAGCTGGTGGGTGAGGCTTACATGATGCGAGCCTACTGCCACTTTCTGTTGGTTAACCTCTATGCGGAGCCTTATACCCACTGCACCCCTGCCACTACGCGCGGCGTACCCTTGATGCTGGAGGCTGATGTTAACGCTATTCCGTTGAGCAGTAGTGTGGAGACCGTCTATCAGCAGGTGCTCAGCGATATCGTTGAAGCAGAGAAGTACTTGAATGTCGATAAGTGGGCACTCGGCGAGAACTACCGTTTCAGCACCGTGTCTGCTAAGGCCCTTTATGCGCGTACCTTATTATATATGGGGCGCTGGCAGGAGGCGCTGACTGCTGCAAAAGCTGTTATCAATGCTCGTCCTGACTTGGTGGACTTGAATGTCAGCAGTGCCTTGTTGCCTGACGACTACCAGTCTGATGAGAACATCATGGCACTGGAGCACTTCAGTACGAACCTCTCGACAGTCATCAATCAGCCGTCGTCCGACTTCATCGCCCTCTACCGCACGGGCGACCAGCGTAAGTCGAAGTACTACAAGCGCGAGACCAGCACTACCTATTCCCTGCTGAAGAGTGACGGTTTCTGCTCGTTCCGCAGTGCTGAGGCGTATCTGACTGCTGCTGAGGCTGCTTGTCAGTTAGGACAGCTCATCAATGCTATCGACCTGCTGAAGCCCCTGTTGCAGAAACGCCTGAATGGTACAGCCTACAACGACGCCCTGACATTGATGCAGGCTATGGACCAGGCTCAGCTCCTGCAGGAAATCTACGACGAGCGTGCCCGTGAGCTGGCTTTCGAGGGGCACCGCTGGTACGACCTGCGCCGCACTACACGGCCTGCCCTGAATCATAACTATGGTGGCCAGACCTATACGTTGACGCCTAACAAATACACCATGCGTTTCCCCACCGAGGCAGTAGAGTCGAACCCGGGAATAGAGCGTTGGGAACAATAAACCGTAAACGGTAAACTGTAAACAGAAACAATAAACAACAATATTAATCCTTTAAAAACAAACGCTTATGAAAAAGATTTTACTCATGTTGGTAGCCCTCGTTGCTACCGTAACCATTTCCGCTAAGGATGGCGAGGAGATGGAGGGATGGCAGAAAAGCTTTACCCCTGTGGCTAACGCTGACGACCTGGCAGGTATCCATACCGCAGTTGCTGGCGATGGTTCCGTTTATGCCAGCACCACCTACAACCAGACATTTTCGTTTGCAGGCAAGCCCGTTACTGACCCCGAGGGTCTGCTCTCTTCTTGTGTTGTAAAGTACGACGCTCAGGGCAATGAGAAATGGGCTGTCACGTTCGTTGGCAAGTGCCAGATTCACGCATTGACTGCTGATGCCGACGGTACATTGTATCTGGCTGGACAAACGCAGGACATCCAGGTCGTTTGCACAGATGCCAGTATGAAGCACTATGAGATTAACAATCCTACCAGCGATCCTTGGGGAGACGGTCCTCAGATTGATGCTTACTCAGCTTTCATCGCTAAGATTGGTGCTGACGGTCTCGTTCAGGTAATTAAGACTATCAGCCCTGTTGCCAATGCCGAAATGCAGAGCAGTGGCCTGTATTATCCTTTGGAGGGTGACATCTACCTCAGACCCAATAAGATTAGTCTTTATGGAGAGAAAGTGTATGTAGCAGCAAACTATCAGGGCGATGTTCCAGAAATTAAGTGGAGTGGCTCATTCCTGAATGTCTTTGACTTTATGTATATGGACAACAAGTGCGCTGGTGTCTTCTCTTTGAACAAAGACGACCTGGGTACTCCCGACAATGAGGCATACGTCTGCAATTCAGAGCCTGTTTCTTATTCCCAGTATTACCCAGAAGCCATTGACTTCGTTGTACAGGATAACAAAGTCTATATGGCATTTATTGGTTTTGGTAATCTGACAGTGAAGAACAATACAACCAGCAAAGCTTTTGAGTTCGCAACCACGGATGACGAAAGCGGTAACAAAGAGCATGGCTTGGTGCTGGTTCCTCTGGCTGAACTTGACAAAGCTGTCAAGTTTGGTGCTGCCATGCATGATAAAGATGCTATTCCTTACAAACTCACGGGTGCCACCATTGCTAATAGTAACTGCATCATGGCAGGTACCTTCTATGGCAACTTCCCCTTGGACAACAGCATAACCAAGGAGGTTAATACTTCCTTCGTGGCTTCTATCAAGATGTCTGACTGCTCTGTCAACTGGACAACAGTAAGCCCTGTAGAGGCTGAGGCTACCTGTATGGTTGTAACTGGCGAGGAGATCAAGGCTTCTACAAATGCCGCTACCTATACCATCAAGATTGCCACTGGCGAGGTGGATACTGAGCAAACAATGGCCCAGAGCTTCGACGATGCCGACTGCTACAACAACCAGTATGTCAGCACCATCTTCACCCAGGAGACCAGCGTCGTCGTCTTCAGTCCGAAGCTGAAGCCCTCTGGCATCAACAATACTCAGGCCACCAAGAACACCGTCCAGAAGTACTACAACCTGAATGGTATCGAGCTCACCGCTCCTCAGCATGGCCTGAATATCGTCAAGACTGCTGACGGTACCCGCAAGGTTCTGAAGTAATAGTCGGTTTTCTGTGAAGTGAGCGTAAGCTTGCTTCCATCACCCTACGCCCTGCTGTTTTTTCACGAATAGCAGGGCTTTCTGTTGCGAAATTGCGTGTTTTTTTATGTTAAATATAAGAAAATGGCGTTTTTTTTGATTTTTTTGTGAAAAAACTTTGCAGTTTCACAGATTTTATTTACCTTTGCTCCCGTAATGCCTGCCCATGTGAGGGTGGGTACGTTAAACTAACATCGATGGAACGAGACCTCAGGCCACTTGTACGGCCAGTCTCGAAAGGACGTTTTCGAACGTTACTTGCTGCGCTTTCAAACTTCGCAACTTTGAATCAATATACAGCGGTAATGCAACAGGGACGTCTACGTGGGTTGATTTTATATCTCTCCTGCGGCTATCATTCCCCTTTATATATATAATAAGGTGTACACCCTACAAAGGTGCACGCTCTTTGCA
>ONCH01000024.1 GCA_900316265.1 uncultured Prevotellaceae bacterium | reverse complement strand
GCCTTAATATATAAAAAAAGGTGGAAATATGCGGTGAAAATAAAATAAATGATTACCTTTGCACGTTGGAAACATACATTTAGAACAAAATATGGCACAATTATCCGACCGTTTGCAAAGACTGGCACCGTCAGCAACGCTGGCTATGTCGCAGAAAAGCTCTGAGATGAAGGCCCAGGGCATTGACGTAATTAATATGAGTGTGGGCGAGCCTGACTTCAATACTCCCGACCACATCAAACAGGCTGCCAAGATGGCTATTGACGAGAACTACTCTCGCTATTCGCCCGTTCCCGGCTACCCTGACCTGCGTCAGGCCATCGCCCGCAAACTGGAGCGTGAGAACCACCTGCACTACCAGCCTTCGGAGATTCTGGTGTCGAATGGTGCCAAGCAGAGTGTCTGCAATACTATTATGGCACTGGTCAACGACGGTGAAGAGGTCATCATCCCCACTCCCTACTGGGTCAGCTACCCACAGATGGTACTGCTGGCAGGCGGAAAGCCCGTCTTCGTAGAGGCTGGCTTCGAGCAGAACTTCAAGATGACTGCCGCACAGTTGGAGGCTGCCATCACCCCAAAGACCCGCATGATTATCCTCTGCTCGCCCAGCAATCCTACAGGCAGTGTCTATAACAAGGAGGAGTTGAAGGCTTTGGCCGACGTCATCCTGAAGCATGAGGACTTATTCGTACTCGCAGATGAGATTTACGAGCACATCAATTATATTGGCAAGCACGAGTCCATCGCCCAGTTTGAGGGCATGAAGGAGCGCTCCATCATCGTCAACGGTGTCTCTAAGGCATACGCCATGACGGGTTGGCGCATCGGCTACATTGCTGCTCCTGAATGGATTGTCAAGGGCTGCAACAAGTTGCAGGGACAGTACACCAGCGGACCATGCTCCGTCAGTCAGAAGGCTGCCGAGTTTGCCTATATCAGCAGTCAGCAGTGCGTAGAGGACATGCGCCAAGCCTTTGAGCGCCGTCGCGACCTCATCGTCAAGCTGGCCAAGGACATTCCCGGACTGGAAGTCAACGTGCCCGAGGGTGCCTTCTATCTGTTCCCCAAGTGCAGCAGTTTCTTCGGCAAGACAGCGCCTGATGGTTCAGTCATCAAGAACTCTACTGATTTCGCCATGTATCTGCTGGAGACTGGACACGTTGCCACAGTGGGTGGTGACGCCTTCGGAGACCCTCAATGCTTCCGCATGAGCTATGCTACAAGTGACGAAAATATCGTCGAAGCCATGCGTCGTATCAAGGAAACTCTGGCAAAATTGAAGTAATTTTCAGTTTTATCGAGTTAAAAGTTCTTAATTCGGCAAATAGTACATTGAAAATCGCTATCTTTGCCGGATGATAAAACTACGAACATTCACAAACATAATTCATTTAATAACTAAAAAAAACAAAATTTATGGCAACTACACAGAAGGCTGCAGCCCCAGCCAAGAAATCGGGCTTCGGAGGTGTTAAAGACGCATGGATCATCCTCGTTATTTGCGCTATCGCCGGTTACAGTGTTTGGTATTTCGTAATGGGTAACCCCGACAACTTCATCGGTGGCGACCGTACTGGACATCCCGCTAACCTGCTGGGTACCGTTTATAAGGGAGGTTTCGTTGTAGGTCTGATCCTCACCCTGTTGTTCACTGTTATCTGTCTCGGTTTCGAGCGTTTCTTCGGTATCAAGGCTGCATCTGGTAAGATGAACCTCGCTAAGTTCACCGCTCAGGTGAAGGCAGCTGTTAAGGATCAGAAGTTTGATGAGGCTAAGGCTCTCTGCGACAAGATGCAGGGTTCTGTAGCTAACGTCGTTCTGGCTTCTATCAATATGTATCAGGCTGTTGAGAACGAGCCCAACCTGAAGAAGGCTGCTAAGATTGCTAAGATCCAGCAGGCTCACGAGATCGGATCGTTCCAGGCTCTGTCTGCTGGTGGTGGTGCTGACTCTATGGCTCTGTCTGCCGGTATTTCTGAGGCTCTTGTGAACACAGCATCTGGTATTTTGACCTCTTGGGTTGCTACCGTAGTTTACAACTTCTTCTCTAACAAGATCGATAAGCTGACTTTCGCTCTCGACGAGATTGGTTACACTATTGCCGCTACTTACGATTCTAACCACAACGAGGCTTAATCTTTAGTTCCATTTCAAAAACCTTTAAATCCGTTTTAGAATGGCTAAAGTTAAGATACAGAAAAAAGACATCTGGATCGACATGACACCAATGTCGGACGTGATGACTCTGTTGCTCTGCTTCTTCATGTTGACATCAACATTCTTGACGCCAGAGCCTATTCAGGTCACCACACCGAGTTCTGTGTCTGAGAAGAAAGTGCCTGAGACTGACGTTCTGAACATTTTGGTATCGCCAAAGGGTCAGATCTTCCTCGGCACTGAGAACAAGAACTACATGAAGGCGATGATGGAAGAGATGACCGACCGCTTCGGTGTATCTCTCAACGCTACCCAGCAGAAGCACTTCCTGGAAGATGCAATGGTGGGCGCCCCCATGGACAAGCTTGCTCAGTACCTCAGCCTCGAACCCGAAAAGATGAGCGAGGCTATCCAGATGCTCGGCATTCCCACTGATAGTATCAATGATGGAATGAGCGAGTTCCAGATGTGGGTGAAAGCCGCCCGCGATGCAAATCCTGACATCAAGATTGCCATTAAGGCAGACTCAAAGACCTCTTACAAGACTGTAAAGGCCATGATGAATGAACTTCAGGACATGAGTGAGAACCGTTATCAGTTGGGAGGAATAAACTATGGCAAAAAAGAATCTATCCAAGCAGAAGAAAATGGATACCCGCGTGAACTTCACGCCAATGGTAGACATGATGATGCTGTTGATCACCTTCTTCATGCTGTGTACCACACTGGCTAAGCCCCAGTCTATGCAGTTGACGATGCCGTCAAACGACGAAAACGTCTCGAAGGAAGATAAGTCGGTAACAAAGGCTTCTCACACTATTACTCTCTATCTTGGTGCTGACGACCAGATTTGGTATATTGCCGGTCTGCCCAACTATGAGGATCCTTCTTGTGTCAAGAAGACCACATACGGTTCCAAAGGTGTACGTGACGTGCTCATCAAGCACACCACAGAGGAAGGTGTCAATCCTGTTGCCAAGATTATGTTGGCAAAGAAGGAGCTGGATGCCAAGAAGTCGGCTTACAACAGTAAGATGACCGATGCACAGTACGACGAGCAACTCTCTCGCATCAAGAAGGGTGAACTGCCCAACGGTGAGAAAGTTCCTACTATGACTGTCATCATCCGTCCTCTCGACACTGCCACCTATGAGAACATGATTTCAGCACTCGACGAGATGCTCATTTGCAGTATTGATAAGTATGTCATCGACAAGATTGGCCCTGAAGATCGCGAACTGATCGAAAAGGCTGGTGTTAAGTAAGTCGGTGTCTAACATTTAAAACGTAAACGAACTATGTCAAAAATAGATCTTATTCAAGACAGCTGGGTGGAACTTGTCTTCGAAGGCAAGAACCACGCTTACGGTGCTTATCAACTGCGCAAGGAAACTGGCAAGCGTAACCTGTATGCCATACTCACCATGTTCATCATCGCCGCCATCATCGGTGCCGTTGTATTTGTCAAGGGTGTCGTTGAGAACGCAATGAAGACTGACGTAGGCATTGAGGCCGACATTGAGCTGGCTCAGTTGGCTGAAAAGAAGGAAGCTAAGGTTGAGAAGAAAGAAGAACCGAAGATTGAGAAAGTTGAAGTAGAAAAGGTTAAGAGTTCTGTGAAGTTCACCGCTCCTGAAATTAAGAAGGACGAAGAGGTGAAGCCGGAAGAAGAGTTGAAGTCACAGGAAGACCTGAGCAAGACCAACACCGCTATCGGTGCGTTCGACGTGAAGGGTAACGACGAGGCTGCAGGCGAAGTGCTGAAGGCTAAGGAAGTTATCGCACAGCCCGAACCCCCGAAGGAGGAAGAGGCAAAAGTGTTCGACGTTGTTGAGCAGATGCCTTCATTCCCCGGTGGTCCATCGGCCCTGTTCGAGTATCTGTCCAAGAACATCAAGTATCCGGTTGTTGCTGAGGAGAACGGTATCCAGGGACGTGTTATCGTAACGTTCGTCGTTGAGAAGGACGGTTCGATTACCGACGTTCGCGTCGTCAAGTCCGTTGACCCGTCACTCGACAAGGAAGCACAGCGCGTGGTGAAATCCATGCCTCGCTGGATTCCTGGTAAGCAGAACGGTTCGGCTGTACGTGTAAAGTACACCGTACCTGTAACCTTCAGACTGCAATAATTACATGAAGAAAATCGCATCCATTTTTATTGGATTAACACTCATTTTAGGCTTGTTCCCATCCTGTGGGGACAAGCCTAAAAATACTCAGGCAGAGAAGGACTACCAGAAGGCAGCCCGCTACTTCACTGCCGACGAGAGCTTCAGTCCCATCCTTAACGAAGCCCTCGAAGTATTCCTCTACAGCAACGTGCTCGACACGCTGGAAGCAGAATACACCAACGAACAGGACGCCATCAAAAAACTGATGAAGCTGGAGACCTGGCTGGCCTTCGGCACTCGCGACCTGACAGACAAGGAACGCCAGAACCTCATAGACCGCAAATACAGGCCAAGGACGATACCCATCGCCTATGACGGTCTGGCCATTATTGTCAACAACAGCAATCCAGACACCTGCATCACCGTCAAGGACTTCAAGCGTATCCTCAAAGGTGAGCTTGTCAACTGGAAAGACCTCTACCCCACCTCTAAGCTGGGCACCATCGACGTCGTCTTCGACAATCCCCTGTCAAGTACCGTGCGCTGGTGTGTAGACTCCCTGTTAGGAGGAAAGGAATTCAAAGCTCCCAATATCGGAGCCGTCAAGAGCAGTGCTGCCGTGATAGACTATGTGGAGAAACATGAGAACTCCCTGGGCATCATCGGCTCTAACTGGCTTAACGACAGCCGTGACACCACCAATGTCACCTTCAAGAAGAACATCACCGTGATGAAGGTCAGCCGACTTGACTCCGCTACCGTAGCCAACAGCTGGCGACCCTATCAGTACTATATATATAATGGTAACTATCCGCTCATCCGCACTATTTACGCTATCCTCAACGAACCACGTAGCGGACTGCCATCCAACTTTGCACATTTCTGCCGCCTGCCCAAAGGACAGCTGCTTATCCAGAAATCAGGACTCCTGCCCATTCAGTATGGCATGAACAACAGAACCATATTTGTGAATAATCAATAAAAAAATAAACATTCAGAACTTAAAAACGTCTTATAAAAGAGTAATCTTTAAAAAATAAGAATTATGAAAGCTATTAAATACCTATTCCTCGCAGCGCTGACCGCAGGTTACAGCGCAAGCGCAATGGCCCAGAGCGGCACAGATGCCGATGTACAGGCCGTTAAGAACATTATTAGTCAGAAACCCGCCGACATCGAGAAGCAGATGAAGCCCTTCTTCAAGGCTAACAAGAAGAATGCCGCCAATCTGGTTGCTTTCGGTCGTGCCTTCTTTGAGGCTAAGGACACTGCCAACGCTAAGGTCTATGCCAACCATGCTCTTGCTGCAGCCAAGAACCAGTGTGCTCCCGCCTTCATCCTGTTAGGCGACATCGAGGCTCTCGGCGACAATGGTGGTCAGGCTGCTGCCCAGTATGAGCAGGCTATCTACACAGACCCCAAAGATCCTGAGGCTTACTACAAGTATGCTAACGTGTATCGTAAAATTAGCCCACGTGGTGCTGTCAGCAAGCTGGAAGAGCTCCGCTCACAGCGTCCTGACATTGCCGTAGATGCCATTGAGGGTCGTATCTACTACATGTCTAACGACTTCGACGCAGCCCTGCGTGCCTACAACAAGGCCGACAAGTCAAAGATGGAAGAGCGCGACCTCAGCGACTATGCTATGACCGCCTTCTTCAAACAGAAGTATGACACTGCCCTGGAAGTTGCTAAGTTCGGTCTGAGCAAGAACCCACGTCATGCAGCCTTCAACCGTCTGGCCTTCTTCAACAGCACCGAGCTGAAGAAGTGGGACGACGCCCTAATGTATGCCGACGCCCTGTTCAACAAGTCTGACTCTGCCAAGTTCTCATACTACGACTACACCTACTATGGCAATGCCCTGAGTGGTGCCAAACAGCACGAGAAGGCCATCGAGATGTACCAGAAGGCCCTGCAGCAGGAGGATATGGATAACAAGGCCAAGCGTGCCGGTGTTATCAAGCAGCTCTCTGATGCTTACAAGGCACAGGAGGACTATCCCAACGCTATCAAGAACTATCAGGAGTACTTGACCAATGTCGAGAAGGCTTCTGCCAACGATATTGCCGGACTCGCTCAGCTCCACGTACAGCACGCCAGCAAGAAGGCTACTCCTGAGGAGCAGGCAGAGTGCTTCATCATGGCCGACAAGACCTATCAGGACCTAGAGAATAAGTTCGAGGATGCCGCAGAGTATGCCACCTTCATGCGTGCCCGCGTTAACTCTTACATGGACCCTGACCAGAAGAAGGGACTGGCTAAGCCTTTCTATGAGAAGCTTGACCAGCTCATTGGCAGCAAGGACAACAAGGACGCCACCGACAAGGCTCGTCTCACCGAGAGCTACCGTTACCTCATCTCTTACTACTTCGTCATCCAGGACAACAAGGATACTGCTAAGCAGTACGCCCAGAAGCTTCTGGAAATCGACCCAGATAACGAGATTGCCAAGCAGGTGATGGAAGCCAAGTAAGCGCACTACACACGATACTATATGGGCTGTCCTTTTGGGCAGCCCATATTTCAATCAACGAAGAAACATGGAGACACTGAAGGAGAAGACAACACGCGGCCTATTTTGGGGCGGCATGAATAATGTGGTACAGCAGGGATTGGGCCTGCTGTTCGGCATCATTCTGGGTCGTCTGCTGAATCCTGAGGACTATGGTATGATAGCCATGATACTGGTCTTCCAACTGATAGCCAACGCACTGCAGGAGAGTGGTTTTAAGAGTGCCATCGGTAATCTGAAGGAGCCTCAGCACAATGACTACAACAGCGTCTTCTGGTTTAACATCATCGTGGGTGTTACGTGCTATGTCATCCTCTTCTTCGTAGCCCCACTGATAGCCGACTATTACCACACGCCAGAGTTGGTATTGCTCTGCCGCGTAGCCTTCCTAACCATTATCTTTGCCGCATTAGGTACGGCACAGTCGGCCTATCTGTTCCGCAACATGATGGTCAAGGAACAGGCGAAGTGCAATATGACCGCAACACTGCTATCGAGTATCATTGGTGTCACGCTGGCGTTCCTGAAATGCGGCTACTGGGCACTGGCCATCCAGTCGATGGCGTACATCGGACTGAACAGTCTGCTACTATGGTATTTCTCTCCGTGGCGCCCTACCCTGCATTTGGATTTTGGTCCCGTCAGACACATGTTTAAGTTCAGTAGCAAACTGCTGGCAACAACCATCCTGGAACGTCTCAACACCAACGTGATGAACATCCTGCTGGGTCGCCATTTCACCAAGCACGAGGTGGGTAACTACAACCAGGCCTACCAGTGGAACAGCAAGGTATTCTACCTGCTGCAAGGCACGCTGGCACAGGTGGCACAGCCCGTCTTCACCAATGTTGCCGACGAACAGGAACGACAATTGCGCATTCTCCGTAAGCTGATGCGCTTCACCGCCTTCCTCGCCTTCCCCATGCTGTTTGGCTTCGGTCTCGTTGCGCAGGAATTCATCGTACTGACCATCGGTGAGAAATGGCTGGAGTCCGCCCGTCTGCTGCAACTGCTATGCATCAGCGGCGCCTTCATACCCATCAGCAGCGTGCTCACCAATATGCTTATCAGCAAGGGCAAGAGCGGTACGTATTTCTGGGTAACCTTAGCTCTCTGCATCACACTCATCGCCACCATGCAGATGCTCTATCCTTATGGCATCCGCTCAATGGTCATCGCCTACGTTATAATATATGTGCTGTGGACGCTGGTGTGGCATTTCTTCGTCAGCCGACTGACGGGTTATACCCTCTGGGCACTCCTACTCGACATCGTACCCTTCGCCATGATTGCCTTTGGCGTGATGGCAGCAACGTGGTGGGCTACACAGAACATCAGTCTGCTGGCTCTGCTCTTACCAGCACGTATCTTGATGGCTGCAGTTCTCTACTATATTGTCATGAGATTGCTTCGAGTGAAAATACTCGAAGAGTGCATGGCCTTTATTAAAAAGAAGCAATGAACGGATCGTTAATGTTTGTACCCTCAGGAGGCCTTGCCAACAGAATGCGGGCCGTGGTGTCTGCCTATGAACTATGTCAGAAGGTGGATAGCACGCTACAGGTGGTATGGTTTCAGGACTGGGCACTGCATGCACCGTTTCGTAGCATCTTCGAAGAAACACCGCTGGTGGCTATCCGCGAGGCAACACTGCTGGACCACCTTCTCTATGACCGTGCCCGCAAGAAGAACCTCTTCCTGCCAGCACTGCCCCAGCGTATCCTCTTCCAGCGACATATCAAGGAGCAGGATGTGACACCCCTGAAGAAACAGTCGTTCGACTTTAAGGCATGGGCTCGTGGCAAGCGCTGCTATATGAGTTGCTATCAGGTCTTTGGTACTTTTCCTGACGAGCTGTATTCCCAGCTATTCCATCCTGTCAAGGAGGTGATGGATGTTGTCGACAGCTATCGCAACCAGTTCAATAGTCACACCATCGGCCTACACATCCGTCGCACTGACAATGCCGAGTCAATAGCCAAGAGTCCGACATCCTTATTCATTAATAAGGTGCGTGAAGAGATAGACCAGCATGACGACACGAGCATCTTCTTGGCCACCGACTCTACAGCAGTCAAGAAAGAGTTTATCGATGCCTTTGGTGCTCGTATCATCACACCACAGGAAGAAGCCTGTCGCGATAGCATCAGTGGTATTCGTGGTGGCGTTGTCGACCTCTGGACATTGGCCTCCACACAGAAAATCTATGGTTCTGCAGGTTCATCATTCTCACCGATGGCCGCCAGCATTGGTGGCGTACCATTGGAGATTATGAACGTCCAAACAGCCACTTTCTAAAGAACGGACTAACGCGCAGGATGTTGCTGGTGATGATGCAGAAAGCGATGACCAGCAATGCTGTGATAACTGTCGTCAAGGTGTCAAGCACAAAGTTGTGACGATACTTATCGAAGAATGCACCGATGGTCGGCAGGTCGGGCAGGAACAGATAGTGTATTAGATAGATGTCAAGTGTGCGTCGTCCGATATACTGCAACGAAGCCCCCATTACACTGTGCTGCGTGAAATACTGCTGATAGTGACGGAAATACATGACCACCATTGTCAGCAGGATAAAGCGTGCCAGCGTCAATGGCAGGATTGCCCACGACATGCGCAGGGCGTGCCATTTCAACGTGTCCATAGCGGCAAAGATCACCACCACGACGAGGATGGGATAGAACCACCGCGAGTCCATCACCTTCTGGGCCTGTTCCCAGTAGCGGTGTACGATATTGCCGTAAATGAAGAACGGGAAATATTGGAACAGCAATGTCAGACTGCTGTAGTTCATGAACTCATTAGGACGTCCACGCCAGCCGAAGGCCCACGAGAAGTACTTGGGCAGGTAGCACGACTCATAGAACGCTAACGATAGGAGAAACAGCAACGTGATGGGTATCCAGGACTTTACCTTTAGCTTACTCTCGATATAGGCGAAGACGTAATATACTAGGAACATGTAGAGCAGCACGATAGTAAACCAGTAGCCACCCTTCGTGGGCCTGCTAAGCCAGTCAGGTATCGTTGCCCACAGGTCCTTGGTCAGCAATGTTGCCGCCAATAGGAAGAACACTACTGTAGGGATGATCTGCACACGCAGCTTTTTACCCACCAGCGTGCCGAAGGTCGCCTGGTCCCAGACTAGTGAGGCCTTATAGGCGAGAAATCCGCTGACAAAGAAGAACAGCGGCATGCGGAACAGCACCAAGAACTGCAGTGATGTCGATACCCCATGAGGTATCTCAAACGCCATCGCTCCTACGTGGTTGGCCACGACGAGTATCATGGTGAATCCGCGCATGGCATCGAGCCATTCCAGTCGTTGTTTCTTCTGTGGTTCCATCAGCTATAATGTTTCTTTCCTGTCAGTTTCACAATACGGTTCTTGATTCCTTTCCAGATAAACGTCCAGTTGCCATAACGCATGTTCAGACACAACTCCTCCAGCGAATAACCTATCTTACGCCAGGGATGGCCATAGGCATTGATGCGGTAGAAGCGGTGCAGATAGTCCACATTCTCTATTACGTAACGCGGATGCCTCAACGGGAACTGCACCTCATAGCGCTGCATGGTAAACATCTTGCGCAGCGCCTTAGGCAGGGTGCGCAACGTACCGGCATAGTGGGTAGAGTCGCCGCCCGCTGCATTACCCAGGTTGTTAATCATATTCTTGGTAGGCATGATAGCCAGTCCGTGGTTGAACATCATGCAGGGCCAGAAAATACTCTCGTAATACGCTTTGCCCAGCGCACGATGATCGTAGGTCATGCGTAACATCGTAGTGCGATAGCCACGTTCCTTGGTCAACGTCTCCAACTGGTGCATGTTATACTTGTCGTCGAGGAATGTGTAGTACTCGTCCCACTGGTCGATGACCCTGCGCCACGATGCCCAGCCCCAGATGCTGAACACGGTGGTGAAGAAGTAGTCGTCGGGGACGTCGGGAGATACCTCGTCGGTATTGAAACCCTCAATCATCACGATGCGCTCGTCGTGCTCATAGCGGTCGAGCATCTCCTTACAGAAGCGGATGAACGACACGCTGGGTATGCTATCGTCTTCGAAGATGACGCACTTGTCACTCAACGAGAACGCCCACTTCTGCGCATTGAAGTTTGAGGGGTCACAGCCAGCATTCACCGTCTGGTAGTTACGCTGCACATCGCACTCCCAGTCTATCTCGTCATCGCACACCACCTGGCGACAGGCTTCAATACCTGCCATATCCTGTGGACCCCGCGGACCGTCCTGATAGAGGTACAGCTTCGAGGGCCGCGCTTGACGAATGGCGTCAAACACTTTCTTCAACGGCTCAGGACGCGTAAAAAACAGGATGAGTACTGCTACGTCAACTTCTGCTGGATGTTTCATGTTATTCATAGAATTCTAGTTCACCAACGTGGGGCGCCAACTTACTCAGGTCAGGCAACTGCATATAGTCACCGTAGATATGGCGCAGATGGGCATCGGCATTACCTGGTACGGGCAACTGATGTCCCTCGAAGTCGTGCGTCGTCAATGGGAATATCTCGTCAGCATATCGAGGGTTATGGAACGGGATACCCATACCACTGGTGATAGTCTTGAGAGGTGAGAGGTGAGAGGTGAGAGGTGAGAGGATAGCGCGGAGAAAAGGGTACAGCACGCTGTTGTTCAACCAGAAGATGCGACGAACAGACTTGATGGCCTTCGCATCGTCCGTGCTGGTGCGCCACACCTTATACATATGTCCGATGGTCTTCTCCGTCAGCTTATGCAACCAGATAGGGTGCTTTTCCATAGGGAAGATATCAATATAGATGCCCTGCTCTTTCCACATGCGGTCGTAAGCGTTCTGCTCAAGCATCTTCGAACGGCGGTCACGCACCTTGGCATAGCAATAGAAGTAGTTGGGGTCGGTCTTGTCGTTTTGCAGTGCCAGCCAGTCGGGTAGTTCCTTAGGTAGCACCTCCATCAAGTGCAGATAATCTGAGCGCATCATCTCAATGTCAAGGTCGTCATCCCAAGGAATGAAGCCGTTATGCCGCAGGGCACCAATCAGCGTACCACTGCTCAGCCAATACTTGATATCGTGCCTCTTACATATCTTGTCAACCTCCAGCAGGATGTCGAGCATGCGCAGCTGCTGGCGGCGCAGCATAGAACCTTCAGGATTAAACTTCTGATGAGCCAGATGCGTCATACCCCAACGTAGTATCTCATCAATCATCGGTGTCTTGACACCATGCTGATGAGCCAGTCGTTGCACAATCTGCAGACCATATGGGAAGTCCTCCGTGAAATAACGACTCTCAAAGTCGGGCACAAAACCACCCTCCACACGCTTCATGGGCGACTTAATGCCCTTGAAGGCCTGTATAGACTGTAGCTTAGCGGTCAGTGATGCGGCATCGGTGCTCTCGTAATAGTCCAGGATAGTGGGGATGCTACCTTTCGTCACAGGCAACACAACGAGTAGCTGATTGAACTCCTCGTCCATCTTTATCAAGTAGCTGGAAGCCTCAACAGTCCACTCTTCGTAGAACAGGCTTTCAGTGGGATAGATCATGCCCTCATGCCAGTCCTTCCAAAGGCTATACAGTCGTGCTGGATGCAGCAACGGATTGCTATTCGTCAGACTCACCTCATAATAGCTGTTCAGTAGTTGCACAGGAACATGGAACAGCCTTTCTATCTCTGCACGCAAGACCTCTTTATTGTCCATCTGTTCAATGGCGATACTCAGGTTGGGCTTATAGCCCAGAAGGTCGGCAGAACGACCATATTCCTTCAGTCGTGAGATAAACGGCACACGTTGGAAGCCAAACAGCGGAGTCGCTGGGGACAGTATCTTAAAAGCTTCAAAGAAGAATCCCGTACTGCTGACGATGCTACCGACCGCCGTTCCTGGCGTCAGTGTAGGAGCAATCTGCTGTAGAACCTCGTGAATCGAGAAGCCTGGCAAGCAGAGCAGGACGATGTCTGCCTTAGGAATCACCTCTGCAGGGTCTGATGTAATCTGTTGGATGGTACCTTTCAGCACGCTACCTTCTGGCGTCGTAATCTCCAGCGACTGTTGCCAGGGCTCAGGATGACGCGTCAGTAGCGACACTTCACAATCCCCATGGGCAGCGAGAAATCCCGTTACCACATGGCCCAGATTGCCACCACCACAGATACATACCTTCTTCACGATATTTCCTCTTATCGGTTATTAATTAACGCCCTCAGTCCTGCAACCAAGCGACCGTTTTCTTCATGATTGCGCACGGCAATGCGCATATATTGCTTGTTGGGATTGAGACCTGGTTTCAGACTACAGTCGCGTGTCAGGATATTGTGTTGGCGCAGCATGTAGATAACGATTTGCGTAGCGCTATAAGGCGGCAACACCTCGCAGAGGAAGTAGTTGGTCTGGGTAGGCATCACACGCAGATAGGGAATGGTGCGCAACTGCTGTTCGAAGTCAGCACGCTCAGCAACAAACTTGGCACAAGCTTTCTTATAGTCCTTCTCATGTTTGTTGTATATCTGCATGAAGAACTCGGCAAAGGAGTTGAGGTTCCATATTGACACCTCTTTCTTTATCTGTGCTATCAGCGCAGTATCTGCCGATGCCAAAATGCCCAGACGCAAGCCTGGCACACCATAGCTTTTCGAGATACTCTTCATCACCGCCATGTGGGGATAGCTTTCGAGTATCTGATCTGAAAGCAATGAGTTGGTAGCATAGTCTTCGCTGAAGTCAACAAACGACTCATCGACCACCAGACGGATATTCCTGTCCTCACACCACTGTGCCAGTCGCAGGACATCAGTCTTGGGAATGAAGTTGCCTGAGGGGTTGTCAGGATTTATCAGCATCAGTTGCTGAATATCCTTATCGGCAAAAAACGTCATCAAGTCGTCTGCCGTATAGCGGTAGTCCTCATTCTGAGGTACAAAGGTAACCTGCTGTTCTTTATCATAGCGGTTGGGATATTCTTCGAAGGTAGGACGAGTGAAACCAATCTTGACAGCGGTCTGTTCCATCAGCACCTTGATGAGCTCCGCTGCACCGTTGCCAGGCACGATATACTGTTCGCTAACACCAAAGCACTTGCTGGCAATCAGCGTATTTACCTTCATGCCCGACGGATATTCTGTCAACAACGTATCGAAGTTGCTACGCAGCTCGTCTTTCATGCGCTTTGATGGGAAGTAAGGATTCACCAGATAGCAGAAGTCGAGCATCTGGGGGAAGCGCCAGAAACCACCATAGCGACCGTAGTACTTGCGGATAACATCCTTGTCGTCGGCAAACAACGCCTCTGCAATATCCAGGTCTTGCTTGTCGTCAATCTCATACCACTTCTCGTTACCCACGGGCAGTGCCTTCATATTGTGACTGTTCAGCATCGAGATGATGCGCAACACATTCTCGTAGTACTCATTATTGCCCACTGCCTTGGTATAAGCGTCAAGGAAGGGCACATACTGGTGCTGCAAGAAATCCTTGCTGAACTTATAGATGTTCACTGTCTTGTAGTAGCTGTCTACATCGTCGTAGTCGAAAGCGTCCTTTGAGATGAAGTTAACGATATGCTGGTCTTCGTCCAGACGCACCATTGTGCCGTCCATCCACGACTCATACTTCGCCACCAGTGCCAAATTGGGATAGGGATTCTCCACAATCATGGGGAAGAAGCGGTCGCTGAATATCAAATCGCTCTCTATCAACAGCGTGTCGTCCTGCTGCAGTTGGTCCTTCACGATGGACAGCGAGTAGATGTTGTTGGTCTTGTCGTAAATGGGGTTCTCAGCAAAAAGCAATTGGCAATTAGCTGTTAGCTGTTGACCATACTGCGAGGTAACATATTCCTGCAATTCCTTACCTTTATAACCCACCACGATAATGACGCGGTTCAGACTCAGAGCCGACAACTGTCCCAGCAAACGGTCTATCAGTCTAACACCATTCACAGGAACCATACATTTGGTATTCTCTTTGGTGAGTTCTCCCAGTCGGCGACCCATTCCTGCCGCCAGTATTATTGCTTGCATATCATTATTTGTAATATTGTTCTACCAACGGAATGATGCTATCGGGCACCAGTCCCTGGATGCTTTGTCCTTCTTTCACTTTCTGTCGTATCTCCGTGCTCGACACGTTGACAAGTGGAGCATGGAAGGTACCAGCATAGCCCTCACGCGGATAGACCGCAACGTCGCAGGTCCTCAGAATGTCCTGCCAATGGTACCACCGCTGGAAATGTGCCCAGTTATCGCCACCCAGAATCAGCGTAAAGCGACTGTCGGGATAGTCCTTTGCCAACGCTTGCAGCGTATGCCACGTATAGCTGGGCTTAGGCAGATGCATTTCGTAGTCCGACGCCTTCACACCCTCAACGCCCTCCAGCGCCTTCTGTGCCATCTCCAGTCGCAGCTGGTCGTCCAAAAGCGTCATATTCCTCTTCAGCGGATTCTGTGGACTGACCATCAGCCACACCTCGTCCAGTTCACATGCCTCACGTGCCGCCTTTGCCAACGCCACATGTCCCACATGTATGGGATTGAATGATCCACCAAAGAGGCCTATTCTTTTCATCCAAGAAAATCCTTTACTACCTGCAGTGTTTCTTGCTTAGCCGTCTCCAAGTCGTCATTGACGATAATCTTATTGAACTGTGGAGCGAACGTCATCTCGTACTCAGCCTTAGCCAGACGTTCAGCAATAGCTTCAGGTGTATCGGTGGCACGGCCTTCCAACCTGCGACGCAGTTCCTCCACCGATGGCGGCTGGATAAACAGACTCAGTGCTTCGTCACCATAATACTTCTTGATGTTGATACCACCTTTCACGTCAACGTCAAAGACCACATTCTGACCAGCCTCACGCTGACGTTCCACCTGCGCTTTCAACGTGCCATAGAAACGGTCTTGATACACTTCTTCGTACTCTAAGAACTCGTCGTTCTTTATCTTCGTACGAAACTCCTCAGGTGTCAGGAAGAAGTACTCCACCCCATTCTGCTCTGTTCCACGAGGGGCTCGTGAGGTACATGATATCGAGAAGTACAGCTTCAACTCTGGATGTTCCTTCATTAGCCACTGTACAATAGTACTCTTTCCGCTACCGCTGGGAGCACTTACAATCAGCATCTTTCCTTTCATCAGAGTGCGTTCAATACTTGTTCCTTAATCTGTTCCAGCTCGTCCTTCATTTTCACCACGATATTCTGCATCTCAGCCTGATTCGACTTGGAGCCAGTGGTGTTAATTTCGCGACCCATCTCCTGAGCGATAAAGCCTAATTTCTTACCCTGTCCGGTAGCGCCAGCCATCGTCTCACGGAAGTACTTCAAGTGATTAGCCAGACGCTGCTTCTCTTCACTGATGTCCAGTTTCTCGATGTAGTATATCAGTTCCTGCTCCAAGCGGTTCTTGTCATACTCTGCCTCAGGAATCTGCTTCAGACCATCGACGATGCGACTGCGAATCTTCTCGACACGCGACTTCTCGTAAGGCTCTATAGATGCCAACAGCTTCTCGATGTTGTCAATCTTCTCGCCAAACTTCTTCTCCAGAGCGGCGCCCTCCTGTGTACGGAAGTCCACCAGATGTTGCACAGCCTCTTGCACGCCAGCTCTTACCATCTGCCACTCCTCATCGCTAAGCAACTCCACCTCCGTCTTCGACATCACGTCGGGCATACGCACCAACAGCGACATCCAATCGGTGTCCGACATCTGGTGGTCTTGAGCGAAGCCAGCCAACTGCTGATAGTAGTTCTCCATCAGCGCCTTGTTCACCTGTGCAGCCTCAGCGGTAGCTTCTTTCTCTATCCAGATGCTAAACTCCACCTTACCTCTGATAAGGTGCTCAGCTATCAGCTGACGAATCTCCATCTCCTTCTCTCTATAGAGCGGAGCAATACGTGTTGACAAGTCCAGCTGCTTAGAGTTCAGCGACTTGATTTCTACATGAATTTTCTTTCCTTCAAAGGCCACGACAGTCGTTCCGTAGCCCGTCATTGATTGTATCATAATGTTAGATTTTCTGTAATATCTTGCAAAAGTAATGAAAAATGCGCGAAAAGCCAAAGGAAAACTCGTTTTTCTTTGCATTCGCCTACTCTATAGGAATGCGAGGACCAGCAGAGGAATGGTCAGCATAGAGAGTAAAGTGGTGATAAACGTCACCTCCGTCATTAGCGTCGTATCCTTATGATACTTCAGACAGAGGATAGTGCCATAGGTGGCTACGGGCATAGCGATAACCACCGTATTGATGTTGACCACAAAGGAGGAGAAGCCCAGTAGCAGACAGAGATAATAGATGCCAATTGGTAACAGCGCCAGTCGAAAAAGCGTGGTGGCATAGACCGTTGTATTTCCCATCAGTGCCCGCAATGGCAGGTTAGACATTGACGAACCGATTATCAGCAAAGCAGCAGGTACGGTGATATTGCCAATCATCGTCAATGGCTGACAAATCCATGCAGGAATATTATCGATACGGAAGATAACAATGAGCATCGTCAGGTAGGCTGCCAGCATGGGTGTCGAGTAGAGCACCTTCTTCTGAAAGCGACTATCTTCTACCTCGCTCTTACCTGTTATCAGCATGGTACCAATGGTAAACACAGCAAACGTATTCACCACGTTCAGCACGGCGGCGTAGAATACAGCCTCATGGCCGAAGATGGAGGCTACCACTGGATAGCCCATGAATCCCACGTTGCCAAACATCAAGGCAAAGCCGATAGCCCCCTCGTCTGCTTTCTTTCTCGTCAGGTAACGAGGCAATACAAAGGCTACACCTGTCAACACAGCATAGGTCACCACACTTATCAGCAACAACGGCAGAATATACTCTCTTTCAGGCAGTTCGCCTGTCATAGCCGACGACAGAATCAGCGCCGGACACGTCAGATTAATTACCAACCTCGACAGTTGCCTGTCGAAGTCGCCTCCCAAATATCCCAGCTTGCCAGCCCCGTATCCCACGATGACTATGGCACACAGCGTCATCATTACTACAAACATACTCTTTCTATTGCCCTACTCTCAGGCACATCATTGTCAGGTCGTCATTAGGATCTGCACCCTGACGGAACTCCTCTACACAGGTCTGCATCGTATCGATTACCTGACGAGCATTGGCATAGTCGGTATGCTGCAGAATGTCGAGAAGACGGTCGTCGCCAAATTGCTCACGAGCAGGATTCTCGGCTTCGTTGAGTCCATCGGTATAGATGAACAGCGGACGATTGGTGATGTTATCAATGCTTTCGCCGACATACTCCAAATCCGGCCACAAACCCAATGGAGCGTTGGCCTCCATCTGGAGGAATGAGCCGCGTGAAACATCCTCGCCCAAGACAGGTGGGTTATGGCCGGCATTACAGAAGAAGAGCTGTCCGCTATGCAGGTCTATCAGTCCAATAAACATCGTGACAAACATGCCGCTATCGTTGTTCTCTGACAACTCAGCATTCAGTCGATTGGCAATGTCAGCAGGCATCATGCGCTGTTTGGCCAACGCACGGAACAAGCGTGTAGCCTGAGCCATAAACAATGAAGCGGGCACTCCCTTACCACTAACGTCACCAACACAGAAATACAAATGGTCTGACAGCAACAGGTAGTCATACAGGTCGCCACCGACCTCACGAGCCGGTGTCATAGAAGCATAGAGGTCAATTCCCTCACAATCAGGGAACACCTGTGGAACCATAGACATCTGAATGTCGCGAGCAATACGCAGTTCACTCTCAATACGCTCCTTTGCAGCCTTCATCTCTGCCAGACGACGAGCAGCACGACGACGTAAAACAGAATAGACGACAAAGAAGATAATGAGCAACCCCACACCCACCAACGTTCCTATCCAGCGTTGCTGTGACAGCGACATCTGCTGTTCGGCAATGGTACGCTCCTTCTCTTGTGTCTCATAGACAGTAGCCAGTTCTGCGGTAGCATCGTGCTTCTGCCAGATAAAAGCAGAATCAAAGGCGTCACATATCTGGTCAGCGGCCGACAGTGCCTCGTTGTTATGGCGACAGGCACGCAGCACCCTGTACTTTACCTTGAGGTAGCCACGAATAATCTCCATCGTGATACGCTTGTCGCTCTTGACCAACAGCGTATCGATATAGCGGCAGAGGTCTGCAGCTTCATCGTGATGTCCGATACCTTGCAAGTAAATAATGCGTTCGAGTTTTCCTGAGAGCGTATTAGCGTAGCGTGTGGCCAAGTATTTCTTGTAAGTGGCAGCAGCCTCCGCAGCCTTTCCGTCGCGTTGCAGCATCTCCATGCGGGAAGCATAAAGCCCACAATAGGCAGCATCTACCTCCGCAGGATTCTCACGTCCGTCAACCGATGTCTCCCAACGCTTGATACTCTCTTCCTCTAGCACGCTCCACGCCTCCGCCTCGTTCCAGTAGTCCTGATTCTTGAAGACAATACGTGCATCGTTGGCAACACCATACAAGTAGTATTCTGCCATATCGTCATGTCCTACTTCCTTCTCTACCTCCTGATAAGCCTGATGGAACAGCTTGTCGGCTTCTTCTGGTCGTTTCAGATTCGCATAGCAGATGGCAATATTGCTGAGCATATTGCAACGCGTCATGTAGTTCATGGGGTTAGCCTTAGGATCGTTCTCGTTGGAGTTCAACAGCTGTGAACTGACCTTGATGCTCTCCTCAAAGTCGCCCTTGATAACAAGCAAACGCGTAAAGTTGCCCATCCCCTTGAGATATGCCACATAGGTTGTCGAATCCTGGTGAATATTGCCTTTCATGGCGTGACGATAATACATCTCAGCAAGACGGTCTTGCTTCTGCTGGTAATAAGCATAGCCTCGCTGGCAATTAGCTTTGACATCATTCAACTTGCCCGCATCCTCCAAACTGTCTACAACAGTCAACAGACGATCAAAATCACCAGACTTTCTGATGGCAGTAAGGATACTGTCCACTTCTGTGATATGCTGCTCATGTGTCTCATTGCCCTGACAGCCCACGATGAGTAGTGCAATGTGCAGGACTGCCAGTATGATAAGATTCTTCTTACGTATAGTCATATATTGATGTCTCTATAAGCTCTGTTCTCTGTTAATAGTTCACAAAAGTACACAAATCAACTCAAATATGCAAGAAAACAAGCTGTTTTTTAACCAAATACATATCAACGAGATAACTCGACGGATGTCACAAATATCCGCGACGGTTGTCGAATATATGTTCGACGGCCGTCGCACATAACGAACAAGGCTGGTTTTGTCAAGAAAGAAGGCAGATTAGTCGACAGATATGTCCGATATGAAGAGTTTGAACGTTTGAAATTAACATTTGTTTTGATATGCTGTAAAGAAAACAGAAAAAGGAGAATTGCAGAAAACAGGGTTCACACCTAACAAACGGTAAAACAATGAGTTACAGGTGAATGTGAACCCTATTTTCAAGCAAAAACTTTTGTGATAACAAAGAAAAACCAGTATTCTTTTGGCTTTTCGCTCACTTTTGCGTACCTTTGCAACTTAAATTGCACCTTATAATATAAAGACAAAGGAAAGTAATGGCTTGCATACTACATATAGAGACAAGTACCAATGCCTGTTCGGTAGCTGTCAGCGAGGACGGACAGTGCATTTATGAAGAGACGGAGCACGGCGAACGTGGTGCTGGTGCCGAGCAGTTGGGACGCATGGTCGATGAGGCTATGTCGTTTACTGACAGCCACGCTATTCCGTTCGACGGTGTTGCCGTAAGCTGTGGCCCAGGCTCGTACACAGGTCTGCGCATCGGCGTATCAATGGCGAAGGGCATCTGTTATGGTCGCGACTTGAAACTGATTGCCGTACCCACGCTGGAACTGATGTGTGTGCCCGTCCTGCTGAGAGAGACGATACAGGAAGAGAACGCACTGCTCTGCCCGATGATTGACGCCCGCAGAATGGAGGTATACTCAGCCCTCTACGACCGTGTATTGAAAGAGGTACGTCCCGTGGGGGCCGACGTGGTAACCGAGGATACATATAAGCAGTGGCTCGACGAGCGTCCCATCTACTTCTTCGGCAATGGAGCCAAGAAGTGCATGGAAATCATTAATCACCCCAATGCACACTACATCGACGGCATTGAACCTTTGGCAAAGTGGATGATGCCACTGGCCGAGAAGCGTTTCCTGAACGAGAAATTCGAGGACGTAGCCTACTTTGTACCGTTCTACCTAAAGGACTTTGTAGCTATCAAGGCGAAGCCGTTGCTTTAAGAAGACAAAGGAAGATAGAAGGAGATAAAAGAAGACAGAAGAAGATATGAATATCAAAGGATTAGACTATAACACAGCACGCGAACGACTCATTATGACTGAGTACGGACGCGAGATACAACGAATGATTGATGTGGCTATCGCATTGCCCACCAAAGAGGAGCGTATGCGTTGTGCCCAGACCATCATTCACCAGATGGAGATGAAGAACCCACAGGTTCGTGAGGGTGAAAACTACCAGCAGACCCTTTGGGATCACCTCTACCTGATGAGCCGTAAGGAGCTTGACATTGACTGGCCCTACGACATGAGCGAGGCAGAGAACATCTTATCGAAGCCTGCACCCATGAAACATCCGTCACCCAACGGACAGTCACGCATGCGTCACTACGGCCAACTGCTCATGGAGGTTTTCGAGCGTTTGAAGACTATGCCAGAAGGTGCTGAGCGCGACGAGCTGGTGCGCCTGACTGCCAATCAGATGAAGCGCGACCTCATGACGTGGAGTCACGGCTCTGTGGACGACGAGAAGGTGGCCGACGACCTGGCACGTTTTACAGACGGCAGGATTCAGCTGAACCTCTCTACATTCCGCTTCGACCGCATCGACACCATCGTTCCCGATAGTGGTAATGGCAAGCGAAAGAAAAAGAAGTAACCTATGGCATCATTCAAGATAGAGGGCGGCCACCTGTTGAGTGGCGAAATCAGACCGCAAGGCGCCAAGAACGAAGCCCTGCAGGTTATCTGTGCCACACTGTTGACCAGTGAGGCAGTAACCATTCATAACATTCCAAATATCCGCGACGTCAACAACCTCATTCAGTTGTTGAAGGATATCGGTGTGAAGGTGAACCCCACCCCCAACACTTCCCCAAAGGATGGGCGCGGATTCATTTTCCAAGCCGACGCCTTGAATATGGCATTCTTGGAGAGTGACGAGTTCGTGGAGAAATGTGCCCAACTGCGTGGTTCCGTTATGATGATTGGTCCTCTGTTGGCACGCATGGGCAAGGCTGTTATCGCCAAGCCTGGAGGTGACAAGATTGGTCGCCGTCGTCTGGACACCCACTTCTTAGGTTTCCAGAAATTGGGCGCTAAGTTCCACCAGTTGGCAGACAGAAACGTTTATGAGATTGGTGCCAAGCAACTGAAGGGTACCTATATGCTGCTCGACGAAGCCTCCGTTACGGGTACAGCCAACATCATCATGGCTGCAACAATGGCTGAGGGAACTACCACTATCTATAATGCTGCCTGTGAACCCTATATCCAACAGCTGTGTCACATGCTGTGCCAGATGGGTGCAAAGATTAGCGGCATTGGCTCTAACTTGCTAACCATTGAAGGTGTCAAGGTGTTGCATGGTGCCGACCACAAGCTCTTGCCCGATATGATTGAGGTGGGCTCGTTTATTGGAATGGCAGCAATGTGTGGCAATGGCGTTCGCATCAAGGATGTCTCCATCAAAGATCTTGGCATCATACCCGATGCCTTCCGCCGACTGGGCGTAAAGGTAGAGGAAGAGGGCGACGATCTCTTTATTCCACATCAGAAGCACTATGTTGTTGACTCATTCATCGACGGCACCATTATGACACTCGCAGATGCTCCTTGGCCTGGACTGACGCCCGACCTGCTCTCAGTGCTCATTGTGGTAGCTACCCAAGGACGAGGCAGTGTGCTATTCCATCAGAAGATGTTTGAGAGTCGTCTGTTCTTCGTTGACCGTTTGATAGATATGGGTGCACAAATTATCCTCTGCGACCCACACCGTGCCGTTGTCGTTGGCCACGACCGCCAACGCCAGTTGCGTGGTAGCAGGATGTCGAGCCCGGATATCCGTGCAGGTATCGCCCTGCTGATTGCCGCCATGAGTGCCAATGGCACCAGCCTCATCAGCAATATCGAACAGATAGACCGAGGCTATGAGGATATTGAGCACCGTCTGAATGCGCTGGGTGCACACATCGAACGTCTCCCATAGTGCCCATTAAATCTATTTACCCCATGATAAAAGCAGAAGAAGTTTACAAGATAGGCCGTCTAGGTAAGGCTCACGGTGTCAAAGGAGAGGTATCGTTCCAGTTTGATGACGACATCTTCGACCGCGTAGATGCCGACTACTTGGTGCTTGACATCGACGGCATTCTGGTACCTTTCTTCATGGAGGAATACCGTTTCCGTAGCGATACTGTCTGTCTGGTAAAGTTCAAGGGTGTCGATACCCAGCAAAAGGCCCAAGAACTGACGGGTTGCGATGTATTCTTCCCCAGAGCTTTGGCAGAGGAAGGCGACGAAATGCCATCATTAGCCAGTCTGGTGGGGTTTGATATTGTAAATGTCTCCGATGGCAGAACCATCGGAAACATTGCCGCCATCGACGATAGCACAGTTAATATACTGTTTGAGCTGGAGGACGGCACATTAATACCTGCCAGCGACGAACTGATAACAAACATTGACGCTGAACAACGAACGATAAGAATGAATATCCCAGAAGGATTATTAGATATATGAAGAAGAAACAAATAGCTATACTCGGCTCTACGGGGTCGATAGGCACACAAGCCTTGGAGGTTATCGCTGAACATAGCGACCTCTATGAGGTTTATTGCCTGACCGCCAATAACAAGGTTGAACTGCTGGCCCAGCAAGCCCACCAGTTCAAACCAGCCGCCATTGTCATTGCCAATGAACAACGCTACGATGAACTGAAAAGTCTGATGAGCGACATGCCCGATGTAAAGGTGTATGCTGGTAAACAGGCCTTGGATGAAATCGTTGAAGCCATACCTATTGATATGGTACTGACAGCAATGGTAGGCTTTGCCGGACTGTCGCCCACTATTCACGCCATCAAGGCCCATAAGGCCATCGCCTTGGCCAACAAGGAAACACTAGTGGTAGCAGGTGAACTAATTCTACAACTGGCTCAACAGCACCACACTCCCATCCTGCCTGTGGACAGTGAGCACTCCGCCATTTTCCAGAGTCTGGTGGGTGAGGACGACAATCCCATTGAGAAGATTCTGCTCACAGCCAGCGGTGGTCCATTCCGTAACTTTGACATGAAACAGTTGGAGACGGTTACCAAGGCCGATGCTCTGCGCCATCCGACGTGGGACATGGGTGCAAAGATTACCATCGACTCAGCCACGATGATGAACAAAGGCTTTGAAGTTATCGAGGCCAAATGGCTCTTTGGCGTCGATGCCAGTCAGATACAGGTGCTGGTACATCCACAGAGTATCGTTCATAGTGCCGTACAGTTCCATGATGGTGCTGTCAAGGCTCAGTTGGGTGTTCCCGACATGCGTCTGCCCATCCAGTATGCCTTCTCGTTCCCCCAGCGCCTATCACTGAGTGGCGACCGTCTCGATTTGTTTGCCCATCCGCTGGAGTTCTTTGAGCCTGACCTGAAGAAGTTCCGCTGTCTGGCACTGGCCTTTGAGGCTATCAAGAAGGGCGGTAACATGCCATGTATCGTCAATGCAGCTAATGAGATCGTCAACCGCGCTTTTTTGGAGGACCGTTGCGGTTTCCTGCAGATGAGCGATGTCATTGCCGAGACCATGCAGCGCTGCACGTTTAGCACCAACCCAGACTACGACATCTATATCCAGACGGATGCAGAAGCACGTCGCATAGCAGCAGAGTTAATTAATTCGTAATAACGAAATACCGTTATACCGTAATAACGAAAATAGAAAAACAATAATGGAGATTTTTTTGATTAAACTGGCACAGCTCATTCTGGCACTATCCATACTGATTCTGCTGCATGAGGGTGGCCACTTCTTCTTTGCCAAGTTGTTTGGCATACGCGTAGAGAAGTTCTACATGTTCTTTGACTGGAAGTTCAGTCTGTTTAAGTTCAAACCTAAGAACAGCGATACTGAGTATGGTATCGGCTGGATTCCCTTAGGTGGTTACTGCAAGATATCGGGCATGATTGACGAGAGCTTCGATACGGAGCAGATGAAACGTCCTGCCCAGCCGTGGGAATTCCGCACCAAGCCCGCCTGGCAACGACTATTGGTCATGATTGGTGGTGTGCTCGTCAACTTCCTGCTGGCACTGTTCATCTATTCCATGATTCTGTTCTACTGGGGTGACACCTACATCCCCGTCAAGGATATGACGCTGGGTATGAAGTTCAACCAGGAGGCCAAGAGCTATGGCTTTAAGGATGGCGATATCCTGATTGGTACGGAGAAGAAAGAATTCAAGGAGTTTAGCGCTAATCTCTACCGCGACATCTCTGAAGCCAAGCGCGTTGACATTATCCGTGACGGTAAGGCTATGAGCATCAACCTGCCTGGTGAGTTGAACATGCTGAATATGTTCAAGGCTGAGCCTGCCTTTGTACGTCCTTTGATGCCTGCCGTAGTGGACAGCGTACTGCCTAGTACTCCTGCCGCAGAGATTGGCATGAGGAAGGGTGACAAGATTCTCGCCGTCAATGGCTCGCCCATTGACTCCTACAACGAGTTCATTGACCAACTGGGTCGTCGCCAAGACCTGCTGCTCACCGCGAAGACCGCTTCCGACAGCCTCAAGGCACGCACAGTGGTCATTGCTTTCGGCAATGATACACGTATCGACACCACCACTGTTACGCTGACCCCCGACCTGAAGTTAGGATTCGCCATTCAGAGTATGGCAGACCTGTATAAGCCGGTCACTCGTGAGTACGGTTTCTTTGAGAGCTTCCCTGCAGGCATAAAATACGGTTGGAGTGTGTTGGCTTCGTATATCGACGACTTGAAATACGTCTTTACAGCTGAGGGTGCGAAGTCACTGGGTGGTTTTGGTACCATCGGCAACCTCTTCCCTGCCGATTGGGACTGGTACGTCTTCTGGAAGATGACGGCATTCCTGAGTATCATCCTCGCTTTCATGAACATCCTGCCCATCCCCGCTTTGGACGGTGGTCACGTGCTGTTCCTGCTTTACGAGATGATTACCCGCAGAAAGCCCTCTGAGGAGTTTATGATTCGTGCCGAGTATGTAGGCTTCGGCATCGTACTACTCCTGCTGGTTGTTGCCAATCTCAATGATATCCTGCGCAGTCTGGGTATCATGTAAACTGTTGTCATGAAGATTGTTGTTGACGACAAGATACCATATATCCGAGAGACGATCTGTCGGCTAGCCGACGAGGTCGTCTTTCTCAGTGGTGCCGCCATCACGGCAGATGATGTCAGAGATGCTGACGTACTAGTAGTCAGAACGCGCACCCGTTGCAACCGCCAATTATTGGAGGGCAGCAAGGTGCAGTTAGTAGTGACTGCTACCATTGGCTACGACCATATCGATACCCAATGGTTGGAAAGTGCGGGCATCCGCTGGACCAACTGTCCAGGCTGTAACTCCGGTTCTGTGGCTCAATATGTAGAGTGTGCCCTACTCCTGCTAGAACAGCAGAAAGGCTTGTCACTCCACCAGTCAACTATCGGTATTGTGGGCTGTGGACATGTGGGCAGTAAGGTTAAGGCAGTAGCAGAACGCTTAGGAATGCAGGTGCTTATCTGTGACCCTTTATTGGGTAATCCTTCATTTGTCTCTCTCGACGAAATTGAGAGACGCTGTGATGTTATCACCTTCCATGTGCCGCTGACCCGCGAAGGGTGCTATGCCACGTGGCACATGGCCGACGACGGTTTTTTCCGTCATCTCTCACGCGTACCTTATATTATTAATACCAGTCGCGGCGAGGTAGTCGATAACAAGGCACTTCTTGCTGCACTACAGGACGGTCGTGTGCGCGATGCTGTCATTGATGTCTGGGAACACGAGCCCCATCCTGATACAGAGTTGCTCGACAGGGTTTTCATCGGCACCCCACACATTGCAGGTTATTCAGCAGACGGCAAGACGAATGCCGACAACATGGTTATCGATGCTATTTGTCAGCAATTCACTCTTCCGCATCCTGGAAAAATAGCGCCGCCAGCCCTTCCCAACGACTTCCACTATACAGGAAGTCCACTCGACCTGTATAATCCGATGGATGACAGCAAAAAACTGAAAGCAGACACTTCGCAATTTGAACAATTACGCAACAATTATCCGCTCAGAAGAGAGAAAAAGGACTAAAAAATTGCACAAGTAGGGGGTGATTGTGCAATTGGATGTGTATTTTTGCCCTTAAAATTTGCGTAAGTCAATAAAAATGTGTTACTTTGCACCCGCTAAGCGACTCTTTAGTTGCACAAATAGTTTAAAGGATATCAAATATTAACATTTTAAAGAAGAAAATTATGTCAGAAATTGAAAGCAAAGTTAAGGCTATTATCGTAGACAAACTCGGTGTTGATGAAGCAGAGGTTAAGCCCGAAGCAAGTTTCACTAACGACCTCGGTGCAGACTCTCTGGATACCGTAGAGCTCATCATGGAGTTCGAGAAGGAGTTCGGTATCTCTATCCCCGACGACAAGGCTGAGAAGATTGGCACTGTTGGCGACGCTATCGCATACATCGAGGAGAACGCAAAATAAATTTTTACAAAACATAATGGTTGCTTCCTACCAGAAGCAACCATTATGCTTTATTGTTAGCATATGGAATTAAAAAGAGTAGTTGTAACAGGTCTGGGAGCTGTAACTCCCGTGGGCAACACTCCCGAGGAGATGTGGAAGAACCTGCTCGACGGAGTCAGTGGTGCAGCACCTATTACAAGTTTCGATACAGAATTATTTAAGACAAAGTTCGCTTGTGAGGTCAAGAACCTCAACGTGAACGACTATCTGGATCGCAAGGAGGCTCGCAAGATGGACCGCTATACCCAGCTGGCCCTGATTGCTGCTAAACAGGCCGTTGAAGATAGCGGCATGGATCTGGAGACAGAGGACAAGAACCGCATTGGTGTAGTTTATGGCGTAGGTATCGGTGGTATCAAGACTTTCGAGGACGAGGTGAAATATTATGGCCAGCACGAGGCTGATGGTCCTAAGTTCAACCCCTTCTTCATCCCGAAGATGATTGCCGACATCGCTGCTGGCCAGATTTCTATCATGTACGGCTTCCATGGTCCCAACTACATCACCGCATCTGCTTGTGCTTCTTCATCAAACGCACTGGCTGATGCCTTCAACCTGATTCGTCTGGGTAAGGCCAACGCCATCGTTGCTGGTGGTGCCGAGGCTGCTATCTGCGCTACTGGTGTAGGTGGTTTCAATGCTATGCATGCCCTGTCAACCCGTAACGATGAGCCTGAGAAGGCCAGCCGTCCGTTCAGCGCTAGCCGCGACGGATTCATCATGGCCGAGGGTTCTGGTTGCTTGATTCTCGAGGAACTGGAGCACGCAAAAGCTCGTGGTGCAAAGATTTATGCTGAGATGGTAGGTGCTGGCATGAGCGCTGACGCTCACCACATCACTGCTTCTCATCCTGAGGGTCTGGGCGCTAAGCTCGTGATGCAGAACGCACTCGAGGATGCAGGCATGAATCCTGAGGAGATTGACTATATCAATGTTCATGGAACCAGCACACACGTTGGTGACATCTCTGAGGCTAAGGCCATCAAGGAGGTCTTCGGCGATGCTGCCTTCAAGCTGAACATTTCTTCTACCAAGTCCATGACTGGTCACCTGTTGGGTGCCGCTGGTGCAGTAGAAGCTATGGTTACAGTTCTGGCTGTTCAGAACAACATCATTCCTCCCACAATTAACCATGAGGAGGGCGATGATGACCCAGAGATTGATTATAATCTGAACTTCACATTCAACAAGGCCCAGAAGCGCGAGGTTCGTGCTGGTCTCAGCAATACCTTTGGCTTTGGTGGTCACAATGCCTGCGTGGTATTCAAGAAGTATGTGGGTTAACAATATCATTGACAGTATCAAGCTCCCTTTCCGCAAGGAGAAGGAGCTTTTTTCTGCCCTCTACGGTATTCTGGGCTTCTATCCTCACGACATCAAACTCTACAAGCAGGCCCTCCTGCACAAGAGTGTAGGACGTCGTAACGAGAAAGGTCGCCCACAGAACAACGAACGCCTGGAGTTTCTGGGTGATGCCGTCCTCGACGCCGTGGTAGGCGACATCGTCTATCGCCATTTCGATGGCAAGCGCGAGGGTTTCCTCACCAATACCCGCTCCAAGCTCGTCAGTCGCGACACCTTAGGAAAACTCGCCAAGGAGATGGGGCTCGACCAACTCATTCTGTCAGCAGGACATTCCAGCGCCCATAACAGCTACATGAACGGCAACGCCTTCGAGGCCTTGGTAGGTGCCATCTACCTAGACCGCGGATACGGCGCCTGTATGCGCTTTATGGAAAAACGCATCTTGACACAACTCATCAATATCGACAAGGTTGCCTACAAGGAGGTGAACTTCAAGTCGAAACTGCTCGAATGGAGCCAGAAGAATCGTGTCAAGATGGAGTTCCGCGACATGGAACAGACGCGCGACGAGAATGGTAGTCCCGTATTCACCGTCCAGGTGTTCATCGAAGGTCTGGAGGGCGAGAAGGGTACCGGTTTCTCCAAGAAGGAGAGTCAGCAGAAAGCCAGCAAGGGTACACTGCAGCGCCTGCGCCGTGAGCCTCAGTTCATCGATGCCATCTTTGCCGTCAAGGCCGACCGCACCAAGATGGAAGAAGAGCCCGTAATGGCTGCTCCCGACCTGGAGAAGTTAGAAAACCCCGATTTCATCGAGATACACCATGCGGAGCCTAAAGAGCAAGAGCGTGTGGCGACTGAATCGCCACAAACAGTTCTCGATGACCTCACTCTTGACGATATCACTGCCTCTCCTCGTGAGAAGACCCGCGAGGAAATCATCGCAGAGGCAGAGGAAGCTGCCTTCTTAGACGAAAATGCATAAAAACTATCAATACTAAACGACGATGAAACGACTGATTATCTGTACTATGCTGACTCTGCTGACTGCTATTAGCATTCAGGCAGCACGCGCACTGAGTGAACCTTTCGACGTCACCCAGCCCGACGGTACGACACTGACTATTATTCTGCATGGTGATGAGTATGTCAACTGGCTGACCACCACTGACGGAACAATGGTGGTGGAAACCAAACAGGGATATTTCGTGGCCACCATTGGCGACGACGGAGCCCTGCAGGCTACCAAGCAATTGGCACATAACGTTCTTCAGCGTTCTGCCTCAGAGAAGCAACTCTGTATGCAGCAGCAGTCTCGTCATACCCTTTTCTTCGAGAAGGCAGAACAGATGATACAGGCCGGTCGCCGTGCACAGATAAATCCAGATGGTGGTTATTGTCTCCATGAGGGTCAGCCCCGTGTACTAATTATTCTCGCCAACTTCAGCGACTTGTCATTTGTCACTGAGAATGCTCATAACGTTTTCGACCAGCTTTGCAATGCTGAGACGCTGCCCCAATTCGAGGAGAACCAGAATCGCAATAACCTATGCAGTGTGCGTCGCTATTTCCAGCAGAGCAGTCATGGAAAGTTCAATCCACAGTTAGACGTCGTTGGTCCTATTGATTTGCCCCAAACTATGGAGTACTACGGAGCAAGCGAAGAAGGCAGTTCCAGCGATGCTCATTTCTCTCAGTTTTGCAAGGACGCCATTGCCGCTGTAGATGGCGAAGTGAATTTCAACGACTACGACAACGACGGTGATGGCCGGGCTGAACTGGTATGCGTTATCTACGCAGGTTATGGCCAGAATGTCTCAGGTAATCCTAAGGATGCCATTTGGCCTAAGTGTAGCCGTCAGAACATCACCACGACAGATGCTTCTGCCAAGGACGAGTCTAAGAAGGTCATCGTTAACTACATGAACTGCGGTGCCGAGCTGTTACACGTGAATTGGGGTAATACGCTCAACGGATTAGGTACCTTTATCCACGAGTTCTCACACGGCATGGGACTTTCAGACCACTATGCCACCGTCAGTTCCGCACGCGTTGACAATCAGACGCCAGAATTCTGGGACGTCATGGACTACGGTGAGCATGCCGTCAACGGCTACGCCCCTGTGCCCTATACAGCCTGGGAACAAGAGACGATGGGCTGGTTAGAGGTGGAACAGCTGGAGACCTCGCAGACCATCAATGAGATGCTACCTCTGCTGAAGGGTGGAAAGGCCTACAAGTTTGGCAATGGCGCCGATGCGGAGGAATGGTTCTATTTGGAAAATGTTCAATCACGCGATACAGAAAACCAGATTCCTGGCTTTGTCTATGGTCATGGTCTGTTAGTCATGCATGTGGCATATCCGAAAAGCACCGTCAACATGGCTGAATATCCTAACAACAATGCCGGTAAACCAGGCGTTAGCATTGTTCCTGCCGACGGACTGGTCATCAACGGCTATCGCTATGGCCCAGGAATGCCCTATACCAGAGAGGAGTACCAGAACAGTCTCAAAGCAGACCCCTTCCCAGGCACAGGAGGCATTGACCATCTGAATGCCACCATGGAATTGCCCAACTACAAATTCTATCATGGCGAGGAAACTCCCAAGCAGTCACTACGAAACATCACCGAGAATGATGGCGTTGTTAGTTTCTACTTTAACGATGGCACACCATCAGGCATCGTTGATGTAAGAAGTAAGATGGAAGATGCCAGAGGTGACTACTACAACCTGCAGGGCCGCCGTATTGCCCAACCAACTAAAGGTCTGTATATTGTAAACGGCAAGAAAGTTGTCATCTAATCAGTGATGGTCTGACAATACAGCTTATACGTTCACAAATTAGCTGTTCTTGACACTCAGATACAGCTGATACAGTACTGGCTTAGGCTAATACACGTCTGTATCAGCTGTATTTTTCGCATATTCCGGCTTTTTGGGATGTTTTTCAAAAAGACGTAACATCCCTAACACAAAACTAACAAGCCCCTGTAATACAGATTGTTACAATGATATCTATTTTTATAGACCTACCATTATCCCTAACACTAGACCTAACATGAAAGGTAACATCTTCCAATCAGCGTAAGACACAAATAGTCCTGATGGTAGGTCTCATGTTAGGTGTGATGGTAGGTCTAGTGGTAGGGATAATGGTAGGGATAGCGAACATGCAAGTTCTCTCAGACGTCCTGTACATCGCGGTTTCAGAAAATCCATGTTAGGGATGTTAGGTCTATTGCAAAAAACTTTCTTGTACAAAATTTGGATGTTTCAAGAATAATGTCTATATTTGCAAATGCAATCCGAAAGGAAAGCAATATGAATTTAATGTATAACCCTTAATACTGCAGATGCCTATGGGCTGAGATAAATAGATATAAGGACATATAGGATGAATATCCACTTTTAGATTCTTGTATTCCTAAATCGGCAAATTGAAAGAATACTGCAAGAACTGAAGTAGATAGTTCACGCTTGATAGCGTGGGCTTTTACTCGTTTAAGCAGTATGGTGTTTGCCGATACCAGGAATACGTAGACGAAGTTAATTGTCCACGTTTTCTATTTTGTGTGTAATGAAATAACTATAATAACTTAAAACAATATGATTATGAAGAAACAATTACTATGTTTGTTAACCACTTTGCTTCCATTGATGGCAAATGCAGATTCTGTTGAAATAGATGGCATCTACTACAACTTGATTACTAAAGGCAATATTGCTGAAGTAACAAATAACCCTATTGGTTATAAAGGAAATATTATAATTCCGGAGTCTGTCAATTATAATAATGATACATACAACGTGACTTCTATTAATGCGCGGGCTTTTGCTGGTTGCGGATTGACTTCTGTGACCATCCCAAACAGCGTGACAACCATCGGTGATTATGCTTTCAGAAACTGCTATGGTCTGACTTCTGTCACTATCCCCAATAGCGTGACGAATATTGGCAATTATGTTTACATGAATTGCACTTCCCTTATTTCTGTCATCATCGGTAATAGCCTGACATCCATTAGTTTTGGGACTTTCCGTACCTGCACTGCTCTTGCTTCTGTCACCATCCCTAACAGCGTTACATCTATTGAGGGTTATGCTTTCCAGAATTGCTCAAGTCTAACCTCCGTCACCATCGGTAGTGGAATCAATAGCATACACAGTACCGCATTCGGATCTTGTCCCAATCTTACTGATGTAACATGCTACGCTGAAAATGTTCCAAGCACGAAAAACGATACATTTAGTGACTCGTCTATAGAAGCCGCAATCCTTCATGTACCATCTACTTCAGTTAATGCATACAAAGCAGCTGAGCCTTGGAAAAATTTTAAGGTAATCGTAGCTATAGATGGGGAAGCACCTGAGCCACCAAAGTGTGAGAAACCAACCATTAGTTATGCTAATGGGCAATTGAATTTTGTAAGCACTACAGACGATGTAGAATTTATATCTGAGATTACGGATAGTGATATTAAGAAGAACTACGAGGCTACAGTCACTCTGACAGCTACTTACAATATCAGTGTTTATGCTACCAAGTCTGGCTATGACAACTCAGATGTTGCAACGGCAACGCTTTGCTGGATAGATAAAGAGCCAACGACGGAAGGTATTACCAATGGTGTGACCCAAATACCGTCTAAGGCAGTGCTGATACAAAGCGAAGGCGGCATCCTGAAAGTTGAAGGTGCCGATGAAGGGACACAGATCTTAGTATATACCCCAGATGGCAAGCAAACTGGCAGTGCCGTTTGTAGCAATGGCGCCGCCCTCGTTGGTACTAGCATCCGCCCTGGCAATACCGCCATTGTGAAAATTGGAGAAAAGAGTGTGAAGGTGATAATGAAATAACTATAATAACTTAAAACTAGGAAATGATTGATCTTACAGATTTTAAAGAAAAAGCGTTATTCATAATAGGTAATGGATTTGACATAGCCCATGATATCAAGTCCAGCTATAAGGATTATCACGATTGGCTTCTGCAACACCAATATCATGAGTTCGTTGCATATATGGAGTCAATGTTTCCTTCTATCGAAGATGGAAAACCTTTACTTTGGAAAGACTTTGAAGAAGCAATTGGTAGATATAATCCAAGAGAAATACATATGAAGTATTTTCAAGGTGTTGATAGTTATCAATATGCTAAAGAAACTCAATTAAGAGTGACAGAGAGAATCAAGCCCTTTGTAGAGATGATTCCAAAAACATTAATTGAGTGGGCAAGAGATATTGACTATCCATGCTCTCCAAAATATGAGGGTCTAACTCAAGATAGCAAATACCTAACTTTTAATTACACAAAAGTTTTAGAAAGGGTTTATGGCATAAATTCATGTAATATATGTCATATCCATGGTTGTGTTGAAGATGACAAAATTATCGTTGGGCATAACCATAAAAGAAATCCACAAGATGAAGATGATAATCAATTAAATATCAAAATGTCTAGAAGAAATATTGTGGAGCTGATGAACAAAAACGAGAAGCCTGTTATGGAAATCATAAAGAAAAATGCAGATTTCTTTAATTCTCTCTACGACATCCAGAGAATAATCGTAATAGGGCATTCAATGGGCGAAGTTGATATTCCCTATTTTGAGGAAATATTAAAGCATATTAATAGAGACTGTATTTGGCATTTTTATTGGCATGCCACAGATGAACAAGGTAGGTTTTATCAACTAATACATAATGAACCCTTTAAAGGATTTTTCTGTCGTATCCATCAAATATAAGCATATACACAATTGTTCGGAGAGAATATATATGCAGAGAGAGAGCAGACTGAAGTTTGGTTACTTCAGTCTGCATTTTGCATATAATAACAAAAAGGTGAGGGGAAAGTGAACGTGGTTTCAGAAAAAAGTATTACCTTTGCAGGCAAATATTTGTACGTCAATGAGTCTGACTCAGATAATAGGAAATGTGTTTAAGCCCCGCCAGAAGGCTTTGGAGAAGCATCTGAAAGGGGGAGAGGCACTGCAACGGGCAGTGCTGGAACATTTGATACATACCGCAAAGGA
>ONCH01000063.1 GCA_900316265.1 uncultured Prevotellaceae bacterium | reverse complement strand
GGCCTTCTGTGCCGATGTGCTTTCTACCGAACCGCCCTCATCCGACAATCCCGTCATCGGGCATCCCCATGCCTTCATCACGCCTCACATCGCATGGGCAAGTCGTGAAGCCCGTACCCGTCTGATTCATGTGGCCGCCGCGAATCTCCATGCCTTCCTGGCAGGTCGTCCGCAGCATGTAGTTTCGTTGTAGGCCATAGGGTTTTGAACTTACTTATCGACACAAAAAAGGAGCCGAGAAGGCCCCTTTTTTATATACAAGTTTCGCATGTTCAAGAAGTCTGGGAGTTTTCGCGGCCGTTGGCCGCTGGCGTGTAGACAAGACAAGCGAACTTGCGAAAGTTGGGTTATTGGATTAATACCCTGGGTTCTGATACTCCTCAGGATTCTCCAAAGTGTTCAGCTCCGTCTGCATCACCGGACGCAGATAATACTCCGGTTTCTTGTTCACGATCTGCGGGTTGAGTGCCAATCGCTCGATGAGCAGGCGGAAGCGCTTCAGCGTCTGCCAGCGCTGCCACTCACCAATCATCTCACGTGCAAACTCGTCGAGCAGGAAGTTGGCGTTGATGTCGTTAGCCGTTACGTTCATGCTGCCGTCATGTCCGATGCAGGCACGGTTGCGGATAACGTTCACGCGCTGAGCGGCGGTATTGTTGTCACCCATTCTCCATGCGATTTCTGCTGAGAGCAGGTAAGTTTCAGCCAGACGATAGATGATACAGTCGGCTGAGGAGTATGGCTTAGAGGCGTTGGTGCCGCAGAACAGGTTGGTGCAGAGGTTCTTTTTCAACGTGGGGTAGAACTTTCCCGGGTTGGCGGGATCTTTGAAGTTGTCTGCCAGGTTGTATGTGGCGTAGCGGCGTGAGTCGCGTTCAGCCTGTGTCAGCGTCTCACGTGATACATAGATAGCGGTGTCGCCTTTATCAATATTGTAGGCGGGGTTGTCCACACGTGAAGCGTTCAGTCCGAAGTTTGTGGCATCCTTAGAGGTCCACTTATACTGATCGCCGCTATTGGTCTTGTTCACATACCAGGTGTCGATGAAGAAAGCTTTGTAGCGGCCGTCTTTCGGACCATAGAGGTCGAACATATACTTCGAAGGACACATGTAGGCGTTACCCTTAGCCAGACGGTAGTCATCACCGTTCACGGTCTTCACGGGAGTATAGGTAGCCTGCAGGGCATCCATGGTGATACCGTCGGCGGCAGCGTTATAGGCATCCCAGTGTTTCCATGCACGGTTGTAGTAGTTGCCGCGTGGGTTTAGCGACTGGATACTACTGTGTGTCACCACGAAGAGGGCCTCGGCATTCGTCTTGTTGTTGTTCTCGTCAAACACCTCATCGATGTCGTTATAGAGGCGGACACCTAATGAAGAGGCGTTGCTGATGAGATAGTCGGCCGACTGCTTGGCTCTCTGCAGCAGCTCGTTCTTCTTGCCGTTGTCGATAGCCTCACAGTTACCCAAGCCATCGGTATAGGTGGAGTAGGTGAGGGCAGCCTTCGCATCGAGGTGGTAGGCAGCTGCCTTTGTCACCTTGCCATAGATGGTCTGTGAGGTGGGCAGGTACTGCTTAGCGAAGTCGAGGTCGGCGAGGATAGCCTCGTAGAACTCATTCACGGTGCTACATGGCAGAGAGGTGATAGCCGACGAAGTGGGCTCCAGAGGCAGATATTTTCCACCCCAGTATTCCACGATGCTGAAGAGGGCGTGTGCACGTATGAAGTGAGCCTCTGCGGCAAGGGCGTTCTTCTGTTCATCCTTCAGTCCCTGCACCTTGTCGGCGTAGGCGATGGCGGCGTTACATTGGCTCAGCGTACCATAGAATCCGCTGTATGCCTCCTGGAACATAGAAGTGTTGGCGCCGAAGTCGTTTGAGTAGATCAGGGCGCGGCTCCAGTTTCCGTTGCTGCCCCCTCTCACATCCTGCCAGATATCGGTACCCGACTCAGAAGAGATGATATAGGTGTCCTCAGCCTGTCCGTAGATGATACGTACCATATCGAAGTAACATCCGTTGACAAGCTTCTCGTATCCTGCTGCCGTGGTCCATTCCTGTGACGTTGAGATAGCAGAAGGATTCTCTTCTTCAAGACTACAGCTGCTCAGCGTCATAGCTGCGGTGCATGCTGCGAAAGCCATCAATAAATATATCTTTTTCATAATGCTTATCTTGTTATGATGTTAGAATGTAACGTTTATTCCGAATACGAACTGCTTGGTCAGCGGAGCGTTGTCGTCGTCGCCGCCCTTCTCCAGGTCGTAGTCCTTCAGATAGCTGTCCTTAGCCCAGATGAACGGGTTGCTGACGGTAGCATAGACGCGGGCGTTCTGTATGCGTACCTGCTTGACCAGCTTCTTCGGCAGGGTGTAACCCAAGGTGATATTTCTCACTTTGATGTACGAACCGTCGAAATAGTTGAGCGATGAGGTGCCGTTACCCTGATAGGTATCCTGGCTGCTGTTCATGTTCGGCTGCGGATAACGGGCTCCTTGGTTCTCGGGTGTCCAGTAGTCGCAGACGGTGGGCTGTGGTGTGAGACCGTCCAGACGGTACCATCCTGTCAGACCGTTACGGAAGATCTGTCCCCATCGTGAGATGAGCTGGAAGCTCAGGTCGAAGTCATAGATGTTGAAGGTGTTGGTCATGCTGGCTGTCCAGTCCGGTGTGTCATGTCCGATCACCTGATAGTCGTTGGCGTCGATTTTCTCGTTGCCATCCACATCCACCACGCGTATCTGACCGGGCTTGGCGCCATACTTGGCAGCCTCTGCCTCCTGTGCCGTTCCCCAGATACCGTCATACTTATACATATAATAGGTATGCACGGGCTCTCCGATCACGAGATAGTAGTCGTTGAGCTGCAAAGGATTCTCGCTGGTGGTCTTCACGACCTTCTCCTTGTTGGTAGCGAAGGTGAAGGCGGTGGTCCAGGTGAAGTTCTTCGTGACGATATTCCGGCTGTTGATAGCGAGCTCAAAACCGGTATTCTCGGTCTCACCGATGTTGGTCCATATTTTGAACGTGCTGCTGCCGTAACCACCGGTGGCGTAAGGCAGGCTGCGCTCGAAGAGCAGGTCTTTCGTCTTGGTCTTATACCAGTCGGCCACGATTTCTACGCGTCCGTTGAACAGACCGATGTCGAGACCCACGTCAATCATCGTCGACTTTTCCCATCCGAGGTCGAGGTTAGCGATGTATTGTGAGAAACCGCTGTAAGGAACGCTGATATCCTGGAAACCGATGTTTCCCGTACGTGAGTAGTCGAGCGTGGCATACTCTGCGGCACCGGCGTTACCCGTCACACCATAGCTCAGACGGAACTTCAGGTTAGAGAGCCAGTCCTTGGTGCTCTCCATGAAGGCCTCGTCGCTCACACGCCATGCGAAGGCGGCAGCGGGGAAGAAGTCCCATTTCTTTCCTTCCGCGAGCATGGAGGAGCCGTCCCATCGTCCGCTCAGGGTGAAGAGATAACGTCCCAGCAGACTGTAGTTCAGACGGGCGGCATAGCTCATCGTCTGACTCTGCACATAGTTAGACTCCACCTTCGGCGTACCGGTTCCCGCACCAAGATTATGGTATTGATAACTCGTCTCATCAAAGTTGTAGGCATAGCCCTGACCAAACTGACGGCGGTTCTTCTGCCAGTCGCTGATACCCGTCAGGGTGAACTCATGGATGTCGGCCACCTTAAAGTTGTAGGTGATGATGTTCTGCCACTGGTAGTTATAGGTGAAAGTATTCGACTTGCGGGCCTCTGAGCCTGTTGCCAGACCGTTGAACGACTCGTTACCGATGAACATACCGCTGTCTCTGCTGCTGAGTGTACCACCGAGGATACTCTTGAACGAGAGTCCCTGCAAAGGCTTCACCTCCACATAAGCCTGCGGCATCACGGTGAGCGTCTTGGTGTTGTTCACCCATTGTCCGGGATTCATATCCGCCAGCGGGTTCTGGTTGGAGCGGTCACCTCCCACGGGGAAGAGCACCATTTTCCCGTCCTCATCATAGGGAGTGCCGAGAGGAGGAGTGCAGATGATGCGGTTCCACACACGTCCGTACATGTGGTCGTAGTCCTGATAAAGTGCATAGAGGTTGAATCCATAGCCGACGTAGCGGTTGGGCGTGAAGTCCACCTTGGCACGTCCGGAGTAGCGTTTCATCTGCTCCCCTGGCAGAATACCCTCTGTGTCGTTGAATCCTAAAGAGATATACGAGCTCACCTTGTCGTTAGAGTAAGTCGTGGAGAGGTTGTAGTTCTGGGTCGTACCCGTCTGTGTGGCAAGGTCGAACCAGTCCACCCACTGGTTGTTCTGTATGAGTGGCCACATATAGGAAGGCCAGATGCTCTCGTCGTCGGCAGGACTGCTCCATTTGCCTACAGTCTTGGCAGCCTCACGACGGAAGTTGATGTAGTCGTTGCCGGTGTTGAGCTTCGGGAACGAAGTAGCCTTGTTCACACCGTAGTAGGCGTCGAGATTGACGGAGAATTTTCCCTTCTGCGGGTTCTTTGTGGTGATGATCACCACACCGTTAGCACCGGCAGCACCGTAGATGGCAGTAGAGGATGCATCTTTGAGCACCTCCACCGACTCGATGTCGTTGGGGTTCACGGCATCAAACGAACCCTCCATGCCGTCGATGATAAACAGCGGGTCGTTGTTACCATAGATAGAACGGTTACCACGGAGCGTCAGCGAAGTGTGGTCGCCCAGTTCACCCATCGTGCGTACGATGTCGAAGCCGGCCACCTGACCCTGTATGGCCTCCATGACGTTGACCGTAGGCGTCTTGATGATTTCATCGCTCTTCACCGACGACACGCTACCGGTGAGGTCACGTTTCTTCATCGTACCGTAACCGATGACCACCACATCATCGAGACCCATCATGTCGGGCTCCATGGTGATGTTCACATTGTTGTTTCCAGAGATGCTGACTGACTGCGACTTGTAGCCCGTGTAGCTCAACTCCAGGGTATTCCGCCCTGAAGGCACGCTAATGGTGAAGTTACCGTTGAGGTCCGTGATGGCACCACCTGTCACCCCTTTGATGACAACGGTAACACCGATCATAGGCTCTCCGTTCTCGTCAACAACATGTCCCCTGATGGAACGCGCTTGCTGAACACTCTGACTCTCTGTCACGCTGTTGGCGGTGTTATCAGCAGATGCTGTCAACACGCCCGCAACGGTCATACACAGAAAAAGAGATGTTTTCTTCAAGCCATAACTCAGATGCTTGAATAAGTTTTCCATGCTCATGATTTTTTTTTGGTTAGTAAATTAAAAAATATTATTAGTAGCTATAAAATTTTCAAGTAATATCACGTACAAAAGTAAACAAAATACAAAAATTATCCAAATGTAATTGAAAGAAAATAAAAATCTATTACATTATTTAACAAATGAGTGGTGGAGGAGAGTAATCCTGTAATCACTCCGGTAAAAATCCCGCATGTTTTGCAAGTATCAAACGAATTAATTAAGAAATTAAGAATCTTCACTTTCCTCTTAAATAAAGGGGTTCCCAAGCATGAGTGCTTAGGAACCCTTTTTTATTTTTACGCAAGAGCCAGTGCAACAGCAGGCGCTAGGCCAGGTGAACAGGCTGAAGCGGTGAGGGGCATCAGAACGGGGAATCATCCCTGTTCATTTGAATCAAAGTCCTGTAATCAAATGCCAAAACGAATTTTGTGCGTTTATGCGTTTGTGCGTTTTTCGCTTTACCCTTTATATAAAGGCGTTGCAGCCCATCCATCACGGACAGGCTGCAACTCAACATATAAAACGCCTAAACTAAAAATCCAATGAATTTAAGAATATCTATATAATTTCGAATGCCAGACGATAGCCTTCTTCCACGTCCTTGATATTGGCCTGCCGGCCATTCTCCACTTTCGACATGGCAGCCACGATGTTCACCCACGTACTTCTCGACGAGCGAGGTGAGGTTTTGAAAAACCAAAAAGAAACGGGTAAAAATTGGAGATTTTAAGATAGTGTCGTCAAGTTAACTACACTCTTGATCAAGAATAGTGTTATCAGGGGAAACGAAAAATTCATAAACGCACAAACGCACAAAATTTGTTTTGGAGAAGGCGTTTGAGCGTTATTCTCACAATTTGTT
>ONCH01000072.1 GCA_900316265.1 uncultured Prevotellaceae bacterium | reverse complement strand
TGGATTTTATCTTGTCGTTAATCATATAGGCCACCTATTATATAATATGTTATTTAAATAACGAATATTCCTTCACGTTCCACGCCAGTACGCTGGCACCCAGCATATTACGCGTGCGGTTTTCCAGATTGGAAACCAAGAATTTCACCTTGCCTTGGATATTATGGAAGACGTGTTCCTCGAAAGCCTCGTTGGCAGGTTCGAAGAGCCACTTGCCTGCCTGAGCGACACCACCGGTGAAGATGAATGCCTCAGGATTCAGTATCGATGCGTAGTTGGCCAGTCCCATACCCAGCCAATAACCTGTACGACGATAGGTCTCGATGGCCAGCACGTCACCCAACTCACAGAAGTTCTGGATAATCTTCGGCGACAGTGTTTCCACCTCTCGCATCATCGAGGGTTCCGAGCGCTCTGCCATCACTTCCTTGGCAGTTTTCACGATACCATTAGCAGCACAATAGGTCTCCAGACAGCCTCGTTTTCCACAGCCGCACAGACGGCCGTTAGGAATAAAGCAAGAATGACCCACCTCACCGGCAAAGCCGTCGTTGCCCAGATGCACCAGACCGTTACTGAAGAAGCAGCTTCCCAGTCCGTGACCCATAGAGATAACGGCAAAGTCGCGCATACCGTGAGCTGCACCGAAGGTCTGCTCGCCAAGCGCCATCGCATGGGCGTTGTTGGCCAGCGCCACAGCCATTCCCAGACGGTCGCGCAACATAGCTGCCAAGGGCACGATGCCCTTCCACGGCATGTTAGGAGCATTCTCAATACTGCTGGTGCGGTAGTTACCGCTGGGTGAACACATTCCCACCGAGCGAATGGTTTCGTAGCCTCCGTTTTGTTCCACCAGATTCAGAATGTGCTCACAGAGCACCGATACGTAGTCGCCAATATAGGGATATTCAGATGTTACAAAGCAATCAGTAGCAATAATGTTTCCACGGATATCGACAATTCCTATCGATGTTCGTTCCAAACTGATGTCTACGCCGACAACTCGTGTCTTGATACCGTTCTGAATCATAAAGTAAATGTGTTTAACTCAAGTATTACGCGACAAAAATAGTAAATATTTTTTTATCTGCAAAACTTTTATCCAACTTTTTTCAAATATTTCAATAATTCTTTGTACCTTTGCAACGTATTACGACATTTTTTTGATAGATATGAACGTTTTAGAACTGAGTGAACAAGAGATTGGCAGACGCGAAAGCCTGCAGCAGTTGCGTGAAATGGGCATCAATCCCTACCCCGCAGCAGAATTCCCCACAAACGCTTTCTCAACAGAGATTATAGATAGTTTTCAGGACGATGCCGAGCCCCGTCAGGTCAGCATCGCCGGCCGCATGATGAGCCGTCGCGTGATGGGTAAGGCCTCATTTGTTGAATTACAAGACTCCAAGGGTCGCATCCAGGTATATATCACCCGCGACGACCTCTGCCCCGGTGAGGACAAGGAGTTATACAATACCGTTTTCAAGAAGTTGCTCGATATTGGCGACTTCATTGGCATCAAGGGTTTCGTGTTCCGCACACAGACGGGCGAAATCAGCGTCCACTGTCAGGAGCTCACCCTGCTGTCAAAGGCTTTGAAGCCCCTGCCCATCGTGAAATACAAGGATGGTGTGGCTTACGACAAGTTCGACGACCCAGAGCTGCGCTATCGTCAGCGCTACGTTGACCTCGTAGTCAACGAGGGCGTCAAGGACACCTTCCTGAAGCGTGCCACCATCATCCGTACCATGCGCAGCATTCTGGACAACGCTGGCTATACTGAGGTTGACACGCCTATCCTGCAGAGCATCGCAGGTGGTGCCTCAGCCCGCCCATTCATCACCCACTTCAATGCCCTGAATCAGGACATGTATATGCGTATTGCCACCGAGCTCTACCTGAAGCGCCTCATCGTTGGCGGCTTCGAGGGTGTCTACGAAATGGGCAAGAACTTCCGCAACGAGGGTATGGACAAGACCCACAACCCCGAGTTCACCTGCATGGAGCTCTATGTGAGCTATAAGGACCTGCTGTGGGGTATGGACTTCACCGAAAAGATGCTGGAGGAGATTTGTACTGCCGTAAATGGCAAGCCCGAGGTTGAGATTGATGGCAACATCATTTCGTTCAAAGCTCCGTTCCGTCGTCTGCCTATCCTGGAGGCCATTCAGGAGAAGACAGGTTTCGACTGCGACGGCAAGACTGAGGACGAGATTCGCGCGTTCTGCCTCTCTAAGGGCATGGACGTAGACGAGACTATGGGAAAGGGCAAGCTCATCGACGAGCTCTTCGGCGAGTTCTGCGAAGGCACCTTCATCCAGCCCACCTTCATCACCGACTATCCCGTCGAGATGTCGCCACTCACCAAGATGCACCGCTCAAAGCCCGGACTCACCGAGCGTTTCGAGTTGATGGTCAATGGCAAGGAGCTGGCCAACGCTTACTCTGAGCTCAATGACCCCATCGACCAGGAGGAGCGCTTCGTAGAGCAGATGCGACTGGCCGACAAGGGCGACGACGAGGCCATGATTATCGACCACGACTTCCTGCGCGCCCTGCAGTATGGCATGCCTCCTACGTTCGGTATCGGTATCGGCATCGACCGTCTGGTAATGCTGATGACAGGTAAGTTCGCCATTGGCGAGGTCATGTTGTTCCCCCAGATGAAGCCTGAGAAGAAGATTCCCCAGTCAACACCCGCCGAGTGGGCAGAGATTGGCGTCGCTGAGGAGTGGGTTCCCGTGCTCCGCAAGGCAGGCTTCAACCTCATCTCAAACATCGCTTCTGAGAAGGCTCAGGGCCTGCAGCAGAAGATTGGCGACATTGTTAAGAAATACAAGCTCGACATGCAGAAGCCAAGTGTTGACGAAGTCGCTGCTTGGATAGAGAAGGCGCAAGCCTAATTATGCATTATGCATTATTAATTATGCATTGAAAACATGTACGACTGTGGTAGAATAGCGATTATTGGCGGCGGCTCGTGGGCGACAGCAATAGCCAAGATTGTGGTAGGCAAGACCCACCACATCGGGTGGTATATGCGCCGCGACGACCGTATCGAGGACTTCTGTCGCCTGGGCCACAATCCTGCCTACCTGCAGAGCGTGCGCTTCAATATCGACGAGATAGACTTCTCCAGCGATCTCAACAAGATAGCCCAGCAGTACGACACGCTGGTCTTCGTCACCCCGTCGCCCTACCTGAAGAGCCATCTCAAGAAGCTGAAGACGCGCCTGCGCGACAAGTATATCGTCACCGCCATCAAGGGTATCGTGCCCGACGAGAACCTTGTCTGCTCGGAATATTTCCATCAGGTCTATGACGTGCCTTACGAGAACCTCGCCTGCATCGGCGGTCCGTCGCATGCCGAGGAAGTGGCGCTGGAGCGACTTTCCTACCTCACCGTGGGTTGTGCCGACATCGAGAAGGCACAGGCCTTTGCCGACATCCTAACCAGCGACTACATCAAGACCAAGACCTCTACCGACGTCATCGGCATCGAGTACAGCTCCGTCTTGAAGAACGTCTATGCCATTGCCGCCGGCATCTGCAACGGTCTCAAGTTCGGCGACAACTTTCAGGCAGTCCTCATGGCCAATGCCGTACAGGAGATGGCCCGCTTCCTCAAGGTGGTACACCCCATCGAGCGCAACATCGTCGATAGCTGCTACCTGGGCGACCTGCTCGTCACCGGCTATTCTAACTTCTCGCGCAACCGCACCTTCGGTACCATGATTGGCAAGGGCTACAGCGTGAAGTCCGCACAGATTGAGATGGAGATGATTGCCGAGGGCTATTTCGGCACCAAGTGTATGAAGGAAATCAACCGCCACTGCCACGTCAACATGCCCATCCTCGATGCCGTATATAATATATTGTACGAGCGCATCAGTCCGCAGATTGAAATCAAGCTGCTCACAGACTCATTCAGATAAACCCAAAAGGGGGCCGACAGATATCTCTTCTGCCAGCCCCTTTTTCTTGACCTCTTAACTCTTAATTCTTAATCGCTTTAGCGACAACTCTTAATTCTTAACTCTTAATTCTTAATCGCTTTAGCGACAACTCTTAATTCTTAACTCTTAATTCTTAACTCAAAAAAGTGTCGCCCCGAAGGGCGCACTTTTTAAGGTTCGGGCTCTTCCTTCTCCACGGTGTTCAGAGGCAACTCCTCTACGCGGCAACCCTGCAGGAACTGCTTGGACTTGTTGCCACCCGAGTCGGTGGTGCGCTCAGGCATG
>ONCH01000009.1 GCA_900316265.1 uncultured Prevotellaceae bacterium | reverse complement strand
AAAGGTAATGACCAGCAACTATGGCTTGAGTTTGAAGACTGAACTAACTATCAAAATGTCACTTTTGAAAATGCTAATGGATTTTAGTGGACACTAGTGGTCCTGTTTTTTCAGACATTGTTTACGCATGCCTGTTTGCCTGCGCTTCGCATTTTCCTGCAGCCAGTATTCAATCTCGGCACATACAGGCTCCGTCAGACGGGTACACTCGACATTGCGTGTAGGATACTTGGGCCTGCTGGCAAGGCAGATATTCAGACCATCCTCTGGGTCTGCCTTTAAAGAGGCCTCATACTCACGTATGTAACGTGTTACGGTCTTTCTGTTAAGACCTACTCTACGGGAAATCTCCCGCAAACTCAAACCATCAACGCGATGGTAATGAAGAATTTGTTCTTTCTGATCCATCTCAATCATTTTTAAACTCTCTGTACGTTAAACAGCACTCATACGAACCACTATTCTATAACGTAGAGCTCTGATTGGATGGTATACTTTTCGATTATTATGGTGGTATACTTTTCAATTATATTATCTACACTTCTATCAAAGATAAAAGTAATCCGGGGCTGTTTGTTGATTATTGTTAAAGAATTTTAGCGAATTGTTAATGACGATGATTTGAGATATAGGTGTAATAAATAAAAAATGGAAGTGTAATAAATATGTAATAAATTTATTTGTACACCCGCAGGGGCTCGAACCCTGGACACCCTGATTAAGAGTCAGGTGCTCTACCAACTGAGCTACGGGTGCATCGTTTTTCGATTGCGGGTGCAAAGGTACGGAGTATTTTTTTATCTACCAAATATTTTCCGTACTTTTTTTGAAAAAAGATAGAAAAAGGCTCAAATTCCGAAGAAATGAGCCTTTTTAGGGTAGAATAGGAGAGTATCAGATGAACAAAACGGTGAGTCCTGCCATCACGATGCTGACCATTGACATGAGTTTAATAAGGATGTTAAGCGACGGACCAGAGGTATCCTTGAAAGGATCGCCAACGGTATCGCCCACGATGGTTGCCTTATGGGCAAAAGAACCCTTGCCCCCGAAATTACCTTCCTCGACCATCTTCTTGGCATTGTCCCATGCACCTCCGGCATTGGCCATGAAGACGGCAAGGGTGAAGCCACAGGTGAGTCCGCCAACCAACAAGCCCAATACGCCGGCTACGCCAAGTACGCAACCTACGATAATTGGTATAGCAATGGCAAGGAGTGAGGGGAAGATCATCTCATGCTGGGCGGCACGGGTGGAAATCTCTACACAAGAGCCGTAGTCGGGAGTAGCCTTGCCTTCAAGGATGCCTGCTATCTCGCGGAACTGACGACGCACCTCTTCAACCATCTTCTGGGCTGCACGACCTACGGCCTCCATGGTGAGACCACAGAAGAGGAAAGCAGCCATACCTCCGATGAAGGCACCAACGAGTACCTTGGGGTTCATCAGGTTAACCTGGAAATAGTTCATGAAGTCGGGGATGGTGGCCTGGGAAGCAGCGATTACCTCGCCCTTGACATTCTCCATCATCACACCAGCACGCTCCATGGCAATCTTGATTTCCTCAATGTAAGAGGCGAGGAGAGCGAGGGCTGTGAGAGCTGCCGAACCAATGGCAAAGCCCTTACCCGTAGCAGCTGTGGTGTTGCCCAAAGCGTCGAGCGCATCAGTACGATGGCGTACCTCTTCGCCCAGTTCAGACATCTCGGCATTACCGCCAGCATTGTCGGCAATAGGACCGTAAGCGTCGGTAGCCAGCGTGATTCCAAGCGTAGACAGCATACCTACGGCAGCGATGCCGATGCCATAGAGTCCGTTGGCAAGGCTCTGTGAAGACATCGAGAGGTCGAAGCCGTTGGCAAAGCCGAAGCTGAGGATGATGGCTACACCGATGGTGATAACAGGAATACAGGTAGAAATCATACCCGTTCCTATACCTTTAATAATAACGGTAGCAGAACCCGTGAGGCCTGCCTCAGAGATTTTCTGGGTGGGCTTGTAAGAATGAGAGGTGTAGTACTCGGTAGCCTGTCCGATGATAACACCAGCCACCAGACCCGTGATGACAGAGCAAGAGAGCATAATCCAGTTCTCGATGCCCAGCAGGTAGAGAATGGCGAAGGTTGCTACGGCGATGAGTACAGCACTGACATTGGTACCCAGAGACAGTGATTTCAGCAGGTCGCGCATGGTAGCGCCCTCCTTGGTGCGAACCAGGAAGATGCCAAAGAGCGACAGGAAGACACCTACAGCAGCGATGAGCATGGGAGCAATGACGGCCTTGAGCTGGATATCGAGACCAGCAGCGGCAAAGGCTGCAGCCCCCAAAGCAGCGGTAGAGAGCACAGAGCCACAGTACGACTCGTAGAGGTCGGCACCCATACCAGCTACGTCGCCTACGTTGTCACCAACGTTATCGGCAATGGTTGCAGGATTGCGCGGGTCGTCCTCAGGAATGTCTGCCTCGACCTTACCCACGATGTCAGCACCTACGTCGGCAGCCTTGGTGTAGATACCACCACCTACACGAGCGAACAGCGCCTGCGTAGAAGCACCCATACCGAAGGTCAGCATGGTGGTGGTGATGGAGATAAGTCCTTCCTGATCAAAGTAATTCAGCACGACAAACCAGATGGCGATGTCGAGCAAGCCAAGACCCACCACGGTGAGACCCATAACGGCACCAGAACGGAAGGCCACCTTCAGACCTGCGTTCAGACTCTTACGGGCAGCGTTGGCTGTACGCGCAGAGGCGTAGGTTGCCGTTTTCATTCCGAAAAAGCCTGCCAAGCCAGAGAAGAAACCACCCGTCAGGAAGGCAAACGGTACCCATGGGTTCTGGACGTTGAGTCCGTAGGCCATGAAAGCGAAGAGGATGCAGAGCACCACAAAAACGATGCCTACGACCTTGTACTGCTGCTTGAGATAGGCCATAGCACCTTTACGAACATAGAGGGCAATCTCCTTCATGCGGGGTGTTCCCTCATCTTCTGCCATCATCTGACGGAAGAAGAAAAAGGCCATGCCCAAAGCAACGAGTGATGCAATGGGCACGAGCCAGAATACGGTTGGAATGATCATAAATATTTAGGTTTTAAAGGTTATTAGGGGTTAGGGAGGAGATAGAGATTACTCGTCAGCAATGTAGTCGGAGAGACTCTCAGCATCCTCGTCATCATCGCCATCGCTCAAATCGAAGGTGGTGCGATAGTTGTTCTCGTTGATTTCGTCATCATCAGGCTCCTCGATATCCACATCGTCCTCATCAGGCTTGTTGTAGTCGTCAATGATTTCAACATCAGCGTCGTCGTCCTCATCATCGTCACCGAAAGAATTGGCATCGTCGAACTTCATGCGAGGCTTGATGGTCTCAGGTTTCAGCTTGGCAAAGATAGCCTCGACCCATGTACCCTTAGCCACTTCGAGCACCTCGAAACCATCGGCCACCTTCTTCTCATACATGCCGCCCTTCTTATGCAGACGGTCCTTAGGAAGGGTAGTGGTGGAGATGTCAAAACCACTCTCGATGATGTCCTGAATAGACTGCGACAGAGAGTCCCAGCCACCACCGAAATTGCGATCGATGACCTCCAGCAGTTTGGCTGCAGAGATATGACGGATATTCTCGTAGGTCAGGTCAGTGACACGCGTGATAGGACGCTTCTTAATGGCCCACGTCACTTTGGCATTCTCGTCAACCTTGAAGGTGCCCACCTTATATCCCTGCTTAGTGTATTTCTCCTGAAGCAACTTGTTGTCATCCTTCACTTCCTCAATCATAAAGGCACTGCGCACGATATCGGCAATGTGACGGAGGTTTTCCTTCAGTTCTCCTTCCTTGTCGGAAGCGTCGAGCATACGGAAAATATCATTCTCCTGAACATCCCAAACAGTGCTTTTTGTCAGTGTTTTCAAGCTTAGCGCTTTGTTCGTTGTTGTTTCTTTCATACGTATTTTTTTGAGATTAATTATATATTTTGCTGCAAATGTACGAAAAAAAGTGATAAATAAAAAAGGAATTATCAATTATTTATTACCTTTGCATCAAAATTATGTCAGAACCATTAGCTGAGAGACTTAGACCTCGCACGTTGGACGACTATATCGGACAACAACACTTGGTAGGTGAGGGGGCTGTCCTGCGCAAGATGATTGATGCAGGACGCATCTCGTCGTTTATCCTGTGGGGACCGCCAGGAGTGGGGAAGACCACGCTGGCACAGATTATCGCCAACAAGCTGGAAACGCCATTCTATACGCTGTCGGCAGTAACCAGCGGTGTGAAGGACGTAAGGGACGTCATCGAGAAAGCCCAGAAGGGTAGGTTTTTCAACGAGGCATCACCGATACTGTTTATTGACGAAATTCACCGTTTCTCAAAGTCGCAACAGGATTCGCTGTTGGGAGCGGTAGAGAAAGGTATCGTGACGCTGATTGGTGCCACCACAGAGAATCCATCGTTTGAGGTAATCCGTCCGTTGCTGTCGCGTTGTCAGCTGTACGTGTTGAAATCGCTGGAAAAAGACGATTTGCTGGAACTGCTCTATAGAGCCATTACAAAAGACGTCTTCCTGAAGGAGAAAAACATCGAACTCAACGAGACATCAGCATTACTAAGATACAGTGGTGGTGATGCGCGTAAACTGCTGAATATCTTGGAGTTGGTCGTTGATAGCTCTAGTAATACTAGTAGTTCTGCTGAGACTAACGACACTAGTATAGCCATCACCGATGAAATGGTGGAAAAATGCTTGCAGCAGAACCCGTTGGCATACGACAAAGACGGTGAGATGCATTATGATATTATCTCAGCCTTTATCAAATCCATACGAGGAAGTGATCCGGATGCCGCACTATACTGGATGGCCAGAATGATTGAGGGTGGGGAAGACCCTCAGTTTATTGCCAGACGTATGGTGATATCGGCCTCTGAGGATATTGGATTGGCTAACCCCAATGCCTTATTGCTGGCCAATGCGGCCTTTGACACCGTGGTGAAGATCGGTTGGCCAGAGGCACGAATAGCCTTAGCAGAATGCTGTGTCTATCTGGCGACATCGCCCAAGAGTAATTCAGCATATCTTGGCATTGACAAGGCGTTAGAATTGGTAAGGCAGACCGGTAATCAGCCGGTTCCGTTACCTTTAAGGAATGCGCCGACGAAGTTGATGAAAGAGCTGGGATATCACGATGGCTACAAGTATCCTCACGATTATCCAGGGCATTTCACTCCTCAGCGATATATGCCAGATGCACTACAGAATGAGCGTCTGTGGTTTGCCCAGCATTCGCCAGCAGAAGAGAAATTGTACGAAAGAATGGTGAATTATTGGGGCGAAAGATACGAAAAATAACGCCTACATGTGTTATGATAAATAGAATATGGAATACGACGAGATATTACAGCAGGTCATTGAGTTTTTAGGAACGTTTGCCTTTGCCATATCAGGAATACGTCATGCTGCTGCCAAGCATTTTGACTGGTTTGGCGGCTATGTGTGTGGTATTGCTGTGGCTATTGGCGGTGGTACTATTCGCGATGTGATGCTGGGTACCACGCCATTTTGGATGACTAATCCGTTTTATATGATTTGTACAGCTTTGGCGTTGATTTTCGTTGTGATTTTCGCCAAACACATGGAAGGCCTTAGAAATACGTGGTTTGTGTTCGATACATTAGGTCTGGCACTTTTTACCATTGCAGGAATTCAAAAATCGCTAGTATTCGGACAACCGTATTGGGTAGCGATTATTATGGGCTGCATAACAGGTTCTGCTGGTGGAGTTATTCGTGATGTTTTGCTGAATAACGAGCCAGTAATCTTTCATCGAGAAATTTATGCAATGGCCGCTGTTCTTGGAGGAATAACATATTGGTTGCTAGATTATTATGGCACAGCAATTGAAGTAACTGTTATTGCATCATTCATCGTCACATGCCTGATGCGTTTCCTGGCTGTTCGTTATCATTTGTCGTTACCTATACTCAAAGACGAGAACTAAATGAGAACTAGGCGAGAATTAAGATAGTTATTCATTTAGAGTAGAGGAATTCGAGTTAATATATTATCTATTTATCATAATGCGTATTCTTGGGCCAATACTAGATTACTCACGAATAGTAATAATAAGACAAGAATATTTGGTAGAATCAGTTTTTTTTTGTATTTTTGCAGCCTATTATTAACAAGGTGTTAGATAACACTTAGAATTAACGAATAACAATACAGAAAATATAAAAGAATGAAACCAACGGCGATATTGCTTCTGCACTGTCCAGACCAGCAAGGTATTATTTCAGAGGTAACAAGATTTATCACTGACAACAAAGGAAACATCGTATATTTGGATCAATATGTTGACAATGTTGATGGCATGTTTTTTATGCGCATTGAATGGGAACTGGATGGTTTCCTGATTCCACGCGACAAATTATACGATTATATCAATACACTGTACGCTCAGCGCTATCAGATGAAATTTACGCTGTATTACAGTGACAAGCGTCCACGCATGGCTATCTTCGTGTCAAAAATGAGCCACTGTCTGTACGATTTGCTTGCCCGTTGGAAAGCTGGTGAATTCAACTGTGATATTCCGTGTATTATTTCAAACCACGAGGATTTGCGCTATGTGGCAAACCAGTTTGGCATTCCTTACTACGTGTGGAGCATCAAAAAAGACCATTCCAACAAGGAAGAAGTTGAGAAAGCCGAGATGGAACTGTTGAAAAAGGAAGATATTTCGTTCATTGTTCTGGCTCGTTATATGCAGATTATCAGCGACGAGATGATTGCCGAATATCCGCATCATATCATCAATATACATCACTCGTTCCTACCTGCTTTTGTGGGGGCTAAGCCCTATCATCAGGCTTACGAGCGTGGCGTGAAGATTATTGGAGCTACAAGTCACTATGTGACAGCAGAACTGGATGCCGGCCCTATCATTGAACAAGACGTAACACGCATCACCCACAAGGATACACCTGAGAGTTTGGTGCTGAAAGGAAAAGACCTAGAGAAGATCGTGCTGTCACATGCCGTCAGCAAGCATATCCAGCGTAAGATACTGACTTACAAGAACAAGACCATCATTTTTAGCTAATGAACGTAGCAATCGTAAAATATAATGCTGGAAACATTTACAGCGTGGTGAATGCCCTTCGTAGAATGGGTATTGAACCCCTACTGACAGACGATGCTGAGCAGTTGCAGAAGGCAGACCGCGTACTTTTTCCTGGTCAGGGACATGCTGCCGAGGCAATGGAATATCTGAAGGCGCGCAGGCTTGACGAGGTCATTCGTGACCTGAAACAACCCGTCTTCGGCATTTGTGTTGGTCAGCAGCTTCTTTGCAAGCATTCTGAGGAAGGCGACGCAGACTGTATCGGCATCTTCGATGCAGAAGTGAAGCGTTTCCAGCCAGAGAAACACGAGGACAAGGTGCCCTGTATGGGTTGGCAAAATCTCAGCAATCTCAAGTCACCATTGATGGAAGGACTGGGCGAGAATCCCTACGTCTATTTTGTGCATAGCTACTATGTCCCTATTTGCGAAGAGACTATTGCTACGGCAGACTACATTCTCCCCTACTCTGCGTCTATGCATAAGGACAACTTCTATACTTGCCAGTTTCATCCAGAGAAAAGTGGGAAAGTTGGTGAGCAAATCTTAAAGAATTTCATGGAACTATGATAGAGCTGATTCCTGCAATAGATATCATTAACGGTCAGTGTGTACGTCTAACCAAGGGCGATTATGACCAGAAGACGGTCTATGGTAGTCCGCTGGAGATGGCTCAGGAGTTTGAGTGTATTGGTTTCAAGCGCCTGCACATGGTCGATTTGGATGGTGCAAAGTCGAAGCATATTGTCAATAGTCCAGTGCTCAGTCAGATTACAACAGAGACGAAGCTGACGATTGACTTTGGTGGTGGCATTAAGACAGATGAAGATATCGAGACCGCTTTCAATCATGGTGCACAAATGGTGACCATTGGCAGTGTTGCCGTCACAGAGCCTGACCGCTTTATGGGATGGCTGGAGAAATATGGAGCTGAGCGCATTATCCTGGGTGCTGACGTCAGAAATGGAAAAATCAGCATCAATGGTTGGAAGGAGGATTCTACAGAAGACCTCCTACCCTTCCTCAAAAAATATATCGACGCTGGTGTCAGCAAGGTGCTGTGTACAGAGATATCGAAAGATGGAACATTGGCAGGTCCTGCCATTGACCTCTATAAGAAGGTCATGGAGGCCTATCCGCAGCTACATCTGATAGCCAGTGGCGGTGTATCGTCTATTGACGACATCAAGGCCCTCGATGCAGCAGGAATCCCTGCAGTAGTATTCGGCAAGGCTATTTATGAAGGTAAAATTAATCTGCAAAAACTATGGGACTGGCAAAACGCATAATACCCTGTCTGGATGTCAAGGACGGTGAAACCGTAAAAGGCATTAACTTCGTGAATCTACGAAGTGCCGGTGACCCTGTAGAACTCGGCAAAGCCTATTCCGAGCAGGGTGCCGACGAGTTGTGCTTCCTGGACATCACAGCCTCATTTGAAGGTCGCAAGACGTTTACCGAGATGGTGACAAAGGTAGCCCAGACGCTAAATATTCCGTTTACCGTTGGTGGTGGCATCAACGAGTTGAAGGATGTAGAGCGCCTGCTCTATGCTGGAGCCGATAAGGTTAGTATTAATTCTGCTGCCATCCGTCGCCCTGAACTTATCGACGAGATTACAAATCGTTTTGGTAGTCAGGTGTGCGTGGTGGCCATCGACGCCCGTCTGGATGAAGACGGCTGGCATTGCTACCTGAAGGGTGGTCGCGAGCGTACGGAACGTGGACTCTTCGAGTGGGCTCGTGAAGCACAGGAACGTGGCGCTGGTGAGATACTCTTCACCTCGATGAACCATGATGGAACGAAAAACGGCTATGCCAACGAGGCCCTGCGTAAATTGGCAGATACGCTATCCATTCCCATTATCGCCAGTGGTGGTGCCGGTAAGAAAGAACATTTCCGCGATGTGTTTACAGAAGGACATGCTGACGCAGCATTGGCCGCCTCTGTGTTCCACTTTGGTGAGATACCCGTACCAGAACTGAAGCAATATTTACATAACGAAGGAATAAACGTAAGAATATGAAGATAGATTTCGACAAAATGGACGGACTTGTGCCCGCTATCATACAAGACGCCACGACCAAGAACGTGTTGATGTTAGGCTTCATGAACAAGGAAGCCTACGAAAAGACATTGGAGACAAAGCACGTCACCTTCTGGAGTCGTACACGTCAGACGCTGTGGACGAAGGGTGAGACCAGTGGTCACTTTCTGAATCTGGTGGACATGAAGATTGACTGCGATAACGATACCCTGCTTGTTCGTGTAAATCCTGTTGGTCCGACGTGTCATACAGGTACTGATACTTGTTGGGGTGAGGAAAATGAGGGTAATCCCCTACTCTTTCTCACAGAATTGCAGGACTTCATTAACAAACGCAAGCAGGAGATGCCTGAGGGTTCGTATACCACCAGTCTGTTTACCAAAGGCGTCAACAAAATAGCCCAGAAGGTGGGTGAAGAAGCTTTAGAGACAGTTATCGAAGCCACCAACGGCACAGACGACCATCTGGTCTATGAGGCCAGCGACCTGCTGTACCACCTAATCGTACTGCTGACCCACAAAGGTTTGCGCATCGAAGATGTTGCTGAAGAGTTACACAAACGCCATGATCCTGAGTGGGACAAGCAACGTCGTGAAGCAAAAGCAGCAGGAAAAATGAAATAAGTTGTAAATCGTCAAATAGTAAATAATAAAGATGCTGATAGATTACAAGAAGGTAAACATATACCATAAGGATGGTGCCCCTGTGTTGCATGATGTGGACTTCCACGTTGATGAGGGTGAATTCATCTATGTTATTGGTCGTGTAGGGTCTGGTAAAAGCTCGCTGTTGAAAACCATCTATTTCGAGATGGATATCGAGAGTGCTGAGAATGCCTTTGTCCTCAACCACGACCTGCGCGAGTTGAAGCAGAAGTACATCCCAGCCCTTCGTCGTCAGATGGGCATTATCTTCCAGGACTTCCAGCTACTGGGCGACCGCACCGTATACGAGAATCTGAAATTCGTACTGAAAGCTACGGGTTGGAAGAAGAACGACGAGATAGACGAGCGCATCCACGACGTCTTGGAAGATGTTGATATGGTTGACTTTATCGACCGTTATCCTCATGAGCTCTCTGGTGGTGAACAACAACGTATCGCTATTGCACGTGCCATCTTAAATCGTCCCAAACTAATTGTCGCTGACGAGCCTACAGGTAATCTCGATCTTGAGACAGCAGCCAATATCATCCAGCTGTTACGTCAGGTGACCCAAATGGGTACTGCCATAATTATGACTACCCACAACATCTCGTTGTTGAGTGAGTATCCTGGCATCGTCTATCGTTGCATCGATGGCCGTCTGGAGGATATCACAGAGACCTACAACACGATGGCTCTCTACGAGGACGAAGAGAGTAATGATAAAGCTGCTGTGGACTATAGTGCGAGGGAGGACCTGTCGATTTGACAAAGATAATAATTAAAATCTAGATAAGACAATGAAAGTAATGAAGTTTGGCGGTACTTCGGTGGGTACACCGGACCGCATGAAGGAAGTAACCGAGTTAGTAACCAAGTCTGGTGAGCCCGTTTTCGTCGTACTCTCTGCTATGGCAGGCACCACCAATTCACTGGTGGAAATTGCCGACTACCTGTACAAAAAGAATCCTGAGGGTGCCAACGAGGTCATCAACCAGTTGGAGCGTCAGTACATGAAACATGTCGACGAGCTTTACACAAAGGATGCCACCAAGGAGCAGACCCGCGAGTTTCTGATTTCAGAGATGAACTATCTGCGCTCGTTCACCAAGGAGCTGTTTACCTCGTTCGAGGAGAAGAGCATCGTTGCTCAGGGTGAGATGATGTCCACCAACATGGTTGTCAACTACATGCAGGAGAAGGGTATCAAGGCTGTACTGCTGAACGCCCTTGACTTCATGCGTACTGACAAGAATTCAGAACCCGATCCCGTATATATCAAGGAGAAACTGTCTGCCATCATGGAGAAGAACGAAGGCAATCAGGTGTATATCACGCAGGGATTCATCTGTCGCAACGCTTATGGCGAGATTGACAACCTGCAGCGTGGTGGGTCAGACTATACCGCCTCACTGATTGGTGCTGCCCTGAATGCTGACGAAATTCAGATTTGGACCGATATCGACGGCATGCACAATAACGATCCACGTGTAGTTGATAAGACTGAGCCCGTTCGCCAGTTGCACTTCGAAGAGGCTGCAGAGTTGGCTTACTTTGGTGCCAAGATTCTGCACCCCACCTGCGTTCAGCCTGCTAAGTATGCAGGCATCCCCGTTCGTCTGCTGAACACCATGCAGCCCGATGCAGAGGGTACTACCATCAGTAACAAGACTGAATATGGTAAGATTAAGGCTGTTGCCGCCAAGGACAATATCATTGCCATCAAAATTAAGTCCAGCCGTATGTTGCTGGCTACCGGTTTCCTACGTAAGGTCTTCGAAATCTTCGAGAGCTACCAGACACCTATTGATATGGTCTGCACCTCTGAGGTCGGTGTTTCGATGTCTATCGATAACTCTGCCCATCTTGGTGAGATTGTTGACGAGTTGAAGAAGTATGGCACCGTAACCGTCGATACTGGCATGTGCGTAGTCTGTGTTGTAGGCGACCTCGATTGGTCTAACATTGGTTTCGAGACCCAGGTAATGGAGGCCATGAAGAACATCCCTGTTCGCATGATCTCTTATGGTGGTTCCGACTACAATATCTCGTTCCTCATCAAGGAGGAAGACAAAAAGCGTGCCCTGCAGGCTTTGAGCAACGAGTTGTTCAAAAAATAATAGATGGATAAATAACAGTTTCCAACACAAGAAAGACTATGAAAGGAATATTTCCTTTGGATAAAATGGAGCGTCTGCGCACACCGTTCTACTACTACGATGCAGAACTGTTGCGCCAGACGCTGCAAACCATACGCGAGGAAGTCAGCAAACATGAAGGCTTCTGTGTGCATTATGCTGTTAAGGCCAATGCCAATCCCAAGGTGCTCAGAATTATCCGTGAGGCTGGCCTAGGTGTCGATTGCGTTAGTGGTGGCGAAATAGAAGCCAGTGTCAAGGCAGGTTTCCCTAGTTCGAAGATTGTCTACGCTGGTGTAGGCAAGAGCGACTGGGAGATCAACCTCGGCTTGGATAACGATATTTTCTGCTTCAATGTGGAGAGCATCCCTGAATTGGAGGTGATTAATGAGTTGGCTGCAGCCAAGGGCAAGGTGGCTCGTGTGGCCTTCCGTCTGAATCCCAACGTGGGTGCCCATACCCATGCTAACATCACCACAGGACTCGCTGAGAACAAGTTCGGCATCGACATGCGTGACATGCTGAAGGTCATCGAAGTGGCTTCGCAAATGGCTAACATCAAAGTGGTGGGTCTGCACTTCCACATCGGCAGTCAGATTCTCGACATGGGCGACTTCGAAGCCCTCTGCAATCGTGTCAACGAACTGCAGAACGAGTTGGAGCGCCATCGCATCCGTCTGGAACACATCAATGTGGGTGGTGGACTGGGTATTGACTACCAGCACCCCAACCGTGTACCCATCCCCGATTTTAAGGCTTACTTCGACACCTATGCCAAGAAGCTGAAGTTGCGCGACGGACAGACCTTGCACTTCGAACTGGGTCGTGCCGTAGTGGCTCAGTGTGGCTCGCTTATTACGCGTACCTTATATATAAAAGAAGGGTATGTCAAGAAGTTCTGCATTGTCGATGCAGGTTTCACCGACCTCATTCGTCCTGCCCTCTACCAGGCTTACCACAAGATAGAGAACCTGTCTAGTGAGGAACCTATGGAGGCTTACGACGTGGTGGGTCCTATCTGTGAATCGACGGATGTCTTTGCCAAGCAGATAGACATCAACAAGGCCCACCGTGGCGATCTCCTTGCCATCCGTTCAGCGGGTGCCTATGGTGAGATCATGGCGTCGCAGTATAACTGTCGCCAGTTGCCTGTTGGCTATATCAGCGAGGAGTTATAAGAGGTGAAAAGTTAGAGGTGAGTCATGAAGCTGACGGACTACATAGAGATTAAGGGCGCCAGGGTGAACAACCTGAAAAACGTCGACGTCAAGATACCCCGTAATAAACTGGTGGTCATCGCTGGTGTGTCGGGTAGCGGAAAGTCGTCATTGGCTTTTGACACCCTCTATGCTGAAGGTCAGCGCCGCTATGTAGAGAGTCTGTCTTCTTATGCCCGTCAGTTCTTGGGGCGCATGAACAAGCCTGAGTGTGACTTCATCAAGGGTATCCCACCAGCTATCGCCATCGAGCAGAAAGTCATCTCACGTAATCCGCGTTCTACTGTTGGCACCACTACCGAAATCTACGAATACCTGCGTCTGCTCTTTGCCCGCATCGGACGAACCTATTCGCCCATCAGTGGACAGGAGGTAAAGAAGCACTCTACGGAGGACATCATCCAGTGTACCCAGCAGTATGCTCCTGGCACCAAGTTCCTGGTGTTGGCACCCATCTATCTCAACGAGGGTCGCACATTAGAGCAACAGCTCAAAATCTATGTCCAGAACGGCTACACCCGTCTGGCTGATGGTGGCAATGTCATCCGCATTGATGATTTTCTTGCTGAGGATTCTTCCATCAGCCAACAGCAAACAGACCTCTATCTCGTCATTGACCGTCTCTCTGTCGACGCTGCTAAGGATGCCATCTCTCGCCTTGTTGACTCTGCAGAAACCGCGTTCTACGAGGGACATGGCGAGTGTCGTCTGATGGTTTTCCCTGCAGGAATCACTTATGATTTCTCCACGCGTTTCGAAGCCGACGGCATCACTTTCGAAGAGCCCACCGACAACCTTTTCTCGTTCAATTCGCCCATCGGAGCCTGCCCTGAGTGTCAGGGTTTCGGCAAGATTATCGGCATCGACGAACATCTTGTTATCCCTGATACGTCACTATCCGTCTATGATGGTTGCGTGGTCTGCTGGCATGGTGAGAAGATGAAAATGTGGAAAGAAGAGTTCTGTCGTCGGGCGGCACAAGACGATTTCCCCATCTTCGAGCCCTACTATAACCTGACGCAGAAACAGAAAGATATGTTGTGGCACGGCTTGCCATCCGACAAGCATCGTGACAAATATGATCGCGTGTCCATCGACAACTTCTTCCAGATGGTTCGCGAGAATCAGTATAAAATTCAGTATCGTGTCATGTTGGCGCGCTATCGTGGCAAGACGACTTGTCCGAAGTGTCACGGAACGCGTTTGAAGCCAGAGGCTGACTACGTGAAGATTGGTGGTCGAAGCATCTCTGACCTTGTCGAGATGCCCATAGTCCGTCTAAAAGAATGGTTCGACCATTTGGAGTTGACCGAACAGGAACAGCAGATAGGTCATCGCCTGCTTACTGAAATTACCACACGTCTGCAGTTCATGCTCGACGTGGGCTTGGGCTATCTTACGCTGAACCGTATGTCGAACACCTTGAGTGGTGGTGAGAGTCAACGCATCAACTTGACTACGTCACTGGGAAGTTCACTGGTGGGTAGTCTCTATATCCTAGATGAGCCCAGCATTGGTCTTCATCAACGCGATACTGATCGTCTTTTGAAAGTTCTCAAGGAATTACGCGACCTAGGTAATACCGTTGTCATCGTTGAGCACGACGAAGAAATTATGCGTGCTGCCGACTATCTCATCGACGTTGGTCCTGATGCTGGTCGTTTGGGTGGCGAAATCATGTATGCAGGGCCTGTCAGTGTTCCTGACGACTCAGTTGTCGGGCGTAGTCACACCCTCCGTTACCTCACCCATCTGGACGAGATAGCACTTCCCAAGAGCCGTCGTCCATGGAATCGTAAGATGACTATCAAGAGCGCGCGTATGAACAATCTCAAGGGTGTTACTGTTGACTTCCCCCTCAACGTTATGACGGTTGTCACAGGTGTCTCGGGAAGTGGTAAGTCCTCGCTCGTCAAGGGCATACTCTACCCTGCCCTCAAGCGCCATCTTGGTGAGGTCTGCGACACACCAGGCGAATATAGCGGACTAGAGGGCGACTATCAAGCCATCAGTCATGTGGAGTTTGTCGACCAGAATCCTATCGGCAAGTCCACACGCTCCAATCCTGCCACTTATGTTAAGGCCTACGACGCTATCCGCGACCTCTTTGCCGAACAGCCATTGGCCCAGCAGATGGGTTTCACTAGCCAGTATTTCTCATTCAATGCCGATGGTGGACGTTGCGATGAGTGCAAGGGCGCTGGTGTGATTACTGTCGAAATGCAGTTCATGGCTGACCTCGTATTGGAGTGTGAGGCCTGTCACGGTCATCGTTTCAAGCACGACATTCTCGATGTGCGCTATCGGGGCAAGAACATCGACGATGTGCTTAACATGACTATCTCTGAGGCCATCGCCTTCTTCTCAGAAGAAAATGTGCACAATGGTTTTGCAGCTATGACCAAGACTATCGTCGCTCGTCTGAAAACCCTCGAAGACGTGGGCTTGGGATACATCAAACTGGGGCAGAACTCTTCGACACTCTCTGGTGGTGAAAACCAGCGCGTCAAGCTCGCCTACTTCATTGGACAAGAGCGTCAAGCCCCCACCCTCTTTATCTTCGACGAACCCACCACGGGTCTGCATTTCCACGACATTAATCGTCTGTTGCAAACCTTTAACGCCCTCATAGAACGTGGCCATACCATCCTCGTCATCGAACATAACATGGATGTTATTAAGTGTGCCGACCACGTCATCGACATGGGACCTGAAGGTGGCGACCGTGGTGGTGAAGTAGTTTGCACAGGAACACCAGAGCAGATTGCCGCCTGCTCCAAGAGTTTGACAGGAAAATTCCTGAAAGAAAAACTGTAGAGCAAATTGCAAGGCTAAAAAATGTTAATAGCCTATTAATTCTTTACTCTTTCATCTTTAATCTTTAATCTTTTTAGTACCTTTGCATCCGCTTTCGAGCAAAGAGATCATTGAAAGGCTGCCGATATGGCTCAGTTGGTAGAGCAACGCATTCGTAATGCGTGGGTCGCCGGTTCGAGTCCGGCTATCGGCTCACTTTTCTGCAAAAAGAGTCAGCAATCCCACCTTTGGATCCTGACTCTTTTTCTTTTCTTGCGGATTTAGCTCAGTTGGTAGAGCATTGGCTTCCCAAGCCGAGGGTCGCGGGTTCGAGTCCCGTAATCCGCTCAACGCTGGTTACATTTTTATTGGAACCACAATCTTGAAAGTGATATTACGTCCCATGTTATAAACGCCACGACGTCCTGTAACCACATTTTCGTCCGTATATTTCAGACGACTCAGGTGGTTCTGGTATGCCTTGTTCAGCAAGTTGTCGGCGGTGAAATAGAACTCAGCAACCTTCTTACCGTGCAACTGAATGTCAGTACCTGCCGAAAAATTAATCAATGCATAGCCTGGTGTGACGCTCTCGGTATCATCCGCACTGTATATATGCGTCTGCCTCATGTAGCAATCGATACCAGCAGCAACATAAAGGTTATTGAGAAATGAACGATGAATAGTCCCTGACGTGTGGTGATGCATAACCGTGCTATGCGAATGGTGGAGCAATTCCCACTTCAATTCTGATGTCCATTTGGGTGCTGGCGTAAAGGGTAAGTATTTCGTATCGGCATTAGCATGCAGCAACTGTGCATCAACGTAGGAGAAGGTGTTTGAGAAATGAACGCTATGGACAGGGTGGAAATCTACACCAGCCTCGAAACCTAACAGACGGGCATCCCCCTGAGTATAGACGTAAGTGAGATAGCCTTCTTCTATCTCTTCTGCCACACGATGTGTATAGATATAGTTGTTGATACGATTAGCGAAGAGGGCCATTTGGGCAGAGATATAACGAGAAGTAAAATCAATACCAAGGTCTGCTTGCAGACTATACTCAGCCTTGAGTTGATGGTTACCCATTTCATAACGCACAGAACCTTCATGAACACCATTCGATGCTAGCTCGCTCATATTGGGTGTGCGGAAGCCACGGGCAAGGTTCAGGCGGAGATTAAAATATTCATTGATGTTACAAACGGCGCCAATGCTACCCGTCAGACCATTGAAATGACGTGAGAAATCTGTAAAGCGAACGCCATCTTCCTCAATTAATTCATAACCGTGCAGGCGTCGATGGTCATAACGAACGCCTCCATTCAGCGTCCAGTGGTTGCCAATACTCTTTGAGAAAGTAGCATAGATACCGAAGTCAAAGAGTCGATAGTCTGGAATCAGATATTCCTCACCCTCATTGCTAGATTTCTGATACATGCCACCAATACCCGTAGAGAGTTTCCAACCATTCCACTCATTAGTGATATAACGTAAATCATAGGTTAGCGAATGCAATTTGAAATACAGTTCGTAGTCATCTTCACTATCTTCAAACTCCTGACGACGGTTTTGCTGATAACCGATGATGGCCTTAAGATAGCCTGACGAGAGGTTCAGCGAATTGTCCCACACAAGCTTGTAATGCTTCACCTGCTGGAAGGGCAATGATTTGGAGTAACTCTTCGGAGAAACCGACGAGCCTACAAGCTCTCCCGTCTCCGTCTCGCGCTCGCCCTCAATGATGCTTGGTGTTAGATGATAGACAGTCCAAGAAAGTCGCGAGTGCCCCCACTCCTTGTTAACACCCAACAGTAGTTTTCCAGCACGTTCACGGAACTGCGAACCAGGTACGTATCCGTCATACTTATTCTTGTAAGCGTGCGCCATTTTATCGCTGTAGCGGGCATCCCAGACAAGACCGTTTTGGTTGCCAGCCAAAGACAGATGATAGGCAAAAAGTCCGTTGTTAGTTTGATATTCCGAACTGATGTTTGCTCGCATCTCACCATGTGCCAACGTTGGTTGTGAATGGAGGATAACAACTCCCGCCATAGCATCTGAGCCGTACATCAGAGATGCAGGGCCTTTCAGTATCTCGACGCTGTTTACATTACTACCATCCACCTCCACACCATGTTCGTCACCCCATTGCTGCCCTTCCTGACGCACGCCTTCGCTCATCACTACCACACGGTTATAGCCCAGTCCACGGATGATTGGTTTTGAAATGCTACCACCTGTAGTCAGCTGACTGATGCCTGGTTGGTGGCTAATCGCATCTATGATATTAGTAGATGCTGTAGAACGTAGTACCTCTGGCGAAACAATACTTATCGGAGTTGTCGAGTGTTTCAGTTTCGTGTCGCCGGTCACACCCGTCACTGTCAGTTCGTTCAATTGTAGATGACGGAAAAAGACATCTGTCGAGTCCTCCGCATGATGATGTTTATTGTTTATTGTTCCACGTTTATTGTTATTATCCTGTGCTGCCACTGTCATACATATACACAACAGCAGCAAAACTATGTATTTTGCTTTCATTCTTGATTGACTAATTAATGATATATAAATAATGTATGTAAGTATCTATTTAAAATCAGACGGTTGGAGGTCCCCTGGTTACAATAGCGCCACAGTAGATAGTATGACAATCGCATAAAGACTGGGCGCGAAGCATCTTACACACATGTACATATATCGTGACAGCCATTACAGCAGCTGTCAGCAAAGTCAATGTCAGAAACTGGCAGAGTACACAGTCGTGCGACCATGTGGCTGTCACCGTCATATGACCGTGACAACTATGATGCACACAATCGGCGCATTCCGTCTCTATTGTTTCAGCAGTTTCATGCACATGAACCGACGACAACAGAAGCATTGGCATAAACACCGCCAATAGCAAGCACGAAGCAATATGTCGTCGGGTTTTCTGTTTCACAATTGCAAAGGTACACAAAAGCATACAAAACACTTTCCTGTTCCCTTCAAAAATAACTTTTTTTATATGTAATCAGTGAGCGAAGTGAACCTTTAAGTTGTCTCCAACATTCTATGGTTACTTCAAAAAACGATGGGTACTGTCGGCCACTTTATTAACTGCGTTAAACTTCCCAAAACTGTTTGTAATCTCAGCTTTTCTTCTTATCTTTGCAAGCTGTAATGAGGATTCAACATCAAATATGAAGATAGGTATAAAACGAGTGTTGTTGTGGGGAATAGTACTTCCTCTGGCATTAACCTCTTGCAAGAAGCAACAGGTCACAGAGACTGTATCGAATAAAAATCATTCAGGAACCGTCGTAAAAACACATGCTGACAGTCTGATGTCTGCTGCCTTGACTGACGAAGATGATAAGCGCATAAGTGTTCTCACCGATAGTCTCTCGGCCTTGGGAGAACTTTCACCCATCAAGACCAACTTCTATAAGGGATATGTGTATAGGTTGCATAACGATTTTGTGCATGCCACCGAATATTTCAGCCGGATTATGGAAGAAAAGAACCCATCAGCTGCCGACTTCAAGATATATCTCAAAGCAGGTGTTCTTCTGACCGACTTTTATATCGACAAATACGAGAACGACGCCGCACTGCGCACCGCCATGCAGCTGTTGGAGAAAATGAAGACGGCCAAAGGCAATATGTACTTTGAGAAGAAAACATTATATTCTAATATTGGTATATGTCAGCTCCGCCTGAAACGCGAGAAGGAGGCCGAGGAAAGTTTCAGAAAAGCCTCGGAATACACGAAGAAACTAATAAGCGCAGACGATGTTGACCATATTGACTTGTATAACGGTGTTATCACCTATATCCAGATAGTCACGGCCTACTTTGATGAAGACAAGAGCGTAGAAAGCGAACCTTGGGTGAATCTGGAAGACTCTGTATTCCAACTGTTCAAAGCCCGTCCTGAAGCGCTTCCTTCGGATGTCGATATATTCAAGTCAGACATCCTTTATAATAGAATGATGATTGCTATCCATAAAGGAGACAAGGAGCAGGCAGACCGATATTTCAAAGAATACAAGACCACCGACTACAGCAAAAAGGATGTCGGCTTGATAAATAGCGCCGAATATCTGAGGTTAGCTGGACGTTATGCAGAGGCGGCTGATAATTTGACCTGCCTCGATGCCTTCATGCATAGAAAAAATATGGAAATCGATTTGGAAGTTATCGACGGATTTCTGCTGCCCAAGTTATATACTAACTATATGGCGGGGCGTAAAGATTCTGCCCTTCGTGTATCCATGCAGATTTACGATGCTTTCGGCACAGCTCTTACACGACAGAAAGAGGACGAGACTGCCAAGCTTGCTTCCATCTACGACACCGAGGGCAAGGAGCGGCGCATCGCCGAGCAGCAGGTAGAAATCTCGCACCAGCGTGTCATAGGCCTCACAATGGTGATTATCTTCCTCACCGTGGCCTTTATCGTTTATACGCTGATTCGTCGTCGTGCGGCAGCTCGATTGGCAGAAGTGAAGACTGCCCAGGAGCGCATTGAAAGTGAGCTTCGAATTGCCCGCGATATCCAGATGTCGATGGTGCCGAGTGTATTCCCCGAGCGCGAAGGACTTGACATGTACGGTTCGATGACTCCGGCCAAAGAGGTTGGTGGCGACCTGTACGGTTATCTTATGCTGGGCGACAAACTCTACTTCGCTGTTGGTGATGTAAGTGGAAAAGGTGTTCCTGCCTCGTTGTTTATGGCGCAGGCTACAAGACTGTTTCTTACCCTCGCCAAACAGGGCATGATGCCAGCAGAAATCTGCACTCGCATGAACGACGCACTTTCAGGAGATGACAATGAAAGCGGCATGTTTGTGACGTTCTGGTTAGGATTGCTCGACCTTACTACGGGACACCTTGACTTTTGTAATGCAGGGCATAATCCACCTATATTGGGAACCCCAGCTGACCTCCCCGAAGGAGAAGGGGCTGGTGGCGACTTCTTGCAAATGGAATCAAATGCTCCTATAGGTCTGTGGCCGGACTTGGAATATGTCGGTGAAAGCTTCGAAACTATCAAGGGGCGTCCACTCTTTATCTATACCGATGGACTGAACGAGGCTGAAAATCCACAACTGGTACGGTTCGGCGACAGTCATCTGCTCGATATTCTGCGCCATACCGTCTTTGTTTCTGCTCGTCAGATTATAGAATTGTTAGAAAGCGAAGTTGAGACTCATCGTGCCGGTGCCAAACCCAATGACGACCTGACAATGATGTGTCTGTACGTGTCTTGAATTCAGTTACTCTATTTCTATAACGACCTCCTCAAAGCGGCCGTCAGTAGTAAGCAGGAAGCGGCGAGTTTGCTCGGCTTCCGACTTCTGGGTGCGCAAAGACTCGTAAATATAAAGGATGGTAACCTCGTACCCGCTGGTGATATAGTAGTCTGTAAACTGGCGACCGAAGTCTTCAGCACGGTCTTCAGGCCGTTCTTCATAGAGGCAAAGGTGGTCGATGGGCCGATATTCGCTGTCTAGGGAATAGAGGTAGAGATTGGACGTGACGGAGTCGATTTGTTCTTCCAACAACAGGGCGTTCAGTCCGTGGTACTTAGGTAACAAGAGTGCCTTCAAACGGGTTTCGACGGGATAGCCCAATTGGGAAACGAGCGACATAGGAACCCGACCGAAACTGCCTATCTTAGCAAAATTATTACGCTCCGACTGAATGGGTAGCGGACGTAGCTGAAGTGTATCGAAGAAGGCCTCGACAGGGTCGTCATAGACTCCTGCCTTACGCTTCATTTCGGTAAGTTGTTCAGCCTTGCGGATGCTGTCGACCATCTGCTCGTAGAATACCGCATCCCTCTTGCGCTGGCCACACGAAAGGAGGGCCAGTGTAAGAGGGATGAATAGTATCCAAAGCAAGCCGCGTTTCATCAGCCGCCAAAGTTATCGTACATAATTGACTCTGGATCTACACCGAGCGAGTCGAGCATAGATACCACGGCCTTCGACATGGGGCCAGGGCCGCACATGTAGTACTCGATATCCTCAGGAGCCTCGTGGTCCTTCAGATAGGTGTTCAGCATGACCTGATGAACGAAGCCTGGGGTGTACTTCACGCCAGCGGCATCGGCTGCTGGGTCGGGACGGTCGAGAGCCAGGTGGAAGTGGAAGTTGGGGAACTCCTTCTCCAAGCCCAGGAAGTCGTCCAGATAGAACACCTCGTTCAGGGCGCGGGCACCATAGAAGTAGTGCATCTCGCGGTCTGTAGTATGCAGCGTCTTGGTCATGTGCATAATCTGAGCACGCAGCGGAGCCATACCGGCACCACCACCAACCCAAATCATCTCCTTCTTCGAGTCGAAATGTGGGTGGAAATCACCGAAAGGACCGCTCATAATCACCTTGTCGCCAGGTTTCAGTGAGAAGATATATGATGAAGCGATACCAGGGTTGACATCCATGAAACCACTGCGATCGGGCTTAAACGGTGGCGTAGCGATACGCACGGTCAGCATGAACACATCGCCTTCAGCAGGATAGTTAGCCATTGAGTAGGCACGAATGGTGTCCTCAGGGTTCTTACACTTCAGTGGAAACAGACCGAACTTCTCCCAGCTGGGCAGATACTCATCGCCAATCAGACTCTTGTCGATGTCCTTATCGTAGTCGATGCAGTCGAACTTAGGAATCTTAATCTGTGCATACGAGCCAGGCAGGAAGTCCATGTGTTCGCCAGCAGGCAGCTGCACCTTGAATTCCTTGATGAAGGTAGCCACGTTCTTGTTAGAGATAACGGTACACTCATACTCCTTGACACCCAGGATAGACTCGTCTACGTGAATCTTCAGGTCACCCTTCACCTTACACTGGCAGCCCAAGCGCCAGTGCTCCTTGATCTGCTTGCGAGTGAAGTGAGGCTTCTCAGAGTCGAGAATCTCGCCACCTCCTTCAAGCACCTGTACCTTACACTGTCCACAGCTGGCTTTACCGCCACAAGCTGAAGGCAGGAAGATACCGTTTTGGTTCAACGTCGCCATCAGGTTGTTACCTTGAGGCACGTTAAGTACCTTATCGCCATTTACTGTAATATTCACATTGCCGCTGGGGCTCAGATACTTCTTAGCCACCAACAGGATAATCACCAGCAAGATGATTACCAGGAGAAAAACTCCTATACTATATGCTATAAACTGTGCCATACCTTATTAAATGTTTAAGCCAGAGAAACACATCATCGCCATGGCCATGAGGCCCACGGTGATAAACACAATGCCGAGACCCTGCAAAGGCTTGGGAACATCCGAATACTGCATCTTCTCTCGGATGGCACCCATGGCCACAATGGCCAGTGTCCAACCGATACCAGAACCGAAGCCATAGACAACGGCATCCCAGATGCAAGTGATAGCCTGCGAGTTAGAGGGATCCATCAGAATGCGCTGCTGCATGAACAGCGAAGCACCCATGATGGCGCAGTTCACAGCAATCAGCGGCAGGAAGATACCCAGCGCAGCATAGAGCGAGGGTGAATACTTCTCTACGGTCATCTCAACGAGCTGCACCATACCGGCAATAACAGCGATGAAGAGGATAAACGACAGATAGCTTAGGTCAACACCCTCTACAAGACAGTCGGGGCCTAAGACTTTTGTCTGCAACAGATAATTGACGGGGACGGTCACTGTGAGTACGAAGGTCACAGCCAGACCGAGACCCATAGAGGTCTTCACCGTCTTCGACACAGCAAGGTAGGAACACATGCCGAGGAAGAAGGCGAAAATCATATTGTCCACAAAAATGGACCTGAACAGTAATGATATTGCGTGTTCCATAACTTACTTCTCCTTATAAAAATATGCACGATGTACCCAAATCACACAGCCAACGAGAATGAGTGCCATAGCAGGCATCGTCATCATACCGTTGTTCACATAGCCAAAGTCGTAGCAGGCATCGGGGATAATCTGAAAGCCCAGCAACGTACCACGTCCAAGCAACTCACGAACAGCACCCACAATAACGAGAATCATGGCGTAGCCAAGACCGTTACCCACACCGTCGAGGAACGAAGGCCAAGGCTTATTCTGCATAGCAAATGCCTCGAGGCGACCCATCAGGATACAGTTGGTGATGATCAGACCTACATACACAGAGAGCTGAACGCTAACATCATAGGCGAAAGCCTTCAGAATCTGGCTAACGATAGTTACCAGCGCAGCAACAACTACCAGCTGCACCACAATACGAATGCGGTTAGGGATAGTGTTGCGGATGATTGAGATAATCACATTCGCAAAGGCTGTGATGACTGTTACAGCCAGACCCATCACGATGGCAGGCTTCAACTGCGAAGTCACGGCCAGTGCCGAGCAGATACCCAATACCTGTCCAAGAATCGGGTGGTCGAGGTTCAACGGATTAGTGAAAACCTCCTTATTTTGTTTACTGAATAATGCCATAACTTACTCCTCCTCCTTTACTTTTCTTACTTTCATCATCTTCTCAAGTTCAGCATCACTAATGGAGTCATTACCCGACAGACAAGCCTTGAGCAACACCATAGTCAGCTCCGATTCGTCAACGGCGAAGTCGTACTCGCCGGTCCAAATGCCGAAAGTACGCTTAATCATTTCATCAACACCATTAGAGGTCAGCGTGGCACCCGTCACACAGTCTACCTGCGTTTCAGGATCCTCCACTTTCTTCACGACGGAGAGAGCCACCTTTTCCTTACCGTCGGCACCTTCCTTGATAATGCGCTTACCGATGAACTTCTCCTGCCACTCCTGCGAGTCCTTAATCTCAGCACCCAGTCCGGCAGTCTCGCCCTCGTGGTTGAAGTAGGCACCATAAACCTTTAAGTTCATCGTCTCCATGTCAAAATGAGCAGACATATAGCCGCTGATGCCGCCCCAGAGGCCCATACCTTTCATTTCAAAAATCATGATAGGCTCATCATTAATCTCGGCAATCAGAATTTTCTGACCACCAAAGTCCATCGTATCCTTCACTACCTCGGCATACTTGGCTTCAGCCTCTGCACCGTCGAGGTCGCGAATATTGAGTGAATAGAGAATTTGCTTCTTCACATCGAGAGCCACATTAGCATCCTGCATGGGCTTCAAAGCCTGATAGACGAAAGCCAGCAAGAAAGCCACGATGACTACGAGTATCGCGCTATATATAATAATGTACGCGTTAGAGTTTGTATTCAGTTTCATTTGGTACCTCCTCTCTTTAAACGTTTCGAGATATTGCGCTCAACGATGAAATGGTCAATCGTTGGAGCAAACATATTACCAAAGAAGATGGCGAGCATCATACCCTCGGGATAACCTGCATTCATCACACGGATGATGATGGCCATTGCACCAATCAGGAATCCGTAGATATACTGACCAGTAGTGGTGCGGCATGATGTTACAGGGTCGGTAGCCATAAATACAGCACCGAATGCAAAACCACCCATCACAAGGTGATGCCACCAAATCATGCCCTGACCAGTCTGCTCGAACAGTACTGCGAAAGCGATACCGCCTACGAATACGCTGAGCATGGTGCGCCAAGAGGCGATGCCCGTCCACAACAGGATAACAGCACCGATGGCAATAGCAATCACTGAGGTCTCACCGATAGAGCCAGGAATGAAGCCCAGCGTCATATCGAGGATAGAAGCATCAGGAGCAATGCCCTGACCAATCTGTCCGAGTGGAGTAGCAGCAGTGAATCCATCAGGCAGGTCGTTACCCAGTCCGAAGATTGAGTTCTGAGCTACCCAAACCTGGTCGCCCGTCATCTTAGAAGGATAGGCGAAGAACAGGAACATACGGGCTGCAATAGCGGGGTTGAAGATGTTCATACCCGTACCACCGAAAATCTCCTTACAGAAGATAACCGAGAAGGCGCAGGCCAGAGCCAGCATCCACAGTGGGCAGCCAATAGGAATAATCAATGGGATGATGATACCAGAAACGAGGTAACCCTCCTGGATCTCTTCACCCTTCCACTGTGCCCAGGCAAACTCGATGCCCAGACCAACAATATAGCTCACCAGAATCTTTGGCAGAACAGCCAGGAAGCCGTAAGCGAAGATCTCGCAGAAGCTTGCGCTGGCCAGTGTGCCTGCTGCCAGATAGTTCTGATAGCCAATGTTATACATACCAAACAGCATGGCAGGCATCAGGGCGATGACCACCATACTCATAATGCGCTTTGAGTCGATAGCGTCGTGAATGTTCACGCCCGTCTTTGCTGTATCGTTAGGCACGTACAGGAAAGTCTCAAAGCCGTCGAACACCGAACGGAAGGCATGCAACTTGCCACCCTCCTCGAAATTCGGCTTTACCTTATTGAGAAAATTTCTTAATGCGCTCATAGTCCTTATGCGTTTTCTTTACGTAAAATGTTCAGACCTTCACGAACGATGCGCTGCAGTTCCAACTTCGAAGAGTCCACAAACTCAGCCAGTGCAAAGTCTTCAGGCGATACTTCGTAGATGCCCAGCGCCTCCTGACGATCGATGTCGCCAGCGATGATGGCCTTGATGAGGTATTCACCATAGATATCCATAGGCAGTACCTTGTCGTACTCACCACTCATAATCATGTGACGCTCACCACCCTTGATACGGGCATCGAGCGCATAGCTCTTCTTGCCACAGAGCCATGAGAAGTAGCTGCGGTTGACAGAGAACTGCTTGAAGCGAGGCAGAATCCAACCCAGTATCTCGTCGGCATCGTTACCCTCGGGGATAACGGTAATCTCAGAAGTGTGAGCACCTAAGAAACCTTCCTTCGTGGTGGGTTTACCTGTCAGCACATTACCATTGATAATACGAACGCTCTTTTGAGCGTCGTAGCTATTGCTCAGGAGTGTAGAGAGTTCCTCGCCTACCAGCATATCAGCATAAGCAGGATTATTAACTTCGCTTCCACAGAGGGCAACACGACGGCGCAAATCAACCTTACCAGTATTCAGCAGGCGACCGATAAAGAGCACAACCGTCGGGTCTCCAATGGTCCAGACAACCTCACCCTTGTTTACTGGGTCGATGTTGTTAACCTGTACGCCAACGTTACCTGCCGGGCACTTGCCATCAAAGACTGTTACCTCTGCATTCTGATAGTTCTCGAACGATGAATGAACACCACAACCTAAATAAGTCTTGGCGATTTTCGACAGCGCCGTTAGACCAGTCTGGAAATTTGCCTCTTCGCCCTTTACCTCAAATTCGAAGTCGCCAGCCAGAGGCTTGTCGCGTAATGCTGAGACAAAGATGGCCTTTGGCATTACTGAAGGGTTAGTAGAGACGGCATAAGGCAACTGGTTGATATAACCAAAGATACCAGCCTCCAGCAGGGCGTCAATCACCTGCTGGCCATCCATTTTGTCAACATCCTTCACACCATAGTTTACATACTGTTGCTCTGCATCAGCCTGCACCTTTACATAGAGCACCTTCCTTCGTTCGCCACGTGCCACCTCGCAGACTTTTCCGCTGACAGGTGAGGCAAACTTTACTTCGGGATACTGCTTGTTGACGAACAAGGCATCCCCGGCTTTGACGGTATCCCCCTCCTTGACGACCACTTTCGGAGTCACTCCCTCGAAGTCATCGGGCACCAGCGCATACTGGCCGTTTGACTTCAACTGGATGAGCTTCTCCTCAGCTTTCCCTTGAAGGTGAATGTCCAAGCCTTTGTGTAACTTGATTACATTTGCCATGGATAATATAAATGAATATTTGAATAGTTATCTACTATGCTTTTTCTAAGAATGGTGCAAAATTAATAAAAAAATAGCATATTGGGCATAAAAAATCGTCGAAATATTCCGTCATCACAACTTTTTGATGTAATTTTGTAGCCAATAACCAGCAGAATGAAAGTTTTGCTATCTCTATTTGCCAGTTTTGAAGATACTTAAGCACATACTTAATATCACGATATGGTCCATTCTTGGACTGTATCTACTCATCATACTCACCTTCAGCATTCCTGCTGTTCAAGAATATTTAGGTGAGCGTGCTGCTAAGGTATTGGCAGAGAAACTGGGTACCAGCGTGTCGATAGGACGTTTGAAATACGGACTGCTGAGCCGTCTGACACTTTATCAGGTTGTTATCAAAGATCAGCGGGGTGTCAACATGCTGACTGCTGGACGAATTTCGGCACACTTAGACTTGTTACCGCTGGCCGATGGTAAGATTTCCATTTCTACTGCCCAGCTTTTTGGTACCCGTGCCCAGCTATATCAAAGGGACTCGTTGGCAAAACCCAATTTTCAGTTTGTGCTCGACTCGCTGGCTTCGAAAGACACGACCAGCACCGCCCCACTCGACCTGCGCATCAATTCGTTGATTATCCGCCACAGTAGCGTCAGCTACGATCGTTATGACCGCCCCCAGACGGCTGGTATATTTAATCCCAACCACCTAAAAATCAACGACATCAGTTCAGATATTATTCTCAAGGCTCTCTCCGAGGATTCTCTGAACGTCAATATCAAGCGTTTGTCATTCAAGGAGCAGTCCGGATTGAATCTCAAAAAGTTGAGTTTGCACTACGAAGGAGGCAAATACAGTAGTCGTTTGACAGATTTTATGCTACGCATGCCTGGCACCAACTTCCAATTGGGCGATATTGAAGCCAGCTATCGTTTCCGTAGCGACCACTTTGTGATGCCTTCACTACGTTATACAGGTAGCATTAAGCCTTCAACGATTACCCTTAGCGACCTATCTTGCCTTTTACCATCACTAAACACCTTCCAAAGTACCTTGTCGCTGGCCAGCAATTTCCACGGTGAAGGAGAGACGCTGGACATTCCGATGCTTACCATAGGCTCTACCACAGGTGATATTGCCATCAACATTGGTGGATGGGCCAAAGGACTTCGTGACAGCCTACCTTCTTGGAATGTTGACATTCGCGATCTCGCATTATCGGCCAAAACCGTCAGTTTCATCTCAGAAAATCTGCAAGGCCAGCGCATACAGGTTCCACAGGAATTGGTACGAATGGGTAATATCCACTTGAGAGGTCACGCCCAAGGTAAGGGAATCAACCGCATAGAGACGCACAACCAGTTGCAGACAGATGCCGGTAGCGTGAATATGACGATGGCGATTGATGAAAAGCGCCATTTCAACGGACATATCGATACCAAAGAGTTTAGCTTGAAGAAGGTACTCGACGACGAACAGTTTGGTACGCTCTCTACTGATATCGACCTCAGTGGTCAGCTGCCCGATGGTCAGCCACTTATTGTCAAAGCCGATGGAATCGTCCATCAATTCGAATTCAAGGGTTACAATTACCAGCATATCGACATCGATGGACTCTATAGCCCTACTGACATCCACGGTCATGCCAGTATTGATGATGCCAATATCGGTTTAGTGGTAGACGGTAGTATATTGCAGAGAGGCAAGCAGCATAACGTCAAGTTGGAAGCAACCTTCGCCAATCTATCTCCTAAAGCCATCAACCTTACTGACCAGTGGGACGAGGCGCGTTTCTTCGGTGATATCAAGGCAGATTTCTTGGCCAGCGACCTCAATGATGCCGTTGGAACCATTGATGTTAACGAATTCTCAATGCAAGGACACAATACGTCCTACGATTTGGACGAGTTACACATCGAGTCAGGCTATGACGGCGATATCCATTATGTCACTATGACCAGTGATTTCGGTGAAGCCGCTATTCGGGGTGATTTCGACTACAAGACCCTACCCCAGAGCTTTACCAACTTCCTGGCAACACGCATGTCTACGATACCCGGTCTGCCGTCTATCGATACCAGCGTGCATAACAACTTCTCTATCCAGGCCACTATTCGAAAGTCTGACTGGGTAGAACGCTTGTTGCGTGTACCATTCTTTCTGAAACGACCGCTAACCTTACAGGGCAGCCTGAATGATGAGCGCCAACAGATTCTCATGGAGTGTAACATCCCGCAGTTCATTTATGACGGTAGTCGCTACGATAATGCCCGTATCAGTATCCTCTCGCCTATCAATACCCTACAGTATGATGTCAGTATCACCAAACATTCTGACGAAGGCAACGACCTCGATTTACAGGTCATGGGCAGCGTGCATAACGACCAGCTGACAGCTACTCTCCAATGGGCAGACCATGCTGAGGAGCGCACCAGCGGCCATCTGACGGCGATGGCCTATTTCGACAGCTCATTCGACAAGACACAGACGGCATATATCAAGGTGGCTCAATCGCAAATGATTATCAAGAACACCCCTTGGGAAGTCCTTCCTGCCACCATTACCTATGCTAACAAGAATCTAAATGTTACCGGTTTCTCTATCCGTCACGGCCAGCAGTTCCTGACGCTTGACGGTACTGCTTCAGAAAACAGTCAGGACTCCATTAACGTCAATATGCGCGATATTGATATCGAATATGTCCTTGATTTGATTAACTTCGGTGCGGTCAGTTTCAGCGGTAAGGCAACAGGCGGTGGCGCGCTGAGAGGTGTCTTCGGCGAATTGGAAGCCGATGCGAAACTCCTCGTCAGAGACTTCCAGTTTGAGCACGGAAGAATGGGTGATTTGGACGCAAATGTCACCTGGAACAAAGAAGCAGAACAGATTGACATACAAGCTATTGCCGATGACGGTCCGACAGCAAAAACACTCATTAACGGTTATGTGTCGCCCAAACGCAACTATATCGACTTGGACATCAAGGCTGAAGGTACCAGTCTTGATTTTGCCCAGTCCTTTACCTCTACATTTATCGACCATATCGATGGTTATGGCAACGGAAATGTCAAGCTGGCAGGTCCCTTGAATGCCCTCAATCTTTATGGCGAGCTGATACTCAACGGCAAGGCACACGTCAGCACCCTGAATTGCACCTACGAGATGCGTAACGACACGCTATTGCTCACGCGCGACAATATCGCTTTCAAGAATTGTCTGCTTTACGATATCTATGGCAACGAAGGCATTATGACAGGAGGCATCCATCATAACGACCTTACCAATCTCACATATGATATCTACCTCAATGCTCGCAACCTGTTGGCCTACGACTTCAAAAGCTTTGGCGACGCCTCCTTCTACGGTACGGCCTTTGCCAATGGTAATGTGGCCATTCACGGCAGGGAGAACAGCCTGCTCATCGAAGCAGATATTACCCCACAGCGAGGTACCGTCTTCGTATATAATGCAGCCTCGCCAGATGTCATTACCGACCAGGAGTTTATTGTTTGGGGCTCGAAAGACGAGTCCAGCAAGCCACGCTACCAGTCGACGGTCATTAGCGACGAGGCGTCCACAGACAATACCGACTACACCCCACTCGTAGATCTCCGTACCGACATCACGATGCGTCTGAGGATTAATGCCACCCCTGATGCCACCGTTCGTCTGCTGATGGATGAGCGCACCAGCGACTATATTACCCTAAGAGGTAATGGCGACCTGCAGACAACCTTCTATAATAAAGGAAGCTTCAATATCTTTGGCACCTATCGCATCAGCGAAGGAACCTACGGCATTACCATCCAGAATATTATCAAGAAGAATTTCGTCTTCAAAGAGGGTGGAACGATTATCTTTGGTGGCGACCCCTATGATGCCCGTCTGAATATGCAGGCACAGCATACAGTCAATGGCGTGTCACTCTCTGACTTGAATGTCGGCAAGAGTTTCGCCAGTACCGTTCGTGTCAACTGCTTGATGGATATCAGCGGCCAGCCACGTGCCCCGATTATCGACTTCGACCTTGATATTCCGAATGTCAACTCAGACGAAAAGCAGATGCTGCGCTCCATCATCAATAGCGAAGAGGAAATGAACCAGCAAGTCATCTACCTGTTGGCCGTAGGACGTTTCTATCCACAGGGTGCCAATAACGCCAACGACGAAGAGACGGCAGGCCAGAGCAAGACCTCTCTCGCTATGCAGAGCCTATTGTCTGGTACACTCAGCAGTCAGCTCAACGACATGCTCAACCGCGTCATCAAGAGCAACAACTGGAGTTTTGGTGCCAACATCTCTACGGGTGACGAAGGCTGGAATAATGCTGAATATGAAGGAATTATCAACGGTCGCCTGCTTAATAACCGCCTGCTCATCAACGGACAGTTTGGCTATCGCGACGGAAGTAGCGCCACATCAAAGAAAGCAGCAACCTCCGCCAACTCCACGTTCATTGGCGACTTCGATATCCGCTATCTGTTGCTCCCCAATGGTAACCTCGCCTTTAAGGTTTACAATCAGACCAACGACCGCTATTTCACCAAATCGTCCTTGAATACCCAAGGCATCGGTATCATCATGCAGAAAGATTTCAATGGACTGGGCGAATTGCTCTCCACAAAGAAAAAGAAAGCCAAAAAGGTTAAAAAACTATAAATCTTTCTTTCCTCTCACTTCTCACCTCTTACTTCTCACCTCTTTTTCGTACCTTTGCAGGCAATTTCTGCGAGAACGGGCTTCACCTCAGCATAGAGCGAGCTCTCTGCATTCGGTTTGCACCGTCCTTGCAGCCGCTTTTACGCCCAAATGGGCGAATAGGTGCCGAAACAGGCGTCGGTGCCTATCAATATTAACCCTTTAAACATGGTCTGGTAAACGTCTGTTCAGGCCCCGCCCCATCGAGAGATTGGGCACACATTATTTATTTATTATGTCAGAATTAACAAAGAAGGTCCAGCCATTACAGGACTTCGACTGGGATCAGTTTGAGAATGGCACTGCCGCTAACGTCAGCAAGGAAGAGCTCGACAAGGCTTATGACGAGACCCTTAACAAGGTCAGCGAGCATCAGGTAGTTGACGGTACTGTCATCAGCGTCGACAAGAAGGAAGTCGTTGTTAACATCGGCTACAAGAGCGACGGTATTATCCCTGCTAGCGAGTTCCGCTACAACCCCGAGCTGAAGGCCGGCGACACCGTTGAGGTGTATGTAGAGAACGCAGAGGACAAGAAAGGTCAGCTGGTACTCAGTCACAAGAAAGCCCGCATGTCTAAGAGCTGGGAGCGTGTTAACGCCGCTCTGGAGGCTCAGGAGATTATTCAGGGTTACATCAAGTGCCGCACAAAGGGTGGTATGATTGTTGACGTATTCGGCATCGAGGCCTTCCTGCCTGGTAGCCAGATCGACGTTCACCCCATTCGCGACTACGACCAGTTCGTTGGCAAGACCATGGAGTTCAAGGTTGTTAAGATTAACCAGGAGTTCCGTAATGTAGTTGTATCACACAAGGCACTCATCGAGGCTGAGCTCGAGGCCCAGAAGCAGGAGATTATCGGCAAGCTGGAGAAGGGTCAGATCTTGGAGGGTGTTGTTAAGAATATCACCAGCTACGGCGTATTCGTAGACCTGGGTGGTGTTGACGGACTGATTCACATTACAGACCTGTCTTGGGGCCGTGTTGACGATCCCCACAAGGTTGTTGAGCTCGACCAGAAGATTAACGTCGTTATCCTCGACTTCGATGAGGAGAAGAAGCGTATTGCTCTCGGTCTGAAGCAGCTGACCCCACATCCTTGGGATGCTCTGGATGCTAACCTCAAGGTTGGTGACCACGTGAAGGGTAAGGTTGTCGTACTCGCTGACTACGGTGCATTCGTTGAGATTCAGCCTGGTGTTGAGGGTCTGATTCACGTTTCTGAGATGTCTTGGAGCCAGCACCTGCGTTCAGCTCAGGAGTTCCTGAAGGTTGGCGACGAGATCGAGGCAGTTATCCTGACTCTCGACCGCGACGAGCGCAAGATGTCACTGGGCATCAAGCAGCTGAAGGAAGATCCCTGGGAGGCTATCGAGGTTAAGTATCCTGTTGGCAGCAAGCACGCCGCTAAGGTTCGCAACTTCACTAACTTCGGTGTATTCGTTGAGCTCGAAGAGGGTGTTGACGGTCTGATTCACATCAGCGACCTCTCTTGGACTAAGAAGGTTAAGCATCCTTCTGAGTTCACTCAGGTTGGTGCACAGATTGACGTTGTCGTTCTGGATATCGACAAGGAGAACCGTCGTCTCAGCCTTGGCCACAAGCAGCTGGAGGACAATCCTTGGGATGTATTCGAGGAGCAGTACACCGTTGGTTCTATCCACGAGGGTAAGATTATCGAGCTCCTGGAGAAGGGTGCCGTTATCTCTCTCGGTGAGAACGTTGAGGGCTTCGCTACTCCTAAGCACCTGCAGAAGGAGGACGGCTCACAGGCTCAGGCTGGTGAGGTTCTGCCCTTCAAGGTTATCGAGTTCAACAAGGATAGCAAGCGCATCATCCTCTCTCACAGCCGTACCTTCGAGGATCCTCAGCGTGAGGAGAAGAAGGCTGCTGCCAAGAAGACTCGTGCTCCGAAGGCAGACGCTCCGAAGATTGAGAACGTTGCAGCCAGCACCACACTTGGTGACATCGACGTACTGGCTCAGCTGAAGGCTCAGATGGAGAAAGGCGAGTAATTCTCGTATATATATTAATGTGGGGAAGGCATGAAGTGTCTTCCCTACATTTTTTTATAAGAAAATTGAAAAATCCTTTTGCTATTTCTCATTTTCTTTGTACCTTTGCAGCCCAGAATAACACCAACAAACACAGCAAACGATATGACAAAAAAACTCAAAAAGGTGCTGGTATTAGGTTCTGGCGCTTTGAAAATCGGACAAGCTGGTGAGTTTGACTATTCTGGCTCCCAGGCCCTTAAAGCACTTCGCGAAGAGGGCATTTCCTCAGTTTTGGTAAATCCCAACATCGCTACTATTCAGACTTCTGAAGGTATTGCCGACAAGGTGTATTTCCAACCCGTTACCACTCATTTTGTTACAGAGATTATCAAGAAGGAACGCCCCGACGGCATTCTCTTGGCTTTTGGTGGTCAGACCGCTCTGAACTGCGGTACTGAGCTTTACCAGAAGGGAATCCTGAAGGAGTATGGTGTCGAGGTACTGGGAACCAGCGTCGAAGCCATCATGAACACCGAAGACCGCGACCTCTTCGTTAAGAAGCTTGACGAGATTGCGCTGAAGACCCCCGTGAGCCACGCCGTAGAGAACATGGACGACGCCTTGAAGGCCGCCCACGAGATTGGTTTCCCCATCATGATCCGTTCAGCCTACGCGCTGGGTGGACTGGGCTCAGGTATCTGTCCTGACGAGAAAGCTTTCAAGGAACTGGCTGAGAGTGCCTTCACCTTTGCTCCCCAGATTCTTGTTGAGGAGTCTCTGAAGGGCTGGAAGGAGATTGAGTTCGAGTGCATCCGCGATGCCAACGACCACTGCTTCACCGTTGCCTCTATGGAGAACTTCGACCCCCTGGGTATCCACACTGGTGAGTCTATCGTTGTTGCTCCTACCTGTTCGCTGAAGGAAGAGCAGGTGAAGATGCTGCAGGAAATCACTATCAAGTGCGTCCGCCATCTGGGTATCGTCGGTGAATGCAACATCCAGTTTGCCTTCAATGCTGAGACCAACGACTACCGTATCATCGAGATTAATGCTCGTCTGAGCCGCTCGTCAGCTTTGGCATCTAAGGCTACCGGCTATCCCCTCGCCTTCGTTGCTGCGAAGATTGCGCTGGGCTATACCCTCGACCAGATTGGCGAGATGGGTACCACCAGCTCAGCCTATGTTGCTCCGTCGCTGGACTACATGATTTGTAAGATTCCTCGTTGGGACCTCACCAAGTTTGCCGGTGTCAGCCGTCAGATTGGTTCCAGCATGAAGTCTGTGGGTGAGATTATGTCTATCGGTCGCTCGTTTGAGGAGATGATTCAGAAGGGTCTGCGTATGATTGGTCAGGGCATGCACGGTTTCGTGGGCAACGACCACACCAAGTTCGACGACCTGGACGACGCCTTGGCAAACCCCACCGACCTGCGTATCTTTGCTATCGCACAGGCGCTGGAGGATGGTTATAGTGTTGAGCGCATCGAGCAGCTTACCAAGATTGACGTCTGGTTCCTGGAGCGCCTGAAGCATATCGTTGACCTGAAGCACGAGTTGCAGAAGTACGACAAGCTGGAAGAACTGCCCACCGAGCTCTTGCTGGAGGTGAAGCAGTGTGGCTTCTCTGACTTCCAGATTGCCCGCTTCGTGTTGAAGACCAAGTCCACCAATATGGAGAAGGAGAACCTACAGGTTCGCGAGTACCGCAAGCAGAAGGGCGTTATGCCTTCTGTGAAGCGTATTCCTACTGTTGCCAGCGAGCATCCTGAGCTGACCAACTACCTGTACTTCACCTACACTCACACGCCAGCTTTCGCTGAGCCCGACGGTAAGGTCTATACCCCAGCCCACGACATCAACTACTACAAGAACGAGAAGTCTGTCATCGTGCTCGGTTCTGGTGCCTACCGCATCGGTTCGTCTGTAGAGTTCGACTGGTGCTCGGTGAACGCCATCAATACCGCTCGCAAGCTGGGCTACAAGTCTATCATGATTAACTACAACCCGGAGACCGTGTCAACCGACTACGACATGTGCGACCGTCTGTACTTCGACGAGCTCTCGCTGGAGCGCGTTCTTGACGTTATCGACCTGGAGTCGCCTCGTGGTGTTATCGTCTCTGTGGGTGGTCAGATACCTAACAACCTCGCCATGAAGCTGCACCGCCAGGGTGTTCCCGTTCTGGGTACCTCGCCTGTCAACATCGACCGTGCTGAGAACCGTGACAAGTTCTCTGCTATGCTCGACAAGCTGGGCATCGACCAGCCTGCATGGCGCGCCCTGACCTCTTTCGAGGATGTCAAGCAGTTTGTCGACGAGGTGGGCTATCCCGTACTCGTGCGCCCCAGCTACGTGCTGTCAGGCGCTGCCATGAACGTCTGCTATGACGACGAGGAGCTGCATCGCTTCCTCAACATGGCTACCGAGGTATCTAAGGAGTTCCCTGTAGTTATCTCGAAGTTCATGACCGAGACCAAGGAGATTGAGTTCGACGCCGTTGCCGATAAGGGTGAGGTTGTCGAGTACGCCATCTCTGAGCACGTAGAGTATGCCGGTGTGCACTCTGGTGACGCCACGATGGTGTTCCCCGCCCAGCACATCTACTTCTCTACCATCCGCCAGATTAAGAAGATTGCCCGCAAGATTGCCGCAGAGCTCAATATCAGCGGTCCGTTCAATATCCAGTTCCTGGCTAAGAACCGTGAGGTGAAGGTCATCGAGTGCAACCTGCGTGCATCACGCTCGTTCCCCTTCGTCAGCAAGATTCTGAAGCGCAACTTCATCGAGACTGCTACGAAGATTATGCTCGACGCCCCCTACTCTCGTCCCGACTCATCAGAGTTCGATATCGACCGTATTGGCGTCAAGGCCAGCCAGTTCTCGTTTGCTCGTCTGCAGAATGCTGACCCCGTGCTGGGTGTCGATATGAGTTCTACTGGTGAGGTAGGCTGTCTGGGCGACGACCTCAACGAGGCTATGCTCAACGCTCTGATTGCTACTGGTTACCGTCTGCCTAAGCAGGGCGGCAGTATCCTGGTATCTTCAGGTGGCGCCAAGGGTAAGGTCAGCCTGCTGGAGCCTGCCCAGAACCTCGTCAAGAAGGGGTATAAGGTCTTCGCTACTGGTGGTACTGCCAAGTTCTTCAACGACAACGGCGTTGAGGCTACGGCCGTCAGCTGGCCTGACGAGGAAGGTCAGAACAACGTCATGGACATGATTGCTGCCCACCAGTTCGACCTCATCATCAACGTGCCGAAGAACCACACCAAGCGCGAGCTCACCAACGGCTACCGCATCCGTCGTGGTGCTATCGACCACAATATTCCCTTGATGACCAATGTCCGTCTGGCCAAGGCCTTCATCGAGGCCTTCACCGCCCTCACGGAGAACGACATCAAGATTAAGAGCTGGCAGGAGTACAACGCCTAACCGTTCTTTGTAATAAGCCTAATACGCATGTGTTATTAGGCTAATACAGTTCCAGATCAGCCTAATACGCACTTGTATTAGGCTGATTTTTGATGCTTATTAGGCTGATTTTGGCACTCCAATAGCCATTTCTCCGCATATTACCCCCTCAATGAGAGTATGAGACTGATTTTTAGCGAAGCCCCAATGTGCGCCAAAGAGGGTTAAAAGCATCAAAACAAGAGGTTTTTGCATGCTTTTTGAGGCCTTTTAGAGGAGAAATTGATGCAATTTATCCCCTATTTGGAGTAGATTACTGTCATCGCCATTGACTTAAGAACACCGTAAATTCTTGAAAATCTGCTATTTAGAAAAATAATACTTACTAAATCTTACAACCTTACAGTCTTACAGTTGTTTTTTAAGGGGTGTGCTCCCTTTTAATATTATATATAACTATTTATATATCAATTAGTTATATATTATGATAAGGAAATGTAGACCCCCTTTTTTGAATTGTAAGATTGTAAGACTGTAAGGAATTCTCACGCAATCTCCTATATGGCCATTATCGCGATAGTTATCGAGAGTTATCGGATTTCTTCTGAGGTCTCGATGCCGTCGCTGTCTAAGAAGGTGGTTGCTTTTTTCGTAATTCTTTGGATAGTTCAGAAAAAAGTACTACCTTTGCAAATAGTTATGAACGAACACAAGATAATTAACGACCCGGTATTCGGGTTTATCAAGATAAGAAGAGGATTGCTGTACGACATCGTGCAGCACCCGTTGTTCCAGCGCCTGAACCGCATCGTACAACTGGGTCTAGCATCGGTGGTCTATCCCGGTGCACGTCACACGCGCTTCCAGCACTCGCTAGGTGCCCTGCACCTGATGTCGGAGGCCGTGAAATCGCTGACCGAGAAGGGTATCTACATCTTTGATTCGGAGGCCGAGGCGGTACAAGCCGCCATCCTGATGCACGACATTGGTCACGGGCCCTTCTCGCACGTGCTGGAAAACACGCTGATGCACGGCATCTCGCATGAGGACATCTCGCTCTTGATGATGGAACAGATAAACAACGACCTGAAGGGTCAGCTAAACCTGGCGATAAGCATCTTCAAGGACGAGTACCCGAACAAGATTTTCCACCAGCTGATATCCTCGCAACTGGATATGGACAGACTGGACTACCTGCGCCGCGACTCGTTCTATACAGGCGTCACGGAGGGAAATATCGGCTCAGCGCGCATCATCAAAATGCTCAACGTGGCAGACGACCGACTGGTGGTCGAGGCGAAGGGAATCTACTCCGTGGAGAACTACCTGACGACCAGACGACTGATGTACTGGCAGGTGTATCTGCACAAGACTACCGTGGGCTACGAGAAGATACTGGTAAACGCTCTGAACCGTGCCAAGCAGCTGGTCAAGGAAGGCCATGAGGTATTCGCATCCCCTGCCCTCGCCTACTTCCTCAGGAACGACGTCGATGGCGAGTGGTTTGCAACCCACGACGAGGCACTGGCCATGTATGCCGAGCTGGACGATAGCGACATCTGGAGCGCCCTGAAGGTGTGGCGCCACCACGCCGACAAGATACTGGCCACGCTGGCCACCGACCTCGTAGATCGCCGCCTGTTCAAGGTGGAGGTCACGGAAGAGCCACCCACGGAGGAACACCTCAGCGAGATACGCCAGCAGATAGCCCAGAAGATGGGCATCAGCCTGGAGGACACGCGCCACATGATGTCGCTCACAGAAATTGGCAAGGACATGTATAACCCTGACGACGACAGCATCGGAATCCTCTATAAGGACGGCACCGTGAAGGACATCGCCGAGGCTTCGGAAATCCTCAACGTACAGCTGCTTTCAAAGAAAATACGCAAATATTACCTCTGCTATCAGCGAGTTTAGGCAAAAAAATTTGGAGTTTTGTATAGTTTTTCGTAACTTTGCAGCGTTTATTAAAACCGAATGCATACTATGGAGTTTACAGCCAAGCAAGTAGCCGACATGATTAACGGCCGTGTTGAGGGCAATCCAGACGCCAAAATCAACACTTTTGCGAAGATTGAAGAAGGTAAGGAAGGAGCCATTTCGTTCCTCTCAAATCCAAAATATACCGCATACATTTATGATACCAAGTCAAGCGTAGTGCTCATCAACGAGGACGTTGAACTGACACAGCCCGTAACATGCACCCTCATCCGCGTCAAGAACGCCTACGAGAGCGTCGCCAAGCTGCTGCAGCTGTACGCCTCGATGATGCCGAAGAAGACGGGTGTCGACCCGCTGGCTTTCGTTTCGAAGACCGCTAAGATTGGCGAGAACGTCTATATCGCTCCGTTTGCCTACATCGGCGAGAATGTGACGATTGGCGACGGCACACGCATCTTCCCACACGTCACCATCTACGACGGCTGTCAGATTGGCAAGAACGTCACTATCCATGCTGGTAGCGTGATTGGTGCAGACGGCTTCGGTTTTGCACCCAACCAGGAAGGTTACGATAAGATTCCACAAATAGGCATCGTGGTAATCGAGGACGACGTGGAGATTGGCGCAAACACCTGCGTGGACCGCTCAACGATGGGTCAGACCATTATCCACAAGGGTGTTAAGCTGGACAACCTCATTCAGGTGGCCCACAACTGCGAAATCGGCGAGAATACCGTCATGTCAGCACAGGTTGGCATGGCTGGTTCGACAAAGATTGGTGCTTGGTGTATGGTGGGTGGACAGGCTGGTTTCTCAGGCCACATCAAGGTTGCAGACAAGACCTTCGTAGGTGCCCAGGCGGGCGTTATCGGCAATACCAAGGGTGACGGTGAACAGCTTATCGGTGCTCCTGCCGTGAACCCGAAGATGTATTTCAAGGCTCGCGCTCTGGATGCAAAGCTGCCCGACATGTACAAGGAGATTGCCGCCCTGCGCAGGGAAATCGAAGAATTAAAGAAAACAAAATAAACACGATACTATGAAACAAAAGACGCTGAAAGGCAGTTTTTCGCTGTTTGGTAAGGGACTGCACACTGGTCTGAACCTGACCGTCACGTTCAATCCCGCATCAGAGAATACCGGTTACAAAATCAAGCGTATCGACCTGGAAGGTGAACCTGTCATCGACGCCATTGCTGAGAACGTCATCGACACCCAGCGCGGAACCGTACTGGCCAAGGGAGAAGCCCGCGTATCAACAGTAGAACACGGACTGGCTGCCCTCTACGCTCTGGGCATCGACAACTGTCTGATTCAGGTCAATGGTCCTGAGTTCCCTATTCTGGACGGCTCAGCCATTCAGTATATTGAGAAAATCAAGGAGGTAGGCACCGAGGAGCAGAACGCTCCTAAGGACTGGTACGTCATTCGCAAGAAGATTGAGGTGACCGACGAGAATACTGGTTCATGTATCACCATCCTGCCCGACGAGGACTTCTCCATCACCGCCATGTGCAGCTTTGAGTCGAAAATTATCAACTCACAGTTTGCCACACTCGACAACATGGAGAACTTCCCCACCGAAATAGCTGCCGCACGCACTTTCGTCTTCGTTCGCGATATTGAACCGCTGTTGCAGGCCAACCTTATCAAGGGTGGCGACCTGGACAACGCTATCGTCATCTACGAGCGACAGACCACACAGGAGCGTCTGGACTCGCTGGCCGACATGCTGGGCGTAGAACACCGCGACGCTACCGAGCTGGGTTACATTCAGCACAAGCCACTGGTATGGGAGAACGAGTGCACACGCCATAAGCTGCTCGACGTCATCGGCGATATGGCACTTATCGGCAAGCCCATCAAGGGTCGCATCATCGCCACCCGTCCTGGACACACCATCAATAACAAGTTCGCCCGCCAGATGCGTCGCGAGATCCGCAAGCACGAAATCCAGGCACCCATTTACGACCCCAATGAGGAGCCAGTAATGGACGTCAACAAGATTCGCGAACTGCTGCCCCACCGCTACCCCATGCAGCTGGTTGATAAGGTTATCGCGCTGGGTGCCAATACGATTGTCGGCATCAAGAATGTCACCTCCAACGAGCCGTTCTTCCAGGGACACTTCCCTGAGGAGCCTGTGATGCCTGGCGTGCTGCAGATTGAGGCGATGGCACAATGTGGCGGTCTGCTCGTGCTGAACACGCTGGAGGAGCCAGAGCGCTGGTCCACATACTTCATGAAGATTGACGACGTGAAGTTCCGCCAGAAGGTTGTTCCAGGCGACACACTCATCTTCAAGGTTGATTTGCTGGCACCTGTGCGCCACGGTATCTCCTCAATGAAGGGCTACGTCTTCGTGGGTGATCATGTGGTATCAGAGGCCACCTTCACAGCCCAGATTGTCAAGAACAAATAAACTATTATATAATAATATTGTACGCGCATGAACCAGATACATCCACTGGCAGTCGTTGACCCCGAGGCAAAGATGGGCGATAACAACATTATCGGCCCTTTCTGCGTCATCGACAAGAATGTCGTCATCGGCGACAATAACAAGTTTCTGAATAATGTCACCATCCACTATGGTGCCCGCATAGGCAACAACAACGAGTTCTTCCCTGGTGCCAGCATTTCAACAAAGCCCCAGGACCTGAAGTTCCAGGGCGAAGAGACTACCTGCGAAATAGGCAATAACAACTCTATTCGCGAGAATGTCACCATCAGCCGCGGTACGGCCTCGAAGGGTAAGACCGTCGTGGGCAACGGCAACCTGTTGATGGAGAACATGCACATCGGTCATGACTGCGAAATCGGTAACGGCTGCATCATCGGTAACTCTACAAAGTTTGCCGGCGAGGTGGTAGTCGACGATAACGCTATCATCTCTGCCTGTTGCCTGTTCCACCAGTTCCTCCACGTGGGTGGCTACATCATGTTCCAAGGTGGTAGCCGTACCTCGCAGGACATCCCACCCTATGTTATCGCAGGCAAGGAACCCATCCGTTATGCTGGTGTGAACCTTATCGGACTGCGCCGCCGCGGATTCCCCAACGAGGTTATCGACGCCATCCACGACGCCTATCGCATCATCTACTCCAAGGGTATCCTCAAGGATGGTGTTGCCGAGGCACGCGCCAAATATCCTGACTCTAAGGAGGTTGACTATATCTGCTCGTTCATCGAGAGCTCTAAGCGAGGAGTGATTCGATAGAGGCGAGAAGCTAATGGTGAGAAGTGAGTAAGACGCTGGTCGTGATAACGGGACCTACGGCTGTAGGTAAGACGGCGCTAACCATGCAGTTGGCACAACACTACGGCGTACCCGTCATCAACGCCGACTCACGACAAATCTACCGAGAGCTGAAGATTGGGACTGCAGCGCCTACCGACGAACAACTGCGGCAAGTGCCACACCTCTTTGTAGGGACCAAGAGCATCGACGACTACTATAACGCCTCCATGTACGAACAGGAGGTTTTAGCATGCCTGGAGGCTCAGCCTTCAGGTATTAGTCTTCTCTCAGGCGGCTCGATGATGTATATCGATGCGGTATGCAACGGCATAGACGACATACCTACCGTTAAAGACGACATCCGCGAGGAGATGAAACGGCGCTACAAGGAGGAAGGACTGGAGGCACTCTGCGAAGAGTTGAAGCAACTGGACCCTGAGCACTACGCCATCGTGGACCGCCAGAACTACCGACGCGTCATCCATGCGCTGGAAATCTGTCACCAGACGGGCAAGACATACACGTCATTCCGTACACAGCAGAAAAAAGAGCGCCCCTTCCGCATCATCAAGATTGGACTGAACCGCGACCGCGAGGAACTCTATAACCGCATCAACCAACGCGTGGACCAAATGATGGAAGACGGACTACTGGATGAGGTTAAAGGACTGGTTGATAAACGACAGACAAACGCCTTGAATACAGTAGGTTACAAAGAACTATTCGACTATCTCGACGGACGCTGGCCATTAGACGAAGCCGTAGAACGCATCAAGGGGAACACTCGCCGATATGCCCGCAAACAGCTGACGTGGTTCAAGCGCGACGAAAATATGAGGTGGTTCCACCCAGACGACATACAAGACATACTGAACTATATTACGCACTATGAATAAATACTTGGATAGATGCTGGAAAGCCATCAAAGGCTTCTGGCCCTGGTACAAAAGCCTATACGCAGGTCATAAATGGTATAACAAGGCAGGTATCGCCTTCCTGACGTTTATCTTTGCCTTCCTGCTCTACCTGTTTATGGTAGACATCAACTTCCTGTGGCTCTTTGGCCGTTCGCCAGGCATGTCATCTATCATGCACCCCAAGACGGTTCAGGCTTCTGAACTGTATAGTGCCGACGGCGTGCTCATCGGCAAGTATTTCAGCGAGAACCGTACCCCCGTTACCTACGAGGACATCAATCCCGTCTTCTGGGAAGCTTTGATAGATACTGAAGACGAGCGATTCTACCACCATTTCGGTATCGACTTCCAGGGTGTTTTCGCTGCTTTCAAGGATTATGTCGTTCACCACGATGCTCGTGGCGCCTCGACCATCACACAACAGCTGGTTAAGAATATGTTCCGTGTGCGAACGGAATATTCTACAGGTCTGCTGGGCGAGATTCCAGGTTTGAAGATGCTCATTATGAAGAGCAAGGAATGGATTACAGCTGTGAAAATCGAGCTCTTCTTTGACAAGAAGGAGATTCTCACCATGTATGCCAATACCGTAGATTTCGGTTCCAACGCCTTTGGCATCAAGACAGCCGCCAAGACATATTTCGGCACCACGCCCAAGGACCTGACCGCCGACCAGGCTGCCGTTCTTGTGGGTCTGCTGAAGGCTACCACCTACTATAATCCGCGCATCAATCCGCAAAACTCTATGAACCGTCGAAATGTTGTGCTTAACAATATGCTGAAGCACAACCACCTGACGCAGGAGGCCTACGACACGCTGAAGGTGAAATCGGTGAAGCTGGACTTTAGTGTGGAAAACAACTACGATGGACAGGCACTCTACTTCCGCGAGGCCGTGAAGAACCACCTGCAGAAATGGTGCTCGGAGAACGGCTACGACCTCTACAAGGACGGTCTGAAGATTTATACCACCATCGATACACGCCTGCAGAAATATGCCGAGGAGGCTGCCGTCAAGCAGATGAAACAGGTGCAGAAGACGTTCAACGCCCATTGGGGTAGCACTAATCCTTGGCAGGACGAGCGTCATGTGGAGATACCCCACTTCATCGAGGACTTGGCCAAGAAGACATCTTACTACAAGATTCTGGCACAGAAGTACGACAACAACGAGGATAGTATCAACTACTATCTGAACCTGCCGCACAAGGTGAAACTCTTCGACTACGAGCAGGGAACCATCGAGAAAGAGATGTCCACAATGGACTCTATCCGCTACATGGAGCACTTCATGCATTGTGGCTTTGTAGCGATGGAACCGCAGACGGGTCATGTGAAAGCCTGGGTGGGCGATATCGACTTCAAGACGTGGAAGTACGACAAGGTGACAGCAATGCGCCAGCCGGGTTCTACATTCAAGCTGTTCGTTTATGCGGAGGCCATGAACCAGGGCATCACGCCTTGTGACACGCGAAAGGACGAATACTTCGCTATGAAGGTTTATGACGCTAAGGAGAAGAAGGAAGTAACGTGGGCTCCCACGAATGCTGACGGCCGTTTCTCTGGTGCAAATATCACCCTAAAGCAGGCCTTCGCCATGAGTATCAACTCGGTGGCTGTACGACTCGGACAGGAATGCGGTATCGAGCGTATTGCCAAGACCGCTCACGATATGGGTATCAAGAGTCACCTCGACCCCACTCCCGCCTTGGCTTTGGGTTCGAGCGACGTCACGCTGGAAGAGCTCGTCAACGCCTACTGTACGCCTTGCAATAATGGTAAGCATCGTGAGCCCGTTCTCGTCACGCGCATCCTCGATCGTGACGGCAACGAAATTTATGTGGCTCCCGACGATGAACAGCAAGCACTCTCCACAAAGTCCGCCTTCATGGTTCAACAGCTGTTGATGGGTGGCATGAGTGGTACCAGTTCGCGTCTGCGCGGCTTTGTGGGCTATGATGTTACTGATACGGATTTCGGTGGCAAGACGGGAACGTCGAACAACCACTCTGACGCATGGTTCATCGGTACCACACCTAAGTTGGTCTGTGGCGCATGGGTGGGTGGCGAATACCGCTGCATCCACTTCCGTACAGGTGAGCTGGGTCAGGGCAACCGTACAGCACTCCCCATCTGCGGTTACTTCCTGCAGAGTGTGCTGAAAGACGAGCGCTTCAAGCAATATCACGCCAAGTTCGACAAGCCTACCGACCTGTCTGTTAACGACTATGGCTGTGGTGGCTATTTCAAGGCTCCTGCCGACTCCGACTCTATCTCTGTGGATAGTCTGACTGTTGATGGCGAGAAGATGGTCGAGGTGGTTGACGAGATGGGAAATATTGTCAGTCAGCCTGCCCACCAGAATGCCAACCAACAGGCACTCCCCGACAATAAACCTGCAGCAGAAGAACCGAAGCAAGAATAGGTTTCGTAGACAAAAGATTAATAATATTTATTAATTACCGCATTTTTTTGGTGTTTTATTTTGTCATGTCAAATATAAGTTGTAATTTTACACCCAAAATTTGACTTACAACTTAAAACATCAAACAAATGAAAGGCTTAAAAGCAACATTTTGTCTTGTAGGCGTAGCTGCTGCTATGCTTACTGCATGTAGTTCTGCACCAGAGCAGAACCTCACGGTTTCGGGTCTTAACCCTGCCAAGTTCGACACCATCATCAACGAGAAGCCCGTGAAGCTCTACACGTTGAAGAACCAGAACGGCATGGAGGTGTGCATTACCAACTATGGTGGCCGCATCGTCTCGCTTGTTGTTCCCGACAAGGATGGCAAACCAACTGACGTAGTGCTCGGTTTCGACAACATCGCTCAGTATGCTGACACCTTGAACTCTCCCTCTGACTACGGTTCAAGCGTAGGCCGCTATGCCAACCGCATCAAGAACGGTCAGTTCCAGTTGGGCGACAGCACTTATCAGCTGAAGCAGAACGACGGTCCTAACTGTCTGCACGGCGGTGGTACAACAGGTTGGATGAATCAGGTCTATGACGCTGAGCAGATTGGCGACTCTATCCTGAAGCTGACCATCGTGGCTCAGGATGGCGAGAACGGATTCCCCGGCACCGTCAAAGCTACCACCACCTATAAGGTGACTGCCGACAACACGCTGGATATGGTTTGGGAGGCTGAGACCGACAAGGAGACCATTATCAACCAGACAAACCACAACTACTACAACCTCTCTGGCGACTTCACACAGGCTGCCTACGATCAGGTACTGTATGTCAACGCTGACAAATTCACCGCATCTGACAAGCTGTACATCCCCACAGGCGAGATTCGGGACGTGGAGGGTACCGCTATGGACTTCCGCAAGCCCCACGCCGTTGGCGACTCTATCAACTCTACCTACGACCAGGTTGCTAACGCTACCGGTTACGACCACAACTACTGTCTGAACACCAATGGTGACGACACACAGGTTTGCGCTACCCTTTGGAGCCCCAAGACCTGCATCCTGATGGAAATGCGCACCAACGAGCCTGGCGTACAGGTTTACTCTGGCAACTTCCAGGGTGTTGGCAAGGATGCTGACATCATCCGCAAGCACGGCATCAAGTATCCGAAGCACGTTAGTGTATGTCTGGAGAGCCAGAAGTATCCCGACAGCCCCAACCATCCTGAGTGGGCAAGTCCCGTGCTGAAGCCCGGCGAGAAGTATTACAGCCATGCTTCATATTCCTTCTCCATCTTTGGAGCTGAGAAATAAGAAAATATCAACTAATCAAATAATACTACAAAGAATTTATGGACAGAATTATTGAAGCGCTAAGTAATAATGGCTTCGAGATGGCGGACTATCTGGTCTTTGCCGCGTACATTATCATTCTTGTTGGTATGGGACTGTTCCTGTCACGCACCAAGAAGGGTGAAGAGAAATCATCTACCGACTACTTCCTGGCAGGTAACACCCTGACCTGGTGGGCTGTTGGTGCGTCGCTGATTGCTGCCAACATCTCTGCTGAGCAGTTCATCGGTATGTCTGGTTCTGCTTTTGCATCAGGTATTGCTCCTGCTGCCTACGAGCTGATGGCTGCAGCTACCCTGCTGGTGGTAGGTAAGTTCCTGCTGCCACTGATGATTGAGAAGAAGATTTTCACCATTCCTCAGTTCCTGCGCGAACGTTACAACTGGGGTGTAGGTCTGGCTTTCTCTCTGCTGTGGCTGTTCCTCTATGTCTTCGTTAACCTGACATCCGTTGCTTGGCTGGGTGCCCTGGCTATCCAGCAGATTCTAGGTCTGCCTACCGACATGATTATCAATGTGGGCGGTATGGAGATTGACCAGGTGCGCATGTGCATCATCCTCTCGCTGTTCCTTATCGCAGGTATCTACTCTATCTACGGTGGTCTGGCTTCTGTAGCCTGGACTGACGTGATGCAGGTAACCTTCCTCGTAGGTGGTGGTCTTATTACGGCTTATGCTGCCTTGTCAGTTATCGGCGACGAGATGGGTCTTGGTGGTGCCTGGGATGCTTTGAGCCACATCAAAGACTATTTGGCACAAGATCCTGCCGACAAGCACTTCAACCTCGTGGTGACACGTAATGTCGATGCTTATCCTGTTGTACAGGACGACCCGTTCTTCACCAATCCTGGTATCGTGCTCATCTTCGGTGCTCTGTGGCTGACCAACCTGGGTTACTGGGGTTTCAATCAGTACATCATCCAGAAGGGTCTGGCTGCTAAGTCACTTGATGAGGCTAAGAAGGGTATGGTCTTCGCTGCCTTCCTGAAGATTTTGATTCCGTTCATCGTTTGTATTCCAGGTGTTTGTGCCTTCTACATCATGAACGCTCCCGAGTGTGAGGCTCTCCGCGAGTCGCTGGCTGGTGCCATCACACGTTCTGACGATGCTTATCCTTTCCTGATTCGTAACTTCACTCCTACCGTTGTCAAGGGTCTGAGTTTTGCTGCACTTGCTGCCGCCGTTATTTCTTCGCTGGCTTCTATGTTCAACTCTACCTCTACCCTCTTCACCATGGATATCTATAAGCAGTTCATCAACAAGAACGCTTCTGAGACTCGTCTTGTGAATGTTGGTCGTCTGACTTCTGTCAGCGCTCTGATTATCGCCCTCATCGCCGTTTATCCGTTGATGGGTGGTATCGATCAGGCCTTCCAGTTCATTCAGGAGTACTCAGCCTTCGTATATCCTGGCGTGGTAGTTATCTTTGGTCTTGGTCTGTTGTGGAAGCGTGCCAGTGGTACTGCTGCTGTTGTCTGCGCTATCGGTACCTTCGCGTTCTCTATTATTTATAAGTTCGCGTTCCCCGACATGCCGTTCCTTGTACGTTCTGGTATTGTATTCATCACGCTGGTTATCCTGTTCGTATGGATTTCGCTGAAGAGCAAGAAGTCTGTTCCTGCTGACGAGCTTGACGAGCACACCATTAAGACCCAGTTGCTGTGGAGCAATATCATGTTCGTCATTGCTGCCGTATCGATTGTACTGTTCGTCGCTGGTTTCTTCGTGGATGTCTTCCACGTACACGGCTTCGAGGGCGCTATGATATTCTTTGCTGCCATCACGGCAACCATCGCTATCTACCTGCGCTCGAATGCACTCGACAAGGTACAAGATCCGAAGCTGGTGGCTATCGACCTGAAGGTATTCCATACTGATAAGATTTTCAACTGGGGTGCCTTTGGCGTGATTGCCATTTTGACCATCCTCTATATCGCATTATGGTAATCTTCTGAAAAACAACCATGACCAAGTTTTATATTGAACACCAGAAGATCCTCGTATCGGTGGACTGCATCATCTTTGGCTTTGAACAAAACAAGCTGAAGGTGCTGCTGGGCCACCGAGCTATGGACCCTGGTAAGGGTGCATGGAGCCTCTATGGAGGCTTCGTACGCAACGAGGAAAGCGTCGACGAAGCTGCCGACCGCGTACTTTTTGAACTCACCGGCCTGCGCAATGTCTATATGCGCCAGGTGGGTGCCTTCGGAAGTGTTGACCGCGACCCAGGAGCTCGTGTAGTTAGCGTAGCCTACTACGCACTCATCAACGTGAAGGATTACGACCAGAAGATGCTGGCCGAGCACGATGTGGAATGGGTGAACATCGAGGAACTGCCTGAGATGTTCTCCGACCACGAGGAGATGATTCTCAAGGCTCGCAAGCTGATGCAGCAGAAGATTCGTACTGCGCCCATCAGTTTCCAGCTCCTTCCTGGTCTGTTTACCCTCACCCAGTTACAGCGTCTCTACGAGGCTGTCAACGGCGAGGAGGTTGATAAGCGTAACTTCCGTAAGCGTATTAAAGAAATGGACTTCATCGAGAAGACCGATCTGATAGACAAGACAGGATCCAAGCGTGGAGCCTATCTCTATCGTTTCAACAAAAATGCCTTCAACGAAGGTACTAACTTCAAGCTTTAAAACATTATGTTAGAAGAACTGAAACAGAAAGTATTCAAAGCCAATCTGGACCTGGTAAAGCAGGGCTTGGTCATCTTTACTTGGGGCAACGTCTCAGGTATTGACCGCGAGAAGGGATTGGTAGTTATCAAGCCCAGTGGCGTCTCTTACGACGAGATGAAAGCTGAGGACATGGTAGTTGTTGACCTGGAAAGTGGTAAAGTGGTCGAGGGTGAGTTGAACCCATCAAGTGACACCCCTACCCACCTTGTATTATATAAGGCGTTCCCCAACATTCAGGGCGTCGTACACACCCACTCCACCTATGCAACTGCCTTTGCACAGGCAGGTAAGGATATCCCCAATATCGGCACCACACACGCCGACTACTTTTACAAGGATATTCCCTGCACACGCGACATGACAGAAGCAGAGGTCAAGGGACAGTACGAGCTGGAAACAGGTAACGTTATCGTGGACGAGATTCTGAATATCCGCAAGATTAATCCTGACCACACACCCGCTGTGTTGGTCAAGAACCATGGTCCGTTCTCGTGGGGTACTTCTCCCGACAATGCCGTCTACAACGCTAAGGTGATGGAGCAATGTGCCAAGATGGCCTTCGTGTCGTTCTGTGTCAATCCCAATACGACGATGAACCCGCTGCTCATCGAGAAGCACTACATGCGCAAGCATGGCCCCAACGCCTACTACGGCCAGAAAGGTCAGAAACACTAATCACTAAATCACGACGAAATGAAAGCATTTGATAATTTAGAAATTTGGTGGGTAACTGGTGCGCAGTTGCTCTACGGAGGCGACGCTGTTGTTGCCGTTGACGGCCACTCAAAGGAAATGGTTGAGGGGCTGAACAATAGTGGCATCATCCCCATCAAGGTTGTGTACAAAGGCACGGCTAACAGCTCGAAGGAAGTTGAGGCTGTAATGAAGGCCGCCAACAACGACGAAAAGTGTGTGGGTATTATCACCTGGATGCACACCTTCTCGCCTGCTAAGATGTGGATCAAGGGTCTGCAGGATTTGCAGAAGCCCCTTCTCCACTTCCACACCCAGTACAACGCTGAGATTCCCTGGAAGACCATGGATATGGACTTCATGAACCTGAACCAGTCGGCTCATGGCGATATCGAGTTCGGACACATCTGCACCCGCATGCGCATCCCCCGCAAGGTGGTTTGTGGTTATTGGAAGGATGCTGCCGCCCAACAGCAGATTGCCACTTGGGCACGTGTTGCCGCTGGTGTTGCTGATGCCAAGAACGTGCGCTGTCTGATGTTCGGTATGAATATGAACAACGTGGCTGTTACCGATGGCGACCGCGTAGAGTTTGAGCAGCGCCTGGGCTACCATGTCGACTACTACCCCGTCAGCTCGCTGATGGAATACTGGAAGAAGGTGACTGACGCAGAGGCTGACGAACTCGTTGAGGAGTACAAGAAAGAGTACACCATCAAGATTGACGAGTCGGGCGAGCAGGTTTACTGGGAGAAGGTGAAGAACGCAGCCAAGGCTGAGATTGCTCTGCGCCGCGTCTTGAAGGATGAGGGCGCAACTGCCTTCACCACTAACTTCGACGACCTCGGTGATGCAGACATCAACCAGCCCGATTTCTGTGGTTTCGACCAGATTCCTGGTCTTGCTTCACAACGTCTGATGGCTGAAGGTATTGGCTTCGGTGCTGAAGGCGACTGGAAGACAGCCTGTCTCTGCCGTACCCTGTGGGTTATCCAGCAGGGAATGCCTACCGGTTGTTCATTCCTGGAGGATTACACGCTGAACTTCGCTGGCGACCGCTCATCGTGCCTGCAAAGCCACATGCTCGAAGTTTGTCCGCTCATTGCTGTTGACAAACCCAAGTTGGAGGTTCACTTTCTCGGCATTGGCATCCGCAAGCAGCAGACTGCCCGCCTCGTGTTCACCTCAAAGGTGGGTCGCGGTATCAAAGCTACTGTTGTTGACCTTGGCAACCGTTTCCGTCTCATCTCTCAGGAGGTGGAGTGCATCGAGCCCAAGCCCATGCCTAACCTGCCTGTAGCTTCTGCCCTGTGGGTTCCCCAGCCGACCTTCGAGATTGGTGCTGGCGCATGGATTCTCGCAGGTGGTACGCACCACTCAGCCTTCTCTTACGACATCACCGAAGAGTACTGGGAGGACTTTGCTGAGATGACCGGCATCGAGTATGTGCGCATCAACAAGCAGACCACTACAGCCGACTTCAAGCAGCAGCTTCGTAACAACGAGCTGTACTTCATGCTGAATAAGGCGCTGAAGTAAAGCGACTGAACGTCATACAGAGGAAATTCTCTAGAGAATTTTATACGGCTTAGCTGTATAAAGACTAAATTCTCTAGAGAATTTTTGTTGTATTAGCCTAATACGAGATAATCTATAGAAAATTCCCTAAGAAATATCTACTGAAAAGTTTGGCAATGCGCACAGAATTTGTTAACTTTGCAGTCAAAACAATTTAAAACCTATATTACATATGACAGCAAAACAAACCATCGAGGCCGGTAAGGCCATTCTGGGAATCGAATTCGGTTCCACACGTATCAAGGCCGTCCTTATCGACCAGGAGAATAAACCCATCGCACAAGGCTCTTTCGAGTGGGAGAACCAACTCGTTGACGGTCTGTGGACCTATAGTATCGACATCATCTGGAAGGGCCTGCAGGATTGCTACGCTGACCTGCGCAAGGATGTGAAGGCCCAGTACGATTGCGAGATTGAGCAGTTGGCCGCCATCGGTTTCTCAGCCATGATGCACGGCTACATGGCCTTCGACGAGAAGCAGCAGATTCTGGTGCCTTTCCGCACATGGCGTAACACGAACACCGGCAAGGCTGCTGCCGAGCTCAGCGAGCTGTTCAACTACAACATCCCCCTGCGCTGGAGCATCTCGCACCTGTACCAGTGCATCCTGAACGGTGACGAGCACGTGAAGAACATCAAGTTCCTGACCACGCTGGCTGGCTATGTACACTGGCAGGTTACTGGCGAGTTCGTGCTGGGCGTAGGCGATGCATCAGGTATGATTCCCGTTGACCCCGCCACGAAGACCTACGACGCCGAGATGGTTGCTAAGTTCGACAAGATTCTGGCTGCTAAAGGTTTGCCCTATACATTGCTCGACATCCTGCCCAAGTCACTGAATGCTGGCGAGGCTGCTGGCGTGCTGACCGCCGAGGGCGCCAAGAAGCTGGACGTCTCTGGCCACCTGAAGGTTGGTGTTCCCGTTTGTCCTCCTGAGGGCGACGCAGGCACGGGCATGGTAGCTACCAACGCCGTCAAGCAGCGCACGGGTAACGTTTCTGCCGGTACCTCTTCGTTCTCGATGATTGTGCTGGAGAAGCCGCTCAGCAAGCCTTACGAGATGATTGACATGGTGACCACCCCTGACGGTTCGCTGGTGGCTATGGTTCACTGCAACAACTGTACAAGTGATATCAACGCCTGGGTAGGCCTATTCAAGGAATACCAGCAACTGCTGGGTGTGCCCGTCGACATGAACGAGCTCTACGGCAAGCTGTTCAACAAGGCCCTGGAGGGCGACGCCGACTGTGGCGGTCTGATGGCCTACAACTACGTCTCTGGCGAGCCTGTCACCGGTCTTGCCGAGGGTCGTCCGATGTTTGTCCGCTCAGCCAACGATAAGTTCAACCTGGCCAACTTCATGCGCAGCCACCTCTATGGTGCCATCGGTGTGCTGAAGATTGGCAACGACATCCTGCTAAAGGAAGAGAAAATCAAGGTGGACCGCATCACAGGTCACGGCGGTTACTTCAAGACTGCTGGTGTAGGTCAGCGTATGCTGGCTGCTGCCCTCAATTCGCCCATCAGCGTCATGGAAACCGCTGGCGAAGGTGGTGCATGGGGTATCGCCCTGCTGGCTGGCTACCTGATCAATAAGAATGGTAAGAACCTGGCCGACTATCTGGAGCAGGTTGTCTTCGCAGGCAATACGGGTGTCAGCATTGCACCCACAGCCGAGGATGTCGCAGGTTTCGAGAAGTATATCGAGAACTACAAGGCTTGTCTGCCCATTGAGCAGGCTGCCGTTGACGCAAAGAAGTAAGTGGGAAGAACAGGAAACTATAACATTTCGGTGGTCATCGTCGTGCATGACCAGGCCGAAGCCCTTGAGCGTAACTTGCCACAGTTTCTGACTGTGGCAAGTGCTGCACAGGGTGAGGTCATCGTTGTCGACGACTCATCAGCCGACGATACCCCTAACGTACTCAAGCTGCTCAAAGAAAGCAACGCCCACCTGTACACTACCTTCCTGCCCAAGAGCGTACCCAACAACAGTCGTCTGCGTCTGGCGCTGAATATCGGCGTGAAAGCAGCTATATCGCAACGCGTCGTCTTTGCCGATATCCATCGCCCTCCCCTCTCTACTGAGTGGCTGACAGGACTGGCCAATGGCGAGGTAACAGCTGTCTATTGTCGGCTGAAGCAT
>ONCH01000037.1 GCA_900316265.1 uncultured Prevotellaceae bacterium | reverse complement strand
AACGAGACCGATAGCCTTAGCAGCACCAGTAGAGTTAGGAACGATGTTCTGAGCACCAGCACGAGCGCGCTGAACATCACCCTTGCGCTGAGGACCGTCGAGAATCATCTGGTCGCCAGTGTAAGCGTGAACGGTGGTCATGATACCGCTCTGGATAGGAGCGAAATCGTTCAGAGCCTTGGTCATAGGAGCCAAGCAGTTGGTGGTGCAAGAAGCAGCTGAGATAACGGTATCAGCAGGAGTCAGAGTCTTGTGGTTAACGTTGAATACGATGGTGGGCAGATCGTTACCAGCAGGAGCAGAGATAACAACCTTCTTAGCACCAGCAGTCAGGTGAGCAGAAGCCTTCTCCTTAGAAGTATAGAAACCTGTGCACTCCAAAACAACGTCTACGTCCAGCTTGCCCCAAGGCAGCTCAGCAGCGTTAGGAATAGCGTAGATAGTGATCTTCTTGCCATCAACAACGATGTAGTCCTCACCAGCCTCAACAGTGTGCTTGTTCTCACCGAACTTGCCACAGAAACCACCCTGAGCGGTGTCATACTTCAACAGGTGAGCCAGCATCTTGGGGCTGGTCAAGTCGTTGATTGCTACTACCTCATAACCCTCGGCCTCGAACATCTGACGGAATGCGAGACGACCAATACGGCCAAAACCGTTAATTGCTACTTTTGTCATAATTCTTAATTTGTTTTATTAAAAATGAGTTATAAATTTGCTTTTTCCATCAAAAAATGTGCCTTTTGTTGCACTTTTTTCTGTTTTCGGGCACAAAGTTACAAAAAAATATCTATATTTGCACTTGAAATCAGTCTTAATTTAAGTGAAAAGTGAAAAAGCTAAAGCGAAAAAGCGCCAAATCACCGTTTCATGGTTAAGATTGCAAAACGCAGTTAGCAAAAATACAGTTTAAGTTTATAAGTTTACAGTTTAAAGATTACGACTATGGGATTTATTAAAGAATTCAAAGAGTTTGCCATGAAGGGCAACGTGATGGACATGGCAGTCGGTGTAATCATCGGCGGTGCTTTCGGTAAGATTGTGTCTAGTCTGGTCAACGACATCCTCATGCCGCTCATCGGCATTGTCACTGGTGGTATTGACTTCTCAGGTCTGAAGGCTACCATCGGCGAGGCTAACATCACCTACGGACAGTTCATTCAGAACATCCTCGACTTTATCATCGTCGCATTCTGTATCTTCCTGATGCTGAAGGCCATCAACAAGCTGAACCGCAAGAAGGAAGAGCCTGCTGCTCCTGAGGCTCCCAAGGGTCCCACGCAGGAAGAGCTGCTCGCTGAGATTCGCGACCTGTTGAAGAACAAGTAAGAGCGAGAAAGCGAGAAGTAAGAAGTTGAGAAGTTAGAGAAGTTAAGAAGTTAAGAAGTTAGAGAAGTTAAGAAGATTTGAAAAAGACATTAGATTTCAAACCCAAATTCTTTTCGGCCATCAAGAACTACGACCGCAAGACCTTCGTAGCCGACTTGATGGCCGGACTGATTGTGGGTATCGTTGCGCTACCGTTGGCCATTGCCTTCGGTATAGCCAGTGGTGTAAGCCCTGAGAAGGGCATTATCACCGCCATTGTTGCCGGACTCTTCATTTCATTGTTCGGCGGTAGTAAAGTTCAGATTGGTGGACCTACGGGCGCCTTCATTGTCATCGTCTATGGCATCATCCAACAGTATGGTATCCAGGGACTGACCATTGCCACACTGATGGCGGGCGTATTCCTCATCATGCTGGGTGTGCTGCGCCTGGGCACCATCATCAAGTACATTCCCTACCCCATTGTAGTAGGTTTCACCAGTGGTATTGCCGTCACCATCTTCACCACACAGGTGAAAGACCTGCTGGGTATGTCGATAGACGGAGCCATTCCCAGCGACTTCATTGCGAAATGGGGCGTATACCTATCTAATATAGGTAATATAGACCCGTGGAGTGCGTTGGTAGGTATTATCAGCGTAGCCATCATCGCCGCATGGCCTATGCTGGCACGTTTGTTCCACCTGTCGCCACTCAAGGCACTGCCTGGTTCGTTAGTGGCTATTATCGTCATGACCGTTGCCGTACTGTTGCTTAAGCAGTATGCAGGTGTGACGAGTGTTGAGACCATTGGTGACCGTTTCAGCATCAACTCCACCCTGCCGGGAGCTGTGGTTCCTGAGCTGTCGTGGGAAACCATCAAGGGGCTTGTAGGTCCTGCGGTAACAATTGCTGTACTGGGTGCTATCGAGTCGTTGCTCTCTGCTACCGTTGCCGATGGTGTCATTGGTGACCATCACAACTCGAACACAGAGCTGATTGGTCAGGGTATTGCCAACCTGGCATCGCCTATCTTCGGTGGTATTCCTGCCACAGGAGCCATCGCCCGTACCATGACCAATATCAATAACGGTGGACGCACACCGGTAGCAGGCATCATCCATGCTGCCGTGCTGATGCTTATCTTCCTGTTTCTCATGCCACTGGCGCAGTATATCCCTATGGCCTGTCTGGCTGGTGTATTGGTTGTCGTTTCTTACGGCATGAGTGGCTGGCGCTCGTTCCTGGCTATGACACACAATCCGAAGAGTGACGTCACCGTGCTCCTGCTGACGTTCTTCCTGACCATTATCTTCGACCTTACCGTCGCTATTGAGTTTGGTCTTATCTGTGCCTGTCTGCTGTTTATGCGTCGTATGTCAGAGACTACCGATGTCAAGGCTATCTACGACGAGATTGACCTCAACGAGGATGCTGACATGCAAGCAGGCAACTTGGAGCACCTCACCATTCCTGAGGGTGTGGAGGTTTACGAGATTAACGGTCCGTACTTCTTTGGTGCCGGTAACCGCTTCGAAGATATCATGGCTCGCTATGGCCGTCGTCCCAAGGTGCGCATCATCCGTATGCGTAAGGTACCATTTATTGACTCCACAGGTCTTCACAACTTGGAGAATATGTGTCTGATGAGTCAGAAGGAGGGCATCACTATCGTCCTCTCTGGTGTCAACGAGAAGGTGGATGCTGTACTGCGCCGCAACAACTTCGAACAGCTGTTGGGCAAGGAGAACATCTGCAACCACATCGACCTCGCTTTGGCACGTGCCGGTGAGATTGTTGGTGCCTAACCTCGTTTACGATTGATTATAACAAACGATGGGCTCGCAACTGCTGCGGGCCCATCATGTTTTATGGTGCGTCAAAAATTATTATGCGTATGCCTTATTCTTATCTCTCAGTCGGCAGGGGAACCAGAAAGAAGCAACCGTTCTGTTTCCGTTCTCTGTATCCAGGTCCAACTCACCTCCAAGAGCATCGATGATAGCCTTACAGAGAGAGAGTCCAAGACGAGAGGTTTCATTCATCAGAGTTAGGGCATCATCTCTCTGGAGGTATGCAAAGATATCCTCGCCTATCATATCGCCCTTACCATTACCCGTATAGGAGATTGTCACCCTCAGACCTTTACGTTCACTGGTATAGCTAATGGTAATATCACCTTGCGTAGTACGCTTTGCGGCATTTGTCAAGAGATGCATCATCAGCTGGTGCATGAAATTAGTATCAAGTGTAGCCTTGCAGTGTGGCGACAGGTCTGTTCTGACACGTACAGAGATATCGGGTTTAGCAACTGTCAGCGTCTCACGACGATAGGAAGCCATCAACTCAGCAAGGTTAACCTCAATGAGCGTGAACGAAGGCATGCTACCCTCAAAGTTCGACAATTCCAACAGCTGCTGGATAAAGCCTAACAACTGTTCTCCATTCTGGTGAATATTGGCCGCCATCTCCTTCACCTGTACAGGATGCATGTCATCATCTTTCTCGTCAAGGATAAGATTGCTGAAACCAACGATAGCATTCAGCGGAGTGCGCAGAGCACGGCTGACATTGGCCAAAAACACAGACTTTAGCTGTTCACTCTTTTGGGCACGGCGGACTTCCTTCTTTAATCGAAACTCATAGTGATGACGAATAAGAAGAATAGTTATTCCGGAAGCCAAGAACAGTAGAACAATAATGATTAGAAAAACGATATCCATAGTGGTTGTTATATTATTCTGGACTGCAAAGATAGTAATTATTTTATAAAAAACCAAGAAAAACACCAGTTATCTTATGTTTTACCTAAAAAATTATTTGCGTATCAGCGTCGAGCCTATAGTGCTGGCATAAAGCCAATGAAGTCTTTTTTTCATAATCTTATAGTTTTAGAATTAATCATATTGCACTACAACGTTACTTTTTTATTGGCAACCTGCTCTGGCAGGCAGTATGAATCCACTTGTAATTCACCTCTACTCTGCCAGAGGAAGTTGCTACTTAGACGACCTTAGGATGGGACATCAACTATTCCCATTCAATTGTTGCGGGTGGTTTTGACGAGATGTCGTAACAGACGCGGTTGACACCACGCACCTTATTAATAATCTCGTTGCTTACCTTGGCCATGAAGTCGTAAGGCAGATGAGCCCAGTCGGCAGTCATAGCATCCGTCGAGGTGACAGCACGAAGAGCAACAGGATTTTCGTAGGTACGCTCATCACCCATGACACCTACCGAACGAACGGTAGAGAGGAGGATGGCGCCAGCCTGCCACACCTTGTTATATAATGTTTCACCATCAGCATCAACATATTCGCGAAGACCACGGATGTAGATATCGTCAGCATCCTGCAGGATACGCACCTTTTCACGGGTGATATCACCCAATATACGGACAGCAAGACCTGGTCCTGGGAAAGGATGACGCGTGATGAGGTGCTCAGGCATCTCAAGCTGACGACCCACACGGCGAACCTCATCCTTGAAGAGCCACTTCAGAGGTTCACAGAGCTGGAGATGCATCTCCTTGGGCAGACCACCCACGTTATGATGACTCTTGATAACTTTACCCGTGATATTCAACGACTCGATGCGGTCAGGATAGATAGTACCCTGAGCCAACCATTTAGCATCGGTAATCTTCTTAGCCTCAGCATTGAACACCTCCACGAAGTCACGACCAATAATCTTACGCTTCTGTTCTGGTTCAGTGACACCGGCAAGGTCAGCAAAGAATTTCTCTGAGGCATCAACACCAATAACATTCAATCCCAGCACCTTGTAGTCGTCCATCACCTGCTGGAACTCGTTCTTACGCAGCATGCCGTGGTCAACGAAGATACAGGTCAGACGATTGCCAATGGCCTTGTTGAGCAGTACGGCAGCAACAGAACTATCAACACCACCAGAAAGGCCAAGAATAACACGGTCGTTGCCTAACTGCTCTTTCAGTTCTGCAACAGTAGTGTCAACAAACGAGGCTGCGCTCCACTCTTGCTTCGAGCCACAGATATCAACCACAAAATTGTGCAACAAGGTTTTGCCTTGCGCCGTATGGTAAACCTCCGGATGGAACTGGACTGCCCATACAGGCTGTTTGACTGAAGCAAAGGCTGCATTCTTCACATCCTTCGTAGAACCAATCACCTCAAAGTCTGAAGGGATTGCGGTAATCGTGTCACCATGACTCATCCATACCTGAGAGTGCTGGTCAAATCCTTTAAACAGTGGATTTGTAGTGTCGACGGTTTCCAGATTGGCACGACCATACTCACGAGAGTCGGCCTTTTCAACCTTGCCACCAAGTGTGTGAGAAATGAACTGTGCACCATAGCAGATGCCCAGCACAGGCACCTTACCAACAAACTGCGAGAGGTCAACCTTAAATGCCTCTGGGTCGTGAACCGAATAAGGCGAACCGCTAAGGATGACACCGATGACATCGGCATCGTCGTCCTTAGGATACTTGTTGTAAGGCAAAATCTCACAGAAGGTGTCGAGTTCACGCACCCTGCGGCCAATGAGCTGCGTGGTCTGAGAACCGAAATCTAAAATGATAATCTTTTGCATTGTTACTATAATGATTGAATGAATATTTCTGCTTGATCCAGCGTTTCAAGTTTGCCAACATCCATAAGACGAAGGTCATCCTTTACCAAACCAACGATAGGAGCACGATGGCAGACGGAAAGGTAGAAATCAATGATAGGGAAACGGTCAGGGAAACGCTCCATGAGGTAAAACAGGCGGGGTGAGAAAGAATGAATGCCTGAGAAAGCAAACATGTTCAGTTCTTCACCATGCTGCGACAAGCCTGTACGACGAACATATTCATAGGGCGACTTGATCTCGCCTGTTTCAATGTTCTTCCATCCCATCAGATGCATAGCATTATCGAACAACAGGTAGCGTTTGGTCTTACGACGGCTGACCAATAGGACAGCATCCTCGTCGGCCTGGTGCTGACGGGCAAACCAATCGTAGTTGACATTGTCGAGAATATCGACATTATGAATCAATATAGGTTGGTCATCACGAAACAGAGATGCAGCCTTCTTCAGTCCCCCACCCGTCTCCAACAATTGAGCACTCTCATCACTGAAATGTACCAGTGGTGCATAATCCTGTTCGTTAACGTAGTCAACAATCTGCTGAGCAAAATGATGGATATTCACGACAAAGCGGTCGTAGCCCTGTGCCATCAGCCGACGGATATTGATGTCGAGCAATGGCCGTCCACCTACGGGCACCAACGCTTTGGGCATTGTGTCTGTCAGGGGCTTTAATCGGGTGCCGAGTCCTGCGGCAAAAATCATTGCTTGTCTCATAAAACTGGCAATTCTCTTATTTCTTGGTGCAAAGTTACGAATAATTACGGAATTATTACTATATTTGCACTCAGATTTTGAAATAATATGATAATTATGAAGACTAAAGCCTTACAAACAACCTTTGCAGCAGCATGCTGCATGGCGATGGTGGCATCGTGCCAGCCCGCCTCTAAATTGTCAACCGTCGACGCTCAACTGTCAACTCCAGGCAATCCTTACATGCCTTTGTGGGAACATATCCCCGATGGTGAACCATATGTTTTCGAAGATCCCGACCTGCCTGGCAAAAAACGTGTGTACGTCTATGGTTCACACGACAATCTAATAACCGAGTATTGTGGTCGTGATCAAGTGGTATGGTCGGCATCCGTTGACAGTCTGAACAACTGGCGCTATGATGGCGTTATCCTCATTGTCGACAAGAACCGTGACGGCGAACCTTTCGACTCAGTGGGTACTGCCGATGTATTGTATGCACCGGATGTCACACTGGTGACGGATGCTAACGGTAAGAAAACTTACTACCTGTTCCCCAACGACCAAACGGGTGGACGTAATGGTCTCATTGCCAAGAGCGACCGCCCTGACGGTCCATTCGAGGTATGCAACTGGAGCAAGGATAATCCCAATTTGGTAGATGGCGTGTTGCAGTTCGACCCTGCCGTATTTGTAGATGACGACGGTCGTGTGTATGGCTACTGGGGCTTTGAACGTTCGTATGCTGCCGAGTTCGACCCTCAGACGATGGCTACTGTCAAACCTGGCACGAAGATTGTGGAAGATATGATCTCTGGTCGCAACCAAGCTGGCATATTCAGCTTCTTTGAGGCCTCCAGCATCCGCAAAATCAAGGATAAGTATGTATTTATCTATAGCCGTTTCACCAAGGATGGCGAGTTTGGGTTACCCACCAGCAACTACACCTTGGCTTATTGTTATAGCGACAACCCCTTAGGCCCATGGACTTATGGCGGTACTATCATCGATGGGCGTGCTCGTGAGAAGGATGAGCAGGGCAACGTCATTGCCTCAGCTACTCCCGATGGCAACACGCACGGCAGTATTTGTGAGATCAACGGACAGTGGTATGTCTTCTATCATCGCCAGACTGGCACCAACGAATATGCACGCCAGGCCATGGTGGCACCTATCGACGTGAAGGTCGAAGAAGGCAAGGGCGGCAAAGTGGAAATCAGCGAAGGCGAATACAACAGCCAAGGCTTTGCGCTGAACGGTCTTGACCCCTTTGAGCGCCACTCTGCAGGTATCTGTTGCTGGTACACAGGACCGAAGCCTGCCACCCACGAGTGGCCCAACAATACGTTCTATGGTTCGTATGTGGCTGCAGGCTATGGTACAGACAGCAAGTTTGACGCTCCCTATGACCTGAAGAATAACACTAATCTGGTGGTAAACAATACCGACGGTTCCATCGTGGGCTATAAGTACTTCAACTTCGATGCTGACCATTTGGAGCGCACCATCAAAGATGGAAATCTGAAGCTCGTCCTTGGTCTTACTCCTGAAGGCATCGACGGCACTATCGACATCATGCAAGATCGTCCCTGGACTTCACAGGGTGGCAAGAAGATTGGCGAGGCTACGTTAAAGGCAGATTGGGAGAAGAAACGCATGGATATAGCCGTCGATATCGACAAAACCAACCTTGCCGGCAAGCACGCCATCTTCCTCGTATTCCATTCTGACACGAAGGAAAAGTCGCTCTGCACCCTTGAAGACCTTGAATTTGGAATTTACTCAAATAACAACAAAAACTAACTATCAATTATCAACTATGAAGAAATTACTCTGTTTGGCGCTCACCGCCATGCTGGCTGAAACAATGTCAGCACAAGTGAAGTATCCGTTCCAAGACCCATCGCTATCTAATAAGGAACGCGTGGAAAACCTGTTGTCCCTGCTGACTCCTGACGAGAAGGTGGGATTGATGATGAACAAGTCACAATCGGTCGATAGACTCGGTATTCCCAGCTACAACTGGTGGAGCGAGGCCTGTCACGGTGTGCGCCAAGGAGGCTATACGGTCTATCCACAGCCTATCGGTATGGCAGCAGCATTCAATGCACAGCTGGTCTACGATGTCTTCTCGCAGGTTTCTGACGAGGCTCGTGCCAACTGGAACCGCACCGACCACAACGATCCCAAGCTGTTCAATGTGCCACAGGGTGTGACCTACTATCCTGGCAATCCGGAACTGACCTTCTGGTGTCCGAATGTCAACATCTTCCGCGACCCACGCTGGGGACGTGGTCAGGAGACCTGTGGTGAAGACCCCTATATGAATGCCGTACTGGGTGTGCAGACTGTCTTAGGTATGCAGGGTAATAACGACAAGTATTTCAAAACCCACGCTTGTGCCAAGCACTATGCCGTACACAGTGGTCCGGAGCCCTTGCGCCACTCGATGAATGTAGAACCTACGAACCGCGACCTGTGGGAAACCTATCTGCCTGCCTTCAAAGCACTGGTCAAGAAAGCCAATGTCCGCGAGGTAATGTGTGCCTATCAACGTTTCGAAGGTAAGCCTTGCTGTACCAGCGACCGTCTGCTCATCGACATTCTGCGCAACAAGTGGGGCTACGATGCTATTGTACTCACTGACTGCGATGCTATCAACAATTTCTATAATAAAGGACAGCACGAGACACACGACGGTCCACTCAGCGCCTCTGTCGATGCTGTACTCAACGGTACCGACCTGGAGTGTGGTAAGGTATTCATGTCGCTGGCTGAAGGTCTGAAGAAGGGACTCATCAAGGAAAGTGATCTCGACAAGCACCTGCGCTATACGTTGATGGGCCGCTTCGAGCTGGGTATGTTCGATCCTGCTGAGATGCTGCCTTGGGCCAATATTCCTGCCTCGAATATCAGTTCTGAGGAACACGACGCCCTCGCTACACAGGCTGCTCGTGAGTCGATGGTGCTACTGGAAAACAAGGGTGGAGTACTGCCTTTGTCGAAGAGCATCAAGACGCTGGCCGTTATAGGTCCGAATGCTGACGATGTAGAACTACTGAACGGAAATTACGGTGGCACACCAACCGACAACCACAAACACTCATTGCTGGAAGGTATTAAGGCTGCTCTGCCCAACACGAAGATTATCTACCAGAAGGCTTGTGAACTGAACGACGAGTACACCACCGTTCATCACCTGAAGGACTTCAACGGTGGCAAGGGTATCAAGGTGGAGTTCTTTAACAACAAGGAACTGGCCGGTGAACCTGCCAAGACCGATTACTATAACGAACTGAACTTCTCGACCTTTGGCGCTTGGGGCTTTGCACAGGGCGTCAATCGCGACACGCTTAGTGTTCGCCTCAGTGGTCAGTATATTTCGACCTTCACTGGCGAGATGAAGTATACGCTGACGACCGACAACGGCTACACGTTGAAAGTAAACGGCGAGGTCATCGAGGAGGCTCAGCCTGCTCGAGGTCGTCGCGGCTTTGGTTTCGGACGCCGTGTAGAATACAAGTCGTTCCCTGTGGAGCAAGGCAAGACCTACGACGTGGTTATTGAGTACAAGCACGGTAACGGACAGTTCGCTATGTTGCGTGGTGACATCTGTGAGCGTAAGTTGGCTGATTTCACCGACCTTGCCAACGAGGTAAAGCAGGCCGATGCCATTATCATTATTGGCGGTATCTCTGCCCGCATGGAGGGTGAAGGTGGCGACAAGGCTGACATCGAACTACCAAAGGTACAGCAGATGCTGGTTAAGGCTATGCACGCCACCGGCCGTCCTGTCGTCTTTGTCAACTGCTCTGGTTCTGCTATTGCTTTTGGTAGCGTAGAGGGACAATACGATGCGTTGTTGCAGGCTTGGTATCCTGGTCAGGGTGGTGCTAAGGCGCTCGCTGAGGTACTACTTGGCGACTACAACCCTGGCGGCAAACTGCCTGTTACGTTCTATCGTTCTAACGATGACCTGCCCGACTTCCTAGACTACTCGATGAAGAATCGCACCTACCGTTACTTCACTGGTGTTCCTCAGTATGCTTTTGGCTACGGTCTGAGCTACACCACCTTCAAGGTGGGTAAGGCTAAGAAGGTCATTGCAAAGGGTGGTAAGCCCAACTGTACCGTCATTGTACCTGTAACGAACATAGGTAAGTGCGAAGGTACGGAGACTGTACAGGTTTATGTAAAACGTCTGGACGATGCAGGTGCTCCTATCAAGGCACTGAAGGGTTTCCAGAAGTTGACCTTGAAGCCTGGCGAGACCAAGAAGGCTGTGATTGGTCTGGACAGCGAGGCCTTTGAATATTACGACGAGATGATCGACGAGCTGGCTGTCAAGCCTGGTCGTTACCAGATTCTCTATGGTACCTCGTCACTCGACAAGGACCTGCAGAAATTTGATTTCGTAGTGAAATAAATATAATGGGGATGGCTCAAAACCATCCCCATTATTGTTTAATATGCTTGTTCATGCACGCCCTTGACCGCACGGCCAGAAGGGTCGTTCATATTCTTGAAGGCTGCATCCCATTCCAGGGCGATGGCTGTAGAACAAGCTACAGAAGCCTCACTAGGTACACTCTTGGCGGCAGAGTCGCTGGGGAAATGCTCGGCAAAAATGGAACGGTAGTAGTACTCCTCCTTGTTCTTTGGTGGATTGATGGGGAAACGCTCAGCAGCATGTGCCATCTGTTCGTCGGAAACAGCCTCTGCAGTAATCTGCTTCAAGGTGTCAATCCATGAATAGCCCACACCATCACTGAACTGCTCCTTCTGGCGCCAAGCTACCTCTTCTGGTAACATGTCGGCAAAAGCCTCACGAACGATTTTCTTTTCCATAGTCTTTCCTGGACACATCTTGGCCTCAGGATTCGTGCGCATAGCTACATCCAAGAACTCTTTATCGAGGAAAGGCACACGACCTTCTACGCCCCAAGCTGAGAGACTCTTGTTGGCACGGAGACAGTCATACATATACAGTTTTGATAGTTTACGAACAGTCTCTTCATGGAAGTCCTTAGCTGTAGGTGCCTTGTGGAAATAGAGATAACCACCAAATATCTCGTCAGCACCCTCACCGCTAAGCACCATTTTGATACCCATCGACTTGATAACACGAGCCAACAGATACATCGGCGTGGAAGCACGGACAGTAGTGACATCGTAGGTTTCGATGAAATAGATGACATCACGGATGGCATCGAGACCCTCTTGAATGGTATAGTTAATCTCGTGGTGTACGGTACCGATATGGTCGGCAACAAGTTTTGCCTTTGCCAAATCGGGCGCGCCCTTCAGTCCCACGGCAAACGAGTGCAGGCGAGGCCAATAGGCTTTGCTCTTCGAGTTGTCCTCAACACGCATCTCACTATAATTCTCTGCGATGGCAGAGATAACACTGGAATCCAAACCACCAGATAGCAGGACACCATAAGGTACATCACTCATCAACTGGCGCATTACAGCATCCTCCAATGCATCGTGGATAGCCTCAACAGAAGCGGTATTATCCTTCACCGCCTCATATTTGAACCAGTCGCGCTGGTAGTAGCGTTTCATACCAGGTTCCTTGCTCCAATAATAATGACCGGGCAAGAACGGCTCATAACGTTCACACCGTCCTTCGAGAGCCTTCAGTTCGCTGGCAACATACACCGTACCGTCTGCGTCGTAACCAATATATAAAGGTATTACGCCAATCGGGTCGCGGGCAATCAGAAACTCGTTCTTTTCCTCATCGTAGAGAACAAAGGCAAAGATGCCACTTAGGTCTTCGAGGAAGTCGATACCTTTTTCTTTGTAGAGTGCCAAGATTACTTCGCAGTCCGAACCCGTCTGAAATTCATACTGTCCTGCATAGCGACGACGAATCTCCTGATGATTGTATATCTCTCCGTTAACCGCCAGCACCTGTTTCTTGTCTGGTGAGAACAGCGGCTGTCCCCCACTCTCAGGGTCCACAATACTCAGTCGCTCATGCGCCAAGATAGCGCTTCCGCCACAGTATATTCCACTCCAGTCTGGTCCGCGATGACGAATCTTCTGGCTCATCTTCAATGCCTTATCTCTTAGAGCATGCGTCTGCTCTTTCACATTCAATATAGCAACAATTCCACACATAATACTATTTTTCTATTTGACAATTTACGATTTTACTATTTGTTCTTCTCCCTGATATGTTCCTCATACTCTGCCAACTCGCGCTCACCAATGTGCGCCAAGCCATAGTGCTCGTCGTGTTGCGAGAAGTCCAAACCAACCTTTTCACTATACTCCGACACGCGCATGGGAATAAGACTATCGATAAGTTTATAACCCAACCAACTCATCGCGAAGGTGTAAACAAAGACGATGACGATGGCTAAAAGATGATAGAGGAAAATCACAAAACCATCCCACGTACCAGCAACGAGTCCCTCTTGAATAAAGATACCCGTCAACACCGTACCGAAGATACCACCCGTTCCGTGGGTAGGAAACACATCGAGTGCATCGTCAATACTGGTATGGGAACGCCAATAAACGGCAACGTTGCAAATGAGTGTGATGACGAAGGCAATAAAAATACTCTGACCGACGGTGACGTAGCCTGCAGAAGGTGTGATGGCCACCAGACCGACCACACAACCAACAGCAGCACCCATAGCTGAGGGCTTGCGACCACGCAGACAGTCGAAGAATATCCACGTCATCATGGCCGTAGCAGATGCCGTGTTCGTGTTCAAGAATGCCTTGATAGCCTGGCCGTCAGCGTGCAACGATGAACCTGCGTTGAAGCCAAACCAACCCAGCCATAACATAGCGGCTCCCAGAAGTACAAAGGGAATGTTAGCCGGCTCACTCTTGCGTGTCTCAGCCTTGCGACGTCCTAAATAGATAGCACCTGCCAACGCTGCTACACCAGAAGACGCATGAACCACGATACCACCCGCAAAGTCAATGACACCCCACTTCATGAACAAGCCCTCGGGGTGCCACGTCATATGTGCCAACGGACAGTAAATGATGAAAAAGAAGAACATCATGAAAAACATATACGCCGAAAAGCGCACACGCTCTGCAAATGAACCCGTAATCAACGACGGAGTGATAATGGCAAACTTCATCTGAAACAGGGCAAACAGCACCAGAGGAATCGTCGCGCCACCTAATATATTACCTGCTGGCGTAGTATAGACCTCAGCACCAACATTTTGGAACATCAGGAACGTCAGAGGATTACCAATCACGCCACCAATGTCATCGCCAAAACACAACGAGAAGCCAACGACAACCCAGAGAACAGAAATCAGTCCCATGGCTATGAACGACTGCAACATTGTCGAGATGACATTCTTTGCACCAACCATGCCACCATAAAAGAACGAAAGTCCTGGTGTCATCATCAACACAAAGATAGTAGCCGTAATCAACCAAGCCACATCGGCAGCCGAAATCACCGACCAGTCACAATCAAACGATGGCTCTCCTACTGCCAATCCTGCAACGGCTATTAACGTCATTGCCGTCATCAGGATGATCCATCTTTTCTTAATCTTCATACCTTTTTTACCTTTTTAATAAATCTGATGCAAAGATATAACAAAAAAGAAAGGAAGCCATCAACTTCCTTTCCTTTTGATTTCAAATTCAATCCAATATTGACATTTTGTAATGTTTCATGCTACTCTTTATGTCATATTGCTTACATATTGTCTATAAACAGCATCAGATTGTTACAAAAAGTCATTATAGGTACGACAGATACAAATAGTTCGTCTGAGCAGGATACTCAGCAGCAAGAGTATCAATCTGGTTGACGGTGGGTACAAGGCTGAGCATCTGGCGCCATTTACGGATGGTGAGACCTGCCTGTTCCATCTTCATACGAGACTCCAAACCAACGGCACGACCAATCTGGAAATCGCTAAAGCCATAGACCTTAGCGGCACGAAGCAGCAGAGCGACTTCGGGCGACTGCAAATATTCCTTGAACTCGCTGGGTTCCATGAACTCAGAAACCTCAGAAAGATGAGTGTACTCATGCAACTGTTGGTCAATATCCACGATGTGCTTCAGTTTCTGTAGGAACCAGCGGTCAATTTTTGTCAACTGATGAATCTGCTCAACGCTGTATCCAATCTGCAAGGCCTTCGATACCACGAAGATGCGCATATCCGTAGGCTCATGGAGCGAGGTGGCGATGTCCTGAATCTTGATTTCGTGGTTCTCCACAAAACCGTGCATGCCCTGTCCTATCATACGAAGACCTTTTTGCAAGGCTTCCTCAAAGGTACGACCAATAGCCATCACCTCACCCACCGACTTCATCGATGAACCAAGCTGGCGCTTCACACCATGGAACTTGGTGAGGTCCCAACGAGGGATTTTCACCACCACATAGTCGAGGGCTGGCTCAAAGAAGGCGCTGGTGGTCTTGGTAACACTGTTCTTTAGTTCGAAGAGACCATAGCCTAAGCCGAGCTTGGCGGCAACAAAAGCCAAGGGATAACCTGTAGCCTTACTGGCGAGTGCCGACGAACGCGACAGACGGGCATTAACCTCGATAACGCGGTAATCCTCGCTGTTCGGGTCGAGGGCATACTGCACATTACACTCACCAACGATACCTATATGACGGATTATCTTGATGGCGAGGGCACGCAGTTTGTGATATTCACTATTGGTAAGCGTCTGACTGGGAGCGACGACAATCGATTCACCCGTATGGATGCCCAGGGGGTCGAAGTTCTCCATGTTACAAACGGTGATGCAGTTGTCGTATTGGTCGCGCACCACCTCGTATTCTATCTCCTTCCAACCTTTGAGCGACTTCTCTACCAGCACCTGTGGTGAGAACGAGAAGGCTTCCTCGGCCTGTGCCAGTAGCTGCTCCTCATTGTCACAGAAGCCAGAACCTAAGCCACCGAGAGCATAAGCGGCACGCAGGATCACAGGGAATCCCAACTCATGAGCGGCCTTCTGCACCTCTTCTATCGTATTACACGCCTCGCTCTTGATGGTCTTCACATCAATCTCGTCGAGTTTCTTCACGAAGAGGTCACGGTCTTCCGTATCGATAATGGCCTGAACAGGAGTACCCAATACCTTGACGCCATATTTTTCCAATACTCCTTTCTCGTAGAGTTCCACACCACAGTTCAACGCCGTCTGTCCACCAAACGACAGCAGGATACCATCAGGACGCTCCTGTTCGATGACGCGTTCTACAAACTCAGGAGTAACAGGTTGGAAATACACAGTATCAGCAACATCTTTACTGGTCTGCACCGTAGCGATATTCGGATTGATAAGTACCGAGTGGATACCCTCTTCCTTCAGCGCCTTCAACGCCTGTGCACCGCTATAGTCGAACTCACCGGCCTGACCAATCTTCAACGCTCCTGAGCCCAAGAGCAATACCTTATTTATCTTTTTCTCCATCATCCTAACATCTTTACAAATTCATCAAACAAAAACTCCGTGTCCACTGGTCCTGAACAAGCTTCTGGGTGGAACTGTGCCGACATCCAAGGATTCGTCTTATGACGGATACCCTCGTTTGAGCCGTCGTTCATATTGACGAAGAGCGGTTCCCAGTCTGAAGGCAGCGTCTTATCATCCACCGCATAACCGTGGTTCTGCGACGTGATGAAGCATCGTGTAGTGCCCACCTGCTGCACGGGTTGGTTGTGCGAACGGTGGCCGTACTTCAGCTTGTACGTATTTGCTCCTGCAGCACGAGCCAAGAGTTGGTTACCCAGACAGATACCCATGCAAGGCTTCACCTTTTCATTTTTGAGGAAGGTACGGATGTGTTCCACCGTCTTCTCGCAACGTTCAGGGTCGCCAGGACCATTGGCCAAGAAGAGACCGTCAAACTCCAGCTCGTTGAAGTCATAGTCCCAAGGCACACGCACCACCTCAATGCCGCGACGAATGAGGCAGCGAATAATGTTCGCCTTCACGCCACAATCCACGAGGACGACTTTTTTCATTGAACATTGAACATTGACCATTGAACATTCTGGTTTGTAAGTAATCACCTCCTTGCAGCTGACCTGCTCCACCCAGTTGACGGAGCCGTAGTCTTCCTGTTCCGTAGGCTGAGGTTTTGCCTCAGCCCCCTCAATGACAATTTTGCCCATCATCACACCGTGCTCTCTCAGCACCTTCGTCAGTCGGCGCGTGTCGATGCCTGTAATGCCTGGCACTTTCTCGCGCTGCAACCAGCTGGCTAATGACTCTTTCGCATTCCAGTGCGAATACGTCTCGCTATAGTCGGTCACGACAATAGCTTTGGCGTGGATGCGGTCGCTCTCCATAAACAGCGGCAGGCCATTGTCGGCCAGCCCCGTGTCGGGCACGCCATAGTTGCCAATCAGTGGGAAAGTCGTTACCAGTATCTGTCCTGCATAGCTGGGGTCTGTCAGACTCTCCGGATAGCCAGACATCGCGGTATTGAACACCACCTCTCCAGCGGTATTTCCGTCGTATCCGAACGACCAGCCACAGAACGTTGTACCATCTTCAAGTATTAATCTTGCTTGTCTCATATATTATTGTTCTCTCTTTAATTTCTGCTCAACATAGTTGATAAACGCCTGATTCACCAACTTATTGCCTCCTGGTGTGGGATAATGACCCGTAAAATACCAGTCGCCAGGATGGTTGGGGCACGCCTCGTGCAATCCCTCAATGCTCTGGAACACCAGTTCGATGGGTGCCTGCATATCGGCTGGGCGCAACATCTCGACTATCTTCTGGTTGATTTCGTCAACGGTGAAAGGCTCATAAATGGCACGCACGCAGTTCTGCATCTGCTCCTTAGGTTTTGCCAACTCTTGTTTACAAGCCAAGTAGGTATCGTTGACCAGTTGCCATAGGCCACGCTCCTCAATCAGCGCCATCGTGGCACGGAAGGCACAGAACTCCTCCAGTCGGGCCATATCAATGCCGTAGTAGTCTGGGTAGCGTATCTGCGGCGAACTGCTCACCATGACTATCTTCTTGGGATGCAGACGGTCGAGAATCTTAAAGATACTCTCTCTTAATGTCGTACCACGAACGATGCTATCATCGATGATAACAAGGTTGTCGATGCCTGGTCGCAGCGAACCATAGCTAATATCATAGACGTGCGCCGCCAAGTCGTTGCGCTCACTGTTGTCGGCAATGAAGGTACGCATCTTGATATCTTTCCAAACCACCTTCTCTGTACGGACATTGTAGCCCTGCTGACGGAAGCCATCGGTCATACCGTAGTAGGCGACTTCAGCGGTATTGGGGATATAGGAGAATACGGTGTTGGCAACGTCGTTATCGATGGCACGCATGATTGCGGGTGTCAGTTGCTCACCCAGTCGTTTGCGCTCCTGATAGATGTCACGGTCTGAACCACGACTGAAGTAGATGCGCTCAAACGAACAAGCTGACAGTTGCTGGGCAGGCATAATCTGCTCCAACTTGCTCTCTCCGTTTTGGCGAACGATGAGTGCCTGACCAGGCTGTAGTTCGCAAATATCCTCAGCCTGCAGGTCAAAGGTAGTCTGTAGCACGGGGCGCTCACTGGCCAAAGCAATGATTTCATCGTCGCGATAGTAGAAAGCAGGACGAATGCCCCACGGGTCGCGCACGCTGAACATCTCGCCACTGCCCGTCAGTCCGCACATCACGTAGCCACCGTCGTAGTGCTTCATGGTCGAACGAAGCACATTGGCCATCTCCACGTTATTGTCAATATAGTCGGTGATGGCTGTACCCTCCAGTCCTTGCTCCTTGGCCTCAACAAACAGGCGTTCCACCTCACGGTCCAGACGATGACCCATCAGTTCCAACGTGATGTATGAGTCGCCATAGATACGGGGCGACTGGCCCTGCTGGGTCAAGAACTGGAAGACCTCATCGATATTCGTCATATTGAAGTTACCGCACAGACAGAGATTCTTCGCGCGCCAGTTGTTGCGGCGCAGGAAGGGGTGCACAAACGTCAGTCCACTCTTGCCTGTCGTTGAGTAACGCAGATGTCCCATCAGCAACTCACCTTTCATCTCCTCGGTTACGCGACTGAAAATCTCTGTAATGGCATCCTTGCCCTCGGCTTTCTCACGAAACATATACTCCGTGCCAGGCTCGTTCCTCAGGCTTACCGATGCAATACCAGCGCCCTCCTGTCCGCGGTTGTGCTGTTTCTCCATCATCAGATAGAGCTTATTGAATCCATAGGCCCACGTGCCGTACTTCTTCTCGTAGTACTCCAGCGGCTTCAGCAGGCGAATCATCGCCACACCACACTCATGCTTCAGTTGTTCCATGCTTTTTTCGTTATTCCGTTATAACGTTATTTCGATATGACGCAAGTCTTAATAAAGTCCATGAAGAGCGGATGGGGATGCAGCACCGTAGAGGAATATTCCGGATGGAACTGGGCACCGATGTACCACTTCTTCTCAGGAATCTCAACAATTTCCACGAGGTCAGCGGCAGGATTGATGCCTACGCACTTCATGCCGGCGGTCTCATATTCTTCCCTATACTTATTGTTAAACTCGTAACGGTGGCGGTGGCGCTCACTGATGGTCGTGTGCCTTGCGGTTTTGCCGCAAGGATCTTGGTAGGCCTCATACGCCCTGCTGCCCTCTTTCAGTTCGCACTCATAGGCGCCGAGTCGCATCGTACCGCCCATCTGCGTGATATTCTTCTGCTCCTCCATGATGTCGATGACATTGTGGGGCGTGTCTGGATTCATCTCGGCACTGTTAGCATCCTTGTAGCCCAGGACGTTACGGGCAAACTCTATCACCATCATCTGCATACCCAGACAGATACCGAAAGTAGGAATATCGTGGGTACGAGTATATTCTGCAGCAATGATTTTTCCTTCTATGCCACGCTGACCGAAACCCGGACAAATAACAACGCCTGCCATACCGTCCAATTGTGCGGCAACGTTCTCCGCCGTCAACTGTTCGCTGTTCACGAAATGCAGCTTTGTCTTCACGTCGTTGTAGATACCCGCCAGATTCAGACTCTCACGGATGCTCTTATAAGCGTCCTGCAGGTCGTACTTACCCACCAGTCCGATGTGTACCTCTTTCGTTGCATTGCGCTGTTTATCCAGGAAGTCGTGCCAGGGTTTCATTGCTGGCGTCTCTCCTACGGGAATGCCTATCTTGCGCATAATGGCTGCGTCGAGGCCTTGTTTCTGCATGCTGACGGGCACCTCGTAGATGCTCGGCATATCCTCGCTCTGCACCACGCACTCCAGATCCACATTACAGAAAGATGCCACCTTCAGGCGTATAGCGTCGCTGAGGTGGCGTTCGGTTCTGAGGACGAGGATGTCGGGCTGAATACCCATGCCTTGCAGTTCCTTCACGCTGTGCTGCGTAGGCTTCGTCTTCAGTTCTTCTGCCGCCTTCAGATAAGGTACGTAGGTCAGGTGCACACACACGGCATCCCTACCTAGTTGCCAGCGCAACTGACGGATAGCTTCCATAAACGGTGCACTCTCAATATCACCGATGGTGCCACCCACCTCCGTGATGACAAAGTCCAACTGCTCGTCCTTCTCCTCTTCACGCAACATCCTGTGCTTAATCTCGTCCGTGATGTGCGGCACTACCTGAATCGTTTTACCCAGGTAGTCGCCGTGGCGCTCACGGTCGATGACGGTCTTGTAGATGCGCCCTGTCGTTATAGAGTTGTTTCGTGTTGTGTGTATGCCTGTAAAGCGCTCGTAGTGTCCCAAGTCCAGGTCGGTCTCGAAACCGTCTTCCGTCACGTAGCACTCGCCGTGCTCGTAGGGGTTCAGCGTACCTGGGTCAATGTTGATGTAGGGATCAAACTTCTGGATGGTTACCTTATAGCCGCGTGCCTGCAGCAGTTTTCCAATCGAGGCGGAAATAATGCCTTTTCCTAATGAGGAAACGACGCCGCCCGTAACAAATATGTACTTTGTATCCATAAAACGAATCTATTTTATGGACTGCAAAGGTACACATTATTTTTCTAATTCGCTCATGCGCACGCGAACAACCGAATGTTAAAAATACACTTAAATGACAATCTGTAAAGTTTCACCCCTCCACAGCCCTCCGTTCCTTTACATTTTGTCACAAATCCACCCACCACACCAGCAAATCGTCAGTATTTGATAAAAATCAAGAAAACAACTGGCTGGTGGTGAATGGGGACGGTTCCTTTGATCAACTTTCTTATAACTCGGTGTTGTATTGTGCGTCATAAGCGTGGGCTTTAAAGTAATGTGTGGCAAAGATAATAAAAATATTGCGCACAACCAACACTTTTCAAA
>ONCH01000006.1 GCA_900316265.1 uncultured Prevotellaceae bacterium | reverse complement strand
AGGTCATGAAGGACCAGATGCAGGACTCCAAGCGCGTGAAGCTGGACGGCTTCGGTTCGTTCAAGATCGGCATCGAAAGCAAGGGTGCACAGACCGCCGGCAAGTACTCCGTCAGCGAGCACGTCAAGGGTCTGCACGTCGTCTTCATGCCTGAGCGCACCACGGACTCCGGTGGCAACCGCTCGAAGCAGTTCTTGCAGGGTGCTCGTGTTGAGGAGCTGCCTCTGAACACCGTGGAGAAGGAAGAGCCTTAAAAAGTGCGCCCTTCGGGGCGACACTTTTTTGAGTTAAGAAGTTAAGAAGTTGAGAAGTTAAGAAGTTAAGAGGGTATGAAGAATTCACGATTTTGGGAAGTGCTGTTGAAGGTTATCGTCGCAGCCGCCACCGCATTCTTGACGGCATTGGGAACAGTGTCTTGTATGGGCTATAACCCTGCATTATAGCCGTCCCTTATTAAGGGACTCTAAACATGTATGGGACACGGCCCGTTTGATATCTGATGTCTGAAAAGAGAAATCGCTCAGGGGAGTGGCCTCTGGGCGATTCTTCTCTTTCTTTATGACTGTACTGCGCGTTGTCTGTGGCGGATGAATAGCAGGAGGAGGAAGAGGGCCGCGATGCCGAAGAGGAGGGAGAGCAGGGCACTCTTTGTGAAGCCTGCGACGAGGAATGTGAAGAACGACACGGAGGCTGCTGTCAGGGCATAGGGCAGCTGGGTGGTGACGTGGTTCAGATGTTCACATTGTGCACCTGCCGACGACATGATGGTGGTATCGGAGATGGGCGAGCAGTGGTCGCCACAGACGGCACCGGCCATGCACGCGGAGATGGAGATAATCATGAGTTGTGGGTCTACCTCCTGGAAGCAGGACACGACGATGGGGATGAGGATGCCGAACGTGCCCCACGACGTGCCAGAGGCAAAGGCGAGACCAACGGCAACGAGGAAGATGATGGCAGGCAGGAAGCCCATGAGGCCGCTGGCTGAGTGTGCCACCAAGCCAGCGACATAGGTGGCGGCGCCGAGGCTGTCGGTCATGCTCTTCAGCGTCCAGGCAAACGTCAGGATGAGCATGGCGGGAACCATCTGCTTGAAACCTTCGGGCAGACAATCCATGCATTCGCTGAAGGTGAGCGACTGGCGCACCATGTAGTAGACGATGGTGATGATGAGCGCTACGGAAGAGCCCATGACGAGACCTACGGAAGCATCGCTGGTGGCGAAGGCTTCGACGAAGGACTTGCCACTGAAGTAGCCGCCTGTGTAGATCATGCCGATGACACATGCGATAATGAGCAGGATGACGGGTATGACGAGGTCTGACACGCGGCCTACTCTTTCTTCCTTCGGGCTCTCCGCAGTGGATGGGCCGCTCTCACCAGCGATGTCGAGGTCGCCGCCCTGTGCCATCTTCTCGTGCTGCAACATGGGGCCATAGTCGAGCTTCATAAGGATGATGATGACCATCATCAACATGGTGAGCAGGGCATAGAAATTGAAGGGGATGGACTGGATGAAGATGCTAATGCCATTTGCTCCTTTGACGAAGCCTGCGACGGCAGCAGCCCATGAGGAGATGGGCGCTATGATGCAGATGGGTGCTGCGGTGGAGTCGATGAGGTAGGCGAGCTTGGCACGGCTTATCTTGTGCTTGTCGGTGACGGGTCGCATGACGGAGCCTACGGTGAGACAGTTGAAGTAGTCGTCGATGAAGATGACACAGCCCAGCAGCATGGTGGACAGCTGGGCGCCTGCACGGCTCTTGATGCGCTTCGAGGCCCATGCGCCAAAGGCCGCAGAGCCTCCGGCACGGTTCATGAGCTGCACCATCGTGCCAAGGATGACGAGGAAGGTGAGGATGCCAACGTTCCACTTGTCGGCGAGCACGGTCATGACGCCTTTGGGAAAGAGCTGGTCGAGGATTTCTACTGGATGGAACTCGGCAATGAGCAGGGCACCCGTGAGTATTCCGAGGAAGAGGGAACTATAGACTTCCTTGGTAATGAGCGCCAGCGTGATGGCCATGAGGGCAGGAGTGAGCGCCCAGAAGGAGTCTTTGACGGGCATACCATTGATGCTTACGGCATAATTCAGACATCCCATAAACAGCAAGACTGCTATCAGCGACAGGTATGTGGCGCGTCTGGGGTTGCCAGGACTAATGGTTTCTAACTGGGATTCTTTCTTCATAACTTCTTAACTTCTCAACTTCTCAACTTTCAATTTATTTTCGGAACGGATAAATGGTAGCACCGATGCTGAGGGCACGATTCTGGTAGAGGCCAGTGAGTTGTGAGACATTGCCCGTTGCATAGCCGGCGATATCGTGGAACTCAGCAAAGAGGTTGCATTTCTTGCCGAGCTGCTTATTAGCCTTGACGGTGGCGAAGAGGTGCGGATGCTGGTCTTCGAGGGTGCGCCGACTGCTATAGAGAAGGGTAGCGGAGAGGCGCAAATCGTGGGGAAGACTGAGGGCGGGCGCGACCTTGAGGGTGTAGAAATTGTCGTTATCAGAGGGGGCGGTGGCATCCGCACTGACGTGCTGGTAATAGTAGTTGGCGCCGAGGGTGAGTTGCCAAGGGCCCGTCTTCCAATAGACGGAGTTCCTGCATGCGACCTGCATTTTGTTGGGGCCAGGGAGATGGGTGTACCAATTGCCCTCAATGCTGGCGTGATAGGTGAGGTTCTGTTGCTGGTAGGAATAGCGCAGGACGCCTTGATGGGCGAGGTTGGTGCTATAGCTGTCGGCATCGTATTTGAGGTCGGTGGTGGTAGCTGTTTCGTCGACGAGGAAATCGCTGATTTCAGGATAGAAGAATCGGCGGGCGACGAGTGCCTGCAGGAAGTGGTGCCCTGTCTTGTAGCCCACGCTGGCCAGATAGCAATGGTTATTGCGCTGATGTGTCCAGAGGCTGTGGTCTTCGGAGTCGTACTGGCGATACCAGTAGTTCATCATGCGGTAACGGTCGCCAAGGGTGAGCACCCAAGGGCCGTGGGTGTAGTCGAGCTGTACGTAGAAGTCGCTGACGGTATGCTGTCCGCGATTCTGCCCGATATTCCAGGAGTTCTCGTAGTCCACCTCTGCACCAAGCATCAACCAGAGGTCACGAGTGAGGAGAGGCGTGTCGAACTCAATGAAGCCGTAAGGATAGGTGTCACCGACATGAGAGCCGTTGCTGGTGGTTCGGGTGTGGTCGGCACCTATCTCGGCAAAGAGTATGGCATCGTTGTTGAAGGTGTGGGAGTAGGAGAGCACGAGACTGATGAAGCGGGTGTAAGAGAAGGGAGAGGTGAGGGGTGAGAGGTGAGTGATTCTCTGCTTTGTGTTCTCGAACTTTTGGTAGGCTTTGATGAAGAGTCTGTCGTTGTTGGTGATTTTCCAGTCGAGGTTGAGGTGCAGGTTCTCGATAAGCGCGCGGTCAGTCATCTTGCTGGCATTGGTGGGATAGGCCTTGCCGTAGGAGGAACGCCCCAAAGCATAGCCCTTTACGGTGAGCTTGTCGCTCTTGTTGGTGACGTCGGCGTAGAGCATGCCGTTGCCGTAGGTGCTACCAGTGAGTGCCACCTTGCCGTCGGTCTTGACGTCTTTGCGATAATAGATGTCTATGACACCTTTCGTGCCGTTTACAGCTTTTGCCACCGAGGTGTTGCTGCAAATCTGGATTTGGTCTATCTCGCAGGCTTTGACGTTGGCGAGGAATGACTCTGCATCAAAGACGAGGTCAATGTTATCGACACGTAACTTGTAATCGAGGTCAATCTTTTTGCCGTTGATGGAGAGAAACTCCGGGCAGGTGTTCAGCACGTCCAGCAAGGTCATCTCGCTGTCAGGATGCATCCTATCGACATGTATGACATAGCGGTCGCCCTGCAACTCAATAATTTCATCATCATTGGCTGCATGGGCTGTCACGCCACTCATGCTCAGCGCCAACAGCAGGATGCAACTTTTCAGGAGATATCTTAGGTTTTGTATCCTCATAATAGTTGCGATGTCGGTTTTCAGGTTCTATCGTACAAGGGATATTACCCTTGTAAACTTTTATCAGTTGCAAAAATAAGAAAAATCTTCCAACCAACAATACAATCATCGCGATTTTTGTAAATAAAGGATAAAAAACTTGCAGGATAGCGGTAAATAATGTACCTTTGGGGCGTTTTTACAAGTAATAAGAACATGAAAAAGCTATTATTATCACTGGCAGCAATGAATGGTGAGGAGTCAACGTCTATCATCTATGTCACGGTTGGTAAGACTGCTGATGCCAAGCCAGAATTTACCGAGGTGGTAAGATAGTTTTCAGAATATGGTCAGCAAGGCACTACAACGGAAAATCACAGAACAACCCTCGCGCTACAACCATCTGGAACGGATGTCGGTAGGCGAACTGCTACAGCACATCAACGACGAAGACCGTCTGGTGGCTGAGGCTGTCAATCAAGCCCTTCCGCAGATAGAGGCTTTGGTAGAGGCTATCGAACCCAGAATGAAGCGTGGTGGCCGACTGTTTTATATCGGTGCAGGCACCAGTGGTCGTCTGGGTGTCCTCGATGCCAGCGAACTGCCTCCCACTTTTGGCGTTTCTGAAGAGTGGGTGGTGGGTATCATTGCTGGTGGCGATGAGGCTTTACGCCATGCTGTAGAGCGTGCTGAGGACGTAGCTGAGCATGGTTGGCGCGACTTGCAGACCTTTCATCCTAAAGCTGACGACGCCGTTATCGGCATTGCGGCATCAGGAACCACGCCTTATGTGATTGGAGCCGTTGAGCAAGCCAAGCAACAGGGACTGCTGACGGGCTGCATCACCAGTAACCCCAATACACCGCTGGCCGCTGCAGTTGACTACCCCATCGAGACGATTGTCGGCCCAGAGTTTGTGACGGGGTCCAGTCGAATGAAGAGCGGTACGGCACAGAAGATGGTGCTCAACATGATTTCTACGGCACTGATGATTCGCATGGGACGAGTGCGCGGCAATCGCATGGTGAAGATGCAACTGAAGAATGCCAAACTCGTAGATCGTGGTACGCGTATGCTTCAGGAGTTTTTGGGACTGGACTACGAAGAAGCCCAACACCGCCTGCTCGATGCGGGTAGCGTAGATAAGGTGCTTCGTGAAGAGCACGTCTTAGACCCCATGGATTCCGATTGTTAATATCTCCTTTCTCACCACTAACAAATGAAAGAGGAACACCCTCACGGATGTCCCTCTTCCTGTATGTTTCATCATTTTCCTCGAAACATAATTTACTACATAACCAAAACTACTAACCTAAAACAAAATATGAATGATCTTTACCAATAATCCTTGAAACAATCTTTATTTTACCTTTAAGACTTCCTCTGAAGACGATGCAAAGGTACAAATGTGTGCGCACACAGACAAGTTTTCTTGTAAATTTTACACTAAAAAGTGCATCTTCTTGATATAGGTCAAGTGGAATGGGACGAAAAAGGCTGATTTTGACCGAAATACGTGTCTTTTGGCTTAGTACTCAACGTAGGGTTCTAAGCGTCGGATTGCGTCCTCTGTGAAGTCCTTTGAGAAGCGCAAGTCTTGCAGGCTTTTGATGTCGCCATGCAGGCGGCGATAGTCAACAATCGTCTTGGCCTGATAATAATTGATGTAAGGGTGGCGACGCAACTGCTGAAGCGATAACTTGTTGATTTTCAAACGCTGTGGGGTTGGACTATTGATGACGAAATACTGTTTGGCCGACTGTGGGAAACCTTCTATTTCGTCCAATTGGTCCACATTGACGTAGCCACCAATCCACTTGCCGTGACGAACAATCTCCTTGGCATAGTAACTGCCTATGCCAGGCACCTTCATCAGTTGGGTGGTGTCGGCGGTATTCAGCACGATGCGTTCGCCTTCTTTCAGCTTGACGGGATAATGCATCGTGTCGCGCGCTTCCTTGGGAAAGAGGGTTGCTGCTGACTGGTAATCGTCAGAAATACGGATATAAGGCTCCAGGCGCTGATAGTCCTTCTTAGTGAGGCCATAGGTTCGTGCAAAGTCGCGCTTAGTGCGATAGACACCACCACGTGCCCTATAGCGATAAATATTGCGCACCATCCAGGCGGGCAGACCTAAACGCAAAAGCTGTGTGCTGTCGGCAGAGTTGGGGTCGAAATAGAATTCCTCAACGTGACGCGCGGGCAAGTCGCCAACAGCCATTGGTGCTGATGTGTGTTGCCTGTATCTTCCTTTGCCGTAGTAATTGCCTTTCCCTTGTTGCTGGGTGCTGTCCTTGCTCTGTTGGACGACGGGCGTCTGTTGGTCACCGTCTGTCAGCCACAGGCCTATGAGGGCGAGTACAGCGACAACAAGCGCTGTCTGTGCGATACGACGGTCGTTACGGTTCATAGAATTCCCAGTTGATGGAGGAATACCAGCATGATGCAGACGGGACAGACATAGCGTACGGCAAAGAGGTATATGCGATAGAAGTTTTGGTTGAGCTGACCGTAATTGGTGAACTCATCGTGCACCACCTGACGGGGAATATACCAGCCCACATACAGGCAGGCCAACATACCACCCAAGGGCAGCATGAAGTTGGCTGTCAGTTGGTCGCAGAAGTCCATGAGCGACAGTCCTAATACTTTAATATCAAAAGCACCTACTGACCACGAGCACAGCAGACAGAGAACGCTGGCAACGATGGTAAGCACCCAAGCGGCGTATTTGCGTGGCATGTGGAACTCTTCCGTAAAGAAGGCAGTACCTATCTCGTGCATGGAGATAGTCGATGTGAGGGCGGCGAAGACCAGCAGGGCATAGAACATGATACTGACGACATAGCCCACCACGGGAAGGCTTCCAAAGGCCTGCTGGAAGACGTTAGGCAGGGTGATGAAAATGAGCGAGGGTCCTGAGTCGGCGCTGATGCCTACTGCTGCAGCTGCTGGGAAGATGAGCAGACCAGCGAGGAGTGCTATCAGTGAGTCGAGCAAGGCTATCTGTCCTGCGGAGTTCAGCAGGTTGGTGTCTCTGGAGAAATAGCTGGCATAGGTACACAGGCACGCTGTTCCAAGAGACAGCGAGAAGAAGGCTTGACCAAGGGCTTCCAGCATCACGTCGCTACTCAGTTTTGAGAAGTCAGGCTTCAACAGGAACTTGATGCCTTCCACAGCACCTGGTAACATGCAGGAGGCCACCACCAGCACGATGAGCAGGATGAGCAGGATGGGCATCAGCAATTTGGATGCTTTCTCAATGCCGTGCTGCACACCACGAACGACGATAAGGTGGGTTATCAGTATGAAGAGCAAGCCACAGACGACGGGTTTCCATGCACTGCTGGAGAAGTCGACGAAGTATTGTTGCACATATTGCGCATCGCCCTGTAGCTGTCCGCTAATTGAGGCAAACAGGTATTGCAGGCACCAGCCAGCGACAACGGCATAGAAGCCAAGGATAATCGTCGAGGTCAGGATGCCCAGATGACCTACCAGCTTCCAAGGGTGTCCTTTCGACAGTTTGTCGTAAGCTCTGGCGGCATTGGTCTGTGCGTTGCGACCCACAATGAATTCACTAATCATTCCAGGTACGCCCAACAACAGGATGCAAGCCACATACATTAACAGGAAGGCTGCACCACCATTCTGTCCCGTCATATAGGGGAAGCGCCAGATATTGCCCAACCCGACTGCCGAACCTGCCGTTGCCAGCACGATGCCCAGTTTACTGCCAAAATTACCGCGTTCAGTCATTCAGTAGTCCTAATTGATGTAAGAAAATGATGAGTATGGCCAGCGGACAGATGTACTTCACCAGGAAGATGTAGAAGTGGAAGAAACGTCCGCGCAGTTCGCCCCAGTTGGTGAATTCGTCGTGAACTACCTTGTGAGGTACTACCCAGCCAATGAAGATACAGGTCAGGAAACCCACTACCGGCAGGAATATCTGACCAGTGATGAAGTCGAACCAGTCAAACAACGACTGTCCGAAGATGACCAGTCCATCGACGGCTCCTAACGATAGTGAACAGAACGCACCGATGATGGCTGTCAGGATGGTTACCCACAAGGCTGCACGCTTGCGGGTGGTATGCAATTCCTCCTGGAAGAAAGCCGTTGACACCTCGTGTAGCGACATGAGCGATGTCAGAGCTGCCAGCGACAACAGGATGAAGAACAGCAGAGAAATGATATAGCCAATCAATGGGAAGGCGGCAAAGGCCTGCTGGAACACGTTGGGCAGGGTAATGAAGATGAGTGAAGGTCCGCTGTCTGGGTTCACACCTACGGAGAAGGCCGCAGGGAATATCATGAGTCCTGCCAGGATAGCCACCATACAGTCGATGACGGCTATCTGTGTGGCCGACTTCGTCAGATTGGTGTATTTCGAGAAGTAGCTGGCGTAGGTACATAGACAGCCCATCGCAATGCTCAGCGAGTAGAACGACTGTCCCAGGGCGCCTAAGAAAACATCACCTGTAATCTTCGAGAAGTCGGGATGGAAAAGAAATTCGATACCCTTTCCTGCTCCAGGCAACAGGCATGCTGCTACCACGATAATGAGCAGCAGGATAAATAAGGTGGGCATCAGTAGTTTCGACGCACGCTCAATACCCGCTCTCACGCCGTGTTCGATAATCAGGTAGGTCATACCTAAGATGATGACCGTCCACAGTACAGGTTTCACAGGGTCACTGCTGAGTTCGGCAAAGTAGGTGCGGAAATATGCTGGGTCGCCCTGTAGATGGCCTATCAGTGAGGCCCATACATACTGCAGACACCAACCAGATACCACCGCATAGTAGCCCGTAATAAGGAATCCCGTCAGCACACCCATATAGCCTATCGCGGCCCACGGCGTACCTCCTGCCAGCTGCCTGAAAGCACGTGCTGTATTGGCGTGACCGTTACGCCCCACGATGAACTCACTAATCATGCAGGGAATGCCCAACATCAGCACACACACGACGTAGATGATGATGAACACAGCACCACCGTTCTCGCCAGCCATATAGGGGAAACGCCACACGTTGCCCAGTCCTACTGCTGAGCCTGCCGTAGCCAGTATCACACCCAACTTACTGCCGAAATTATCTCTTTCGTTCACATTATTCGTCATAGCGTTTGCAAAAGTATAAAATATTTCTTACTTTTGCAGCAAAAAAGAAGAAAAGATGCACTTTTTCATCCGATTTGTAAGGAAATACCCCTTGTCAGTGTTCTGCATCCTGCTTATCTGGGTGCTTTCGCTGACCCCTTTCTTCCCTGAAACACCGCTTGACGATGTACAGTTCATCGACAAGTGGACACACCTTGCTATGTATGGTGGCACGTGTAGCGTTATCTGGTTTGAATACCTGCGCAGTCACAGTAGTATCGCTTGGCGCAAAATCCTCTTGCTGGCTGTTGTGGGTATGGTACTTCTGGGTGGTCTTATGGAACTGCTCCAAGCCTACTGCACCACTACACGCTCTGGCGAGTGGCTTGATTTCTGGGCAGACACTCTTGGTGTCTTGCTGGGCAACGTCCTCGGCCTCCTTCTTCGATCTATTTAGCTTCATTCCTTGGGAAGCGGAATAGATTTACGATAGCCCATACCCGTGACGTGACAAATCAGGGTGTTATCCTGGTTTGTTACGCGAACTTCAACAGCAGGAATCTTGCGGTGATCGGCTACGAAGATGGCTTCAGCACGAAGAAGGTCGCCCTCTTTGGCACTGGCCACAAACATAATATTGTTGGAAATACCGAAAGTGAGCTCTCCATGTTGATTCATTAATGCGGCGATGGCGAGATCGGCTAAGGTAAAAAGAGCGCCGCCCTGACATACATGACCGCCATTGAGATGGTCGGAGGTGACGGTCATTTCTGCTATGGCGTGATGTCCGTCGACTTCGATAATCTTGCAACCTGCACGGGCTGCAAAATGATCGGTTTCATTCAGTAATTCTTTAATATTCATTGTTTATATGATGTCATTTCTGCTGCAAAATTATGAAAAAACAGTGAATTAGCAAACTAATAAAGGATAAAATTTCGTACCTTTGTAGCATGAAAGAAATGATGCTCTTTTTGCTATTGTTGCTGACGGTGCCAGTTGCTGCACAAAGTGACTGGCATGAGGCATTGCGCGAATGGCTAACGGCAGAAGATGTGGAGGAGAGCTATGGCGAGGAACTCTTGGAACAGCTGGAAGAACGGGCGCAGACACCCATCAACCTGAATCAGACCTGTCGCGAGGAACTAGAGGAACTGCCCTTCCTGACAGCTCAGCAGGTGGAGGAACTGACAGAATATCTGGATCACTATAAACCGATGCGTTCGCTCAGCGAGTTGCAGATGGTGAAGGGTTTGGACTACCACACTCGTCGACTGTTGCAGTGTTTTGTGGTGGCTGGCGAGGAACGGAAGTCGTCAGTATGGCCCAAAGCTGCTGACCTGCTGAAATATGGGCAACACCGCATGACAGCGACAGGTAAGATTCCATTCTATGAGCGTCAGGGCGATAGAAACGGCTATCTGGGTTATAAGTATCGCCACGACCTCCGTTATCAATATACCTTTGGCAATCGTATAAAGGCTGGTATCACTGCTGCTCAGGATGCTGGCGAGCCGTTTTTTACAAACAAGAACAGTATGGGTTACGACCAGTATAACTACTATGTGCAACTGCGCGACTTTGGTCGTTTGGAGGAACTGAACCTTGGGCACTACCGTGTGCAGATGGGCATGGGGCTGGTAATGAACACCAGTTTCCACTTAGGTAAACTAACTACGCTACAGACCATGGGACGCGGGTTGCATACGCTATCGGCACATAGCTCGCGTTCGGCCAGCAATCATCTGCAGGGCATTGCTGCAACGGTGCGCCTCGCCAAGCAATGGAGGGTGATGGCCTTTGCTTCCTATCAGGCTATTGATGCCACACTAAATGATGATGGTACAGCGCGTACCTTATTATATAGTGGTTACCATTGTACACCTACGGAAATCGAGAAGAAGCACAATACCTACGAGACGGACCTAGGGGCAAGCATCGGGTGGCACCAAGGTACACTCCACATCAATGCCAATGCCGTCTATACTCGTTACGACCGTTCGTTGCAACCCATGCAAAATGCACTCTACCATACCTATTCTGCACAGGGCAACAGCTTCTTGAACATGAGTCTGGACTACGGATGGAACAACCACCGCTGGGCGTTCAGTGGTGAGACGGCGCTGAACAAGAAGGGGGCTGTAGCACTGATTCACACGGTCAACTGCAGAGTTACTGACCAGCTATCACTGATGCTATTACATCGCTACTACGACAAGCGTTATACCGCGCAGCATGCTAACAGTTTCAGGGAGGGGAGTAGCATACAGAATGAGCATGGCATCTATCTGGGAGCAACTTGGCAACCCTTGCGATCGTGGTTCGTGCAGGGATATGTGGACTATGCTCACTTTTCGTGGCCTCGCTATCAAGTGTCGGCAAGCAGCGATGCCTTCGACGCTTTGTTCTCAGCTCGTTATAGCAGGAAACGGTGGAAGTGGAACATGCGCTACCGCATGCATATCCGTCAGCATGATAACGACACGAAGAAGTTGATAGTCAACCAGACGAGTAACCGCTTGCGTATAGCTGTAGACTGGACAGCGACATCAACGTTGACGCTACGTACCCAGGGTGATGGCGTGGTGGTGAGTGAACAGGGAACCAACAGTCGTGGCATCATGGTCAGCCAGCAGGCACGCTGGCAACAGCGATGGCTAAAGGTGGCAGGTACTGTGGCGTGGTTTCATAGCGACGACTACGACAGCCGCCTCTACCAGTATGAACCATCTACGCAATATGACTTCTCTTTCCCAGCTTACTATGGTCATGGCATCCGCTATAGCCTCATGATGCAGGCAGATATCGGTAAACATTTAGCGCTGGCAACAAAACTGGGTGTAACTAACTATTTCGACCGCAGTGTGATTGGTACAGGTCTGCAACAGATAGACCAATCCTCGATGGCCGACCTGCTCATACAATTAAATGTAAAGTTGTAATTACGAATGACGGTACAGCTCTGCCACCTGACGGGCTACGTCATTGCCCTCAAAGCGACGGATGTATTCACGACTCTTCTGGATGCGCTCCAGACGACCACGGGCACCACGCAACGACATCTTCAATGCCTCTGCCATACCAATGACATCGTCAGGTCCTACATAGCGGTTGTAGGGGCCGCCAGCCTCTTCCAGGCACGAACCCGTACACGCCACCACGGGCAGACCGGCAGCAATGGCCTCGATGATAGGAATGCCGAAACCCTCATAGCGCGACGGATAGACAAAGGCTTCTGCCTGTGCATAGATGGCAGAGAGGTCTTCATCGGGCACGCCACTCAGCAAGTGCAGGCGCTCACTATGCGGCAACTCACGCACATAGTCGGTCTGGCGCCCTACAGCTACCAGATGCACATCCTGCGGCAAGAGGTCGACAGCCTCGACAGCCAGCGCCAGGTTCTTGCGGCGCTCTACGGTTCCTACGTTCAGCACATAGCGCTGGGGCAACTTGTAACGCTCACGGACAGCCGCCTTGCGCTCTTCCTTGACAGCGCCTGAATAGTGTGGCGCAAAACTCTGATAGATGACGCTGATGCGGTCGGCATACTCCTCTCCGCCCAGCTCCAGAATGTCCTGCCGCGTGCGCTCACTGATGGCAATGACGTGGTCGGCCTCGCGCAGCGCCTGGCGGAACTTCCATTCGTATATCTTCGCGTCCAGCCAGTGGTAGTACTCCGGATGGCGCATAAAAATCAGGTCGTGGATGGTGACAATGCCACGAATGCCTGCCTTGCGCAGACCCATCGGCAACTCGCCCGACAGACCGTGATAGACGGTGACACCATCGCGCACCAGGTCACCGACAATGCTGCGCGAGCGCCACCACGCCTTGCGCAGCGCTGCAGGGTGACCCTTCGGATAACAGAACTCGGCACCCTCGATAATCTGTCCGCGCAGGTCGTCACGCCCTTCGTCAGGAGCATACAGCCGCAGCTGCATATCGCTGTCGCCCAGACGTATCAGGTCGTTCACCAGTGTGCGCCCATAGCTGCCCAGTCCTGTCCCGTTGCGCACAATGCGCTTAGCGTCTATTCCAACTATCATACGAAGTCATCACCATATTTAATATGTACCTCATTGACGTACTTACGCACCAGTGCCGACGAGTCGCCCTTCTTGCAGATGAGCAACACATTGCCCTCCTCGGCAACGATATAGCCGTCCAGCCCGTTGATGACAGCCACACGGCCCTTGGGCAACTTGATGACATTGTTGTGCGAGTCTTCCATCATCACCTCCGAGTCCACCACGACATTGTCACCCTCGCCCTTGCTCATAAACTCATAGACGGCATGCCACGTCCCCAGGTCGGCCCATCCGAAGTCACACTTCATGACATATACGTCATCGCTGTGTTCCAGGATGGCATAGTCTATCGACAGGTTGGGATAGCGCGGATAGTTCTGTGCCACATACTCCAACTCCTCGTCATAACCGTATTTCGGCTTCTCAAACTTCAGGTTACGCAACACACTGGGGAAAATACTCTCGAAGCTCTGTGTCAGCTTACGGCTGTTGGTGATGAATACACCAGTGTTCCAGTAGAACTCACCACTCTCCATAAACATCGTGGCAAACTCGCGCTCAGGTTTCTCTGTGAACGACTTCACCTTGAAGACGTCAGGCTTGCAACTCAGGTCGCCCATCTGGATATAGCCGTAGCCAGGTTCTGGACGGGTAGGCTTCACGCCCATGACCAACAGCACGTCGTTTTCAGAGACATAGCTGATGCCTGTCTCCAGACTGCGCATATACGACGCCTCGTCAACGACTAGCTGGTCGGACGGTGTAATGATGATATTTGCATCAGGGTTAGTGCGCTTGATACGCATGTTTGCCCATGCCACGCTGGGAGCGGTATTGCGATTGACAGGTTCCACCAGGATGTTGCGCTCGTCAATCTCCGGCACCTGCTCTTTAACCAGTGACAGATACTCCTTGCACGTACATATAAATATATTCTCGTGAGGTATAACTTTAGAGAAACGGTCGAAGGTTGCCTGCAGTTGCGTACGGCCCACACCAAAGAAATCGATGAATTGCTTGGGGCGCTCTTCACGGCTACTCGGCCACAACCGTCGACCTTTTCCTCCAGCTAATATCACACAGTAGTTCTGTTTTGATTTTTCCATTTGGTATGTAGATTTAAAATTCGACTACTAAGGTACGCTTTTTTTACTTACTAAACAAGAAAAAGCAATATTTTTTTTCTTTTTTTACTCTTTTATTTTGTATTTCAAATATTTTTCGTAACTTTGCACCCGCTTTTCGAGCCCAGATGGCGGAATCGGTAGACGCGCTGGTCTCAAACACCAGTGGGGCAACCCATCCCGGTTCGAGCCCGGGTCTGGGTACAAGGCTTGAAAGCAAAGACGTTGCAAATTAAATATTTGCAGCGTCTTTTTCTTTTTCAAGGTGTACTAATTGTTTTATTTAGAATGGTCTGCCGCCACCACCGAAACCACCACCAAAGCCTCCTCCGAAGCCTCCGGAGGCTCCACCGCCTGGACCGCCTCCCCAGCCGCCTGGTCTGCCAGGACCATCGGGACCACCAGGGCCTTCACCCCAGCGTCCTCGACCGCGTCCGTTATTGCCTCGGCCGAAGAGGTTCAGACGGTAACTGACGTGCAGCATGGCATAGCTGGTAATGGCGTTGACTTCCTGGTCTCGCCAACCGTTGGCGTTGACGGTACGTGTAAAGTTGGTCTGTTCGCGCAGGATGTCATACCATTGCAGCATCACAGTAAGCACCTTGCCCTTGAGGAAGCTGTGCGACAGCTGAGCATTCCACAGCAGTTCGTTGGTATTCAGCGTCTCGTCGTCGTAGCCGCGTCTGCTAAAACAGTGGAAATCGGTAGAGAGGCTGGAACCCCACGGAAAGGTGATGCGCGTGTTGCCACCGTAGTTGTAATTCCACGTGGTAAGGTTGTTCGATGCTTGCAGACGATTCTCTGTATGGGCATAGGTAGCGCGGCAGTTCAGCGACACGTAGAGCCATGAGTTGCGGAAGCTGAGCGACACGTCAGGTGACAGATTATAGGTGTGTGTGACGTTTCGTTCAGCAATGGCCGTACGGTTCAGGTTGACATAGCCCACCTGATGGCTGTAGCTGCCATTAAGACCACCGCTGATGTCCCAGCTGTTCAGCGTGTCGAGGGCGACGTTGAAACTCATGCCCATGTTGGCACTCCAGTTGCCGTTGATGTTCTCAGGTCGTGTGGTGCGGGCACCAGTTCTCTCATTGTAAGTTACGATGTTACCAATGGAATTATAGGTGGTTCGCCAGCCGGCGTTGACATTGAAACTCCAGTGGCGCTGTGCCTTGGGAATTTGCATACCCAGACTATCGGTGACGAACGTTGTGCGACGCATCATCTGGAAGTTAGTGGTGAGATTGGTGGTGAACGACGGTTTTAATCCCGGGTTACCCATAGTAATATTTAATGGATTGGTATCGTCGTATATGTCAAGCAGTTGTGTGATGTTGGGCTGTTGGCTTTGTCCACGGAACTGCACCTGCAAGTTAGTCTGCTGATTGAAGCGATAGCGCATGTTCAGCGTCGGCGAGATATTGGTGACATTACGCACGGTGTCAATCTGTCTTCCTAGGTAGTTCTGTATGAAGTGTGACCTCTGGGGCTGTACAGTAAAACCGATGTTCATGTTCATCTTGTTGCGAACATAGCGCAACTGGACGTCAGCTTGATGGTTGTATTCGGTACGTTCGGAGTAGCGGCTCAACTCAGTACTTAGGTAGCTCTCGTAGGGGTTGTCGAGATAGCCGAAGAGTCTGGTCCAGTCGCGATACTCCTCCAGGACGTCATTGAAGGCCTCATCACTGAAAGAAGGGAAATCATAAGTAGCGGGATCGCTCTTCTGGTGACTGTAGTTGTAGCGATAGCTCAGTTGCAGGAAAAGGCCCTGTTGACCAAATGGGCGACGCTGGTTGCCACCACCGAAGGGACCTCTGTTTCTCTGTTGGCGACCCATAGCGCGCTCCGTGTCGTTTTCCTGTTGAGTCTTGAAGGTGAGGAGGGGTTCAGTATAGGTGATACCCAGCGAGTAGTTCAGTCCATTGCTAGCCGACACAGTATAGCGGTTGGTCTGATAGGTGGAGTCGTTGCCGTAGCGGTCTTTCTCCTGATAGAGGTGCACCATTGAGAGGTTGGTATTCTGGTTGTTGCCATCGTTATAGCGGAAGTCACCGCTCAGAGCTATGTTACGACCGTTTCTGCCCAACCTGCGGTGCAGCTGCACCTGAGTGTTGATGTTCTTGCTATCACTGTAGCCAAGTGATTTGTTAGGACGACTGTTAACTGCCAAACCGCGCCGGTTCATCTCGGCCAGTCCCCCTTCGCTCAACGGGTCGATGACGTAATCGTAAGGGTTGGCGTTGAACGAGGCCGATCGCGAGTAGCCGCGGTTGTCGTTTGTGGAGAAGCTCACGTCTGGACGGAAGGAAAGGGTTGTCACGGAGTCTATCTTCCATTGCAGGTTCATGTTGCCCGTCCAGTTGTTGTTGCGCGAGTAGTTCTGGCTGACGCTGTTCGAGAAGGCACCGCCACGTGTGATGACAAAGCTCTCGCTACCCGTCCGGTTCCAGTTGTCATTATCGCCGTGGTTCCATGTCACGCGACCGCTCAGCTGCAGCTTATTCTGTTTCTCGTAGCTGATGTCCAACGCTGCAGTCTTTGTCTCGCGTTGTCCGTTGTTGTTGCCGCGTCCACGACCGCCACGTCCAGAGAAGTTACGGTCGTTCACGTTGTTGGCATTACCCATGAATGTGTAGCGTATATTGCCAAAAGGTTTCATGGCCGTCAGTCGGATGCCGTATCGCCCTTCTGTACCATAGCCAATGTCAGGATTTGCTTGCAAACCGCGACGTGCGCTACGCTTGGTGACAAACTCCAGCACGAAGTCGTCGTTACCGTCGTCAATACCTGTCAACTTCGACAGGTCGCTCTTCTCATCGTAGGCCTTCACCTTGTCTATGACGTATGATGGTAGGTTCTTCATCACCGCATCATTATTGCCCGTCATGAAGTCGCGACCATCCATCTTAAACCTCTTCACATTCTTGCCATTGATACTTACCTTACCCTCGTCGTCAATCTTTGCGCCTGGCAATACCTCGACAAGCGCCTCGATGACTGAACCCTCAGGAACTCGGAAGGCATCGGCATTGTATTCTACGGTATCGTCCCTGACAACCATCTTCGGTACGTTGGCCGTTACTACCGTCTCTTTCAATTGCATGGCATCTGGCTTCAGTGATATTCTGCCAAGCACCTTTGTCTGTCCGGCTGTCAGTCTGATGTGTTGCTCGACAGGCTTGTAGCCAAGAAATGAGATACGTAGCATATACGACCCTGCTGCGCCATTGAGCGTGAACTGACCTTGTGCATTGGAGTAGGAACCTCCGACAAATGTTGTGTCCTTGCCTATGCGGTAGAGCTGAACTGTAGCTCTTGCCAACGCCTCATTAGTGTCTGCATCAGTTACTCGCCCTGACAGCGATGCTGTCTGGGCTGATAGTTGGAGCGTTGTAAAGAGGCAAATAATCAGTAAAAAAGAGATACGAATAGTCTTCATTTGGTTTTATGTCTACATTTTTATGACGTAAATCTTCCCCCAAAGTTTAATGACAATAGTTAATAGTTTTTTCTATCTCGCAGATTCGAATCCCCGATTTCTGATTATTTCTGAATATATTTCAAAAATAAGGGTTCACATTCACGCGTAATCTATTGATATATTGCGCAGTAAGTGTGAACCCTATTTTTAAATGGTTTGTGTCAAACAGAATTTAAACTGTCTTGTTTTTTTATTTCACCACTACCTTTCTTGTTGTACCATCATTCATCTTAATGATGTTCAGACCACGTTGAGGCTGATTGATGCGCTTTCCATCAAGAGAGTAATAATGTTGGCCTATAATAGTATTTTGATTGATATTTTTGATTCCCGTTGGTTTGGGATCATCATCTTTCAATGCAACGATATGCCAAAATTTACTCCATTCTTCGTCGTTTCTATATGCATTGATAGAGGCAGCGGGAACATGAAGTGTATAAGCGAAATCAAAAACATAAATACCTGTTTCTGGCACTTGTTCTGCATAGCAATATACTTCTAAGTTGCTACAGCTGGAGAATGCATAATCGTCAATACTTACCAGACTCTCAGGAAGAACAATATAAGGCAGTTTATAACAACCTGCAAAAGCTTCTTCACCTATACTTTTCAGTCCATTAGGAATATTGATATAAGTTAATTCATCATATCCTGTGAATGCATAATTGCCTATACTTGTTACAGTATTTGGAATAACCGTATTTAAAGAAGCACCCAACAAGAGCGTATTACTTTCAGTTTCAATGATAGCGTTACAGTTATTTCGAGAATCATATACAGGGTTTCCGCTTTCAACTTGAATGCTTTGTAAACCAGAACATTGATAGAATGCTTTAGTTTTGATATCCGTAAGACAACTTGGGATTGTAATAGAAGGTATATTATAGCAGTAAGCGAATGCTTCTTCACCAATGCTTGTTACGTTATTAGGAATATTGACAGAGGCAAGTCTATAACAATTATAGAACGCTTTATTACCAATACTTGTCACACTATTTGGAATGGTGACAGAAGTAAGAGATTTACAGTCTGCAAATACAGATTCTCCTATTGTCGTCACATTATTGGGAACCTTGAAAGAAGTCAATTCTCCACAACCGGCGAATGCATAATCTCCAATACTCGTTATATCATCAGAAATGCCAATAGAAGTAAGATCACTACAGCCTCGAAAAGCAGAATGACCTATTGTTTTCACGCTAAAAGGAATACTGATTGAAGTTAAGTTAGTGCAGCCATAGAAAGCATTATCTTCAATACTTTTTACACCACTTGGAATCCTGGTTTTATAACATCCTGTTATCAATGCATTGTCTGCTGTTCTAATAATTGCATTACAATTATTACGAGAGTCATAGACCGGGTTATCGCTTTCAACTTGAATGGTCAGAGGGTCACAATTAATGAATGGGTTACCTTTAATGTTCGTCACATTTTTAGGTATAATAATGGAATTAAGAAAACAACCAGCGAATGCATTTTCTCCGATGCTTGTCACATCTTCTCCCAAAATATATTCATGAACTTGCTCACCAAAGAATTTTTTAATAGAGGAGGACTGAGAATAATCTTTTGATACTATTGCATTGTTGTTTAGTTCAACTTTGTATAAACCGTTACAACCGTCAAATGCGTTTTCTTCAATCGTTGTAACATTATTAGAAATGGTAATAGAGCCTATTTTGTTACACCCACCGAATGCAGATTTACCAATGAACGTTATGCTACTGGGAAGATTGACATTAGAAAGATTTTCACACCAGTTAAAAGCATACTCGTTGATGCTTGTTACACCCTCGGAGATGGTGACAGTCATAAGACTATTACACAACCAAAAAGCACATTCACCAATAGTCTTCACATTGCCTGGAATTCTGATAGAATACAAAGTCTTACAACCTTCGAAGGCACGCTCACCTATACTCGTTACGCTGTTAGGAATGATAGTTTTTTTACAGCCACAAATAAGCGTGTTATCCGATTTCCTAATGATGGCATTACAGTTGTCTCGTGAATCATAATCCATATTATCTGCATCAACAATGATGGATTCAAGTGCTGTACACTGAGTAAAAACTGCATTGTCTATACTTGTCACGCTGTTAGGAATGGTGATGGAGCGAAGACTTGTACATTGAGCGAAAGCATACTCGCCAATATGGGTTACACTATTAGGTATATTGACAGAAGCAAGACTCCAACATGCATCAAATGCATGATCAGCAATGTTTGTTACATGATCAGGAATAGTGACGGAAACAAGTTCAGTAGATAAGGAGAATGCCTCTTTTCCGATACTTGTCACACTATAATCTACCTCATCTTTAGTTACCGTTGATGGAATCACGACATCTCCGCTATAGGTGTGATAGAGCTGCCTTGTCACTTCTGCTGTCTTGGTATTGATGTCTAATCTGTAGTATATCCCGTCGATTTCTACTGCATCTTGTGCATTTACAGCTAATGACAGGAACATAAATGCCAATAATAATAGTTGCTTTTTCATTTGTTTCCTTTTATTGTTGTGTGTTATAATTTGTCTATCCTTTGTTGAAAAACGTTGCAAAGGTAGACATTTTCTACCAAACCACAAAAAAGTAACAAGAAAATATTACTATTTCGGAACCTCTAAGATGAAGCGGCAACCGTCGTGGTAATCGACATCATAGGTCAGATCGCCACCTAAACTGAGAGCGTGGCGTTTGGCTAATGGAAGACCAAGACCGAGACCCTCAGATAGGTCATCGACTTTGCCAAATGGCTTGAAGATCATCCCCAGTGTATCAGACGGAATGCCGGGGCCGACATCCTCCACTGTGAAGCGAATAGTGGAGATGGTCTCTGAGATGCGCAACATGATATGCTGGCCGTCGGAGTATTTGGCGGCATTGAAAAGAAGCTCACGAAGGGTACGCATCAAGTAAAGGTGGTTGGTCTTGACGACAGCACGAGGGGGTATATTAGATTCGAAATTGATAGTGGTTTTTGGGAAGCGCTCACGGGTATATTCAATACACTCTTGGGCGATATTGTTGATGGTTACATACTCGCTCTTCCCAGAAAAGAGTTCTTGCGAGGTGCCATACTCAGAACTGTCGTAGAGCATCTGCACCATACGTCTCAGGTGGATGGCATTATAGGTCATTGTCTCGGTGATGTCGGCCAATTCTGCATCCTGCAGTAGGCTTTGCGAGGCGCCGTCCTGCTGAGCAGCAAGACTTTCACCAAGTACATCGGCAAAGCCCATGACAATGTTCAGGGGCGTACGCATCTGATGCGAAACGTTCTGGATGAAGATGGCTTTCTTTTGCACGCCTTCCTCAGCCAGCATCTGGGCACGAGCCAACTCCTCGTTATGCTTCTTGGTCTCTTCGCCAGTCTTGCGGATGCTGTCCACATGTTCCAAAAGGGACTGCTGCATGACAACAACGCTGTTCTGCAGGCGTCCGATGGCATCCTTGTGGTTGGAACGGGGAATGACCTCTGCATATTTGCCAGAGACAATATTTTTAGTATGGGCCAGTAACTTGTGGAGGGGCTTGATGGTATGTCGCGTCAGCAGATAACAGATAATGAGAATGAGCAGCAGACCGCCGATAAACAGGAAGTAAGCAATGTGGGCCAACTGGCGATAGCTCTTCTCGAATTCGCTGTCAGGACATATAAGAGCCAATGTCCAGTCAGTGTCAGGCAACTCATCGTAGAAGACGTGTGCATCCTCGGTGTCGAATGTCTGGTCGTTCTCAAGGAGTAGGAATTCGCAGACAGGGAACGGCTGCTCTGCCTGTTTGATGATGGTCTTCAAGCGCTTGATGGGAAGGCCTGCTGTCACAATGCCCTTGACAGCATCGCCATCTGGACGCAAAGCTCTGGAATAGTAGAAAAGGGTGTCGCCGTTAGCGGTAGTATCAACAGAGAACCCCAGTTTGATATTGCTCATTTCAACAGAATCGGTGACAACCTGACAGGTGACAGGTGTACGATTCAGCCTGAGCAAGCGGTGACAGATGGACTGCAGCGAGTCGGGACGGAAATTCTCCTCCATCAGCCATGCATTGGAGTTGACGGCATTCTCCACCAGTCCCAGTTCACTTCTGAGGTGCTGCGATGTTGTCTGGAGAATGTTGTTGGCATGTGTCGCGGTGTCCTGATACAGGAGGTGGTGAGAATACAAGAACAGTATTCCCAAAGCCACTACGAAGATGGGGGTAGTCAGCAACGTAATGCCGATGCTAAGCTTGGCGGCGAGTTGTCGGCGTAGGCTATTCATGGGCATCCTCCTTTCCTGTTTCATTATCGGCAGAGTGTATCATGTCGTCCAGCAGGTCGACAATGGTATTACCCTGTTGGCGTATATTTGTTATCTCTTGGGCGGCATCCTCAGGACTGATAGTATGATAGTTGTCGCACAGTGTGGCAACATGGGTGGTAAGCGCCTCGGCAGGGTCCATCAGTTTGTTGGTCACCAGATGCAGGAAGTTAGTCTTCATGCGGTCGGCCTCCTGAGCTTTGCGGTTGGCGCGCTGCAGTTCCACACTACGTTCCTTGAGCTGACTGTTGAGTCGCTGCAACTCCGTCAGTTGGGCAGCCAATGACTGTTGCATCTGGCGGAAGTCGTCCTGCAACTGGCCAATCTCGTCGGTGCGCACCGTGTCAGGGATAGGCACATCGTAGTGGCCCTGACTAATCTGCTGGGCTGTTTCCGTCAGCATGTTCAGCGGCAACAGTTGGCGGTGTGTAAACATACTGCTGAGTACGACCACCAGAATCAATCCGAAGAATGCAATCACCAACACGAGGTAGAGCAAACGATTATAGTCGCCGAAGATGTCGTCCTTAGGATATACTACACCCACGCTCCAACTGAGGCTTTCCATGCTTCTACCCACCACCTCGTCACGTACGAAGGGTTTATAGACTACATACCACTCGCGGTCGTTCATGATGAGGGGCAGCATACCACTCTCGCCACTCATCATTGCCTTGGCGGCTTTGACGACAGAGGGGTGAGTGTTCTTATTGATAAACTGAGAGGAGACATTCTGCTTGGTCAGCTTCTCCTTGTCGGGGTGGACAATATATGAACCATTGCGTGACAGCAGGGTACTATAGCTGTTAGGTGACGGCTTGGCACTTAGGACAATCTGCGAAATCAATTCGACGGCAACGTCGGTAGCTACGACACCTACGGCGTGCCCACTGCGGTCTACGATGGGCAGACAGAAGGTAATTAATGCTTCGTTCTCGGTATCATCGTTCTTCAGCGGGTCTGTCCAACAGGCGTGTCCCACGGTCATCGGCTCGGTGTACCACACCTGTTCAGTATAGGGGCGGTTGGTAAACGTCTCCTGAACAACCAGTTCCGATGCCACATTGGTTGTCACACTATGACCCTTGCGGTGAACATAGGCCATGAAAAGCTCATGACCAGGATAATAGTTCGGTTTGAAGACGATAGCACAGCCCACAACATAGGGATTGCACTCCACCAGTCGGCGACTGAAATTCAGCATGCGGTCAGGTTCGTCAAGATGTGCCATCACCTCCCAATAGATGTTGCCTGCCGACTGTTCCACGCTCAGCAGGATGTTATCGATGTCCTGCACCGTTGCATCCAACGTCTCCTCGGCATTATGCATGGCTCTTTCTCTTAATGTCTGGCGTGAGAATTGGAACATGACTGCCAGAGACACCAAGAGTAACACCGCTACCACGCAGGCCACTATTAGGCTGAGTCTAAGCGACAGAGTTTCAGAGATTTTCTTTGTCAGCTTTAGCATATGGTATATTATCTCTGCAAATATAGCAAAAATCTATATTTGTAACGTTAGCGGCCCCTTCTATTTATAGAAAATTAACAAAAGGAACCCCTGCGCAGTCAACTGTGTGCGGACACTCCTTACCCGAACCAGTGCTGGTCGGTGGCTTGATTCACTTGGGAGTTAAGGCGTGACTGCATTTCTGCGACTTTTTTGGCTAGATCCTGATTGCGCTTTGTCAGACGGTTGTTTACCTCACGCATCTTCTCCATCTGCTCAATGAGATGATGCTTTTCAGGGTCCACATAGCGTTCCTTATATCGGCGCAAAGCCACTATAGTATACTACTATGTTGCATAATAGTCGGCAGAAATAAAGAAATTTAATGAAAGCTCAAAGAAAAATCGCTATTTTTTTCGATTTCATAGAAGAAAAGGCATCAAGAACGGTCCTTGACCGTCTTGAGAATGCCCACATACGACAGCAGGATGACGTTCATCATCAGCGCATAGACGATAGCAGGTATCGCCATCACATCGTTGGCAAAGACAAACGGACTGCTGGCAATAGAGATGGCCTGGGCAGCGTTCTGCATGCCTATTTCAATGATGATGGTGCGTTGTTCACGACCAGAGAGTCTCATCATCCATGATAACAAGACACCACCACCCATCGCCAGCAGGATGAGCACGGTCATTGCCAGTCCCAACTGTGGAAACTCGCGGACGATGGTCTCTCGGTTCTGTATGAAGAAGACCGAGGCTAGTAGTATCAGCGCTGGGAAGGCGAGTTTCTTCAACACGCCATGCATCTTGTGAGCCAGCTGTTCGCGCCACATCGCCAATGCCAAGCCAATAAGGATAGGTACCAGCATGAGTACGATGTTCTGTATCAGCAGGTTGCCTACGGGAAGGGTTATCGACTGACTCTCGCCTACCAGACTGGTGGCATAGCTCATCACCAGCGGACCCGTAAACAGCGTGATAATACTGCTTAACATGGTTAGCGACACAGAAAGTGCTACGTCGCCACCCGCCAGCATGGAGAAGACGTTGCTGGAACTGCCGCCAGGACTGCATGCAATCAGCATAACACCCAGGAAGAATATAGCTTCCAATTGAAACCCATAGCCAATGGCCAAACCGATCAGTGGTAGCAGGATAATCTGACCTGCCAACCCCACCAATACTGCCTTAGGACGCTCTACCAACAGACGGAAATCGGCAGGGCGAAGCGTCAGTCCTAAGTCGAACATCAGCAGGACAAGTATCGGTAAAACTATAAAAATCGTGTTCATTGTTGCGAAAATGTTTTGCAAAGGTAGTAAATAATTCTTAATTCTTAATTCTTAATTCTTAATTTTTTTGTACTTTTGCACCAAACTAACAGAAACATCTATGAAACGACTATTCATCATCAGCCTCACGGCTATCACGCTGACAACTAGTGCAGCGCCCACACCACGTATCGAGACTTTCCCCATCAGTAGTGTCAGACTGGGCGACAGCCAGTTCCTGAAAAACCAGCAGGCAGACATCTATTACCTCCTTGGACTGGATGCCGACCGACTCATGGCACCTTATCTGAAAGGTGCAGGACTGACGCCCAAGGCTGAGAACTATACCAACTGGGAGAACACCGGTCTGGATGGCCACATCGGTGGACACTATGTGTCGGCACTGAGCTACATGGCAGCAGCTACTGGCAACCAAGAGATCAATGCCCGTCTGGACTATGTGCTCAGCGAGTTGAAACGTTGTCAGGACGCCCGTCAGGACGGTTATCTGGGAGGTGTACCCAACCCTAACGAAATCTGGGGACAGATAGCCAAGGGCGACATCCGTGCAAACTCCTTTGGACTGAACAACCGCTGGGTACCGCTATACAATATCCATAAGATTTATGCGGGTCTGCGCGATGCTTACCTGATTGCTGGTCGCCAGCAGGCTAAGGCGATGCTTATCAAGCTGACTGACTGGATGATTCAGGAGGTGAGCAAGTTGAGCGATGAGCAGATTCAGAAGATGCTCATCAGCGAACAGGGTGGACTGAACGAGACCTTTGCAGATGTCTATGGCATTACGGGTGACAAGAAATACCTGCGCCTGGCCCATCAGTTCAGCGACCAGCAGATGCTCCAGCCACTATTGAAGAAGGAAGACAACCTGACGGGTAAGCACGCTAACACCCAGATTCCCAAGGTCATCGGCTACAAGCGTATTGCTGACCTGGAAGGACTGGACGACTGGGATGCTGCCTCTGCTTTCTTCTGGGATGTGGTCATCGGACAGCGTAGTGTCAGCATTGGCGGTAACTCCATGCGCGAGCACTTCAACCCCACCAACGACTTCAGTGGTTTGCTGGCTTCAGAACAAGGACCAGAGAGCTGTAACACCTATAATATGTTACGCCTGACGAAGATGCTCTATCAGACATCAGCAGACAAAAACTATATGGACTATTATGAGCGTGCGCTCTACAACCATATCCTCTCGATACTGAACCCCGTGCAGGGTGGTTTCGTCTATTTCACCCCCATGCGTAGTGGTCACTATCGCGTCTATTCACAACCGCAGACCTCGATGTGGTGTTGTGTGGGTACAGGTCTGGAGAATCCTGCCCGCTATGGTGAGATGATTTATGCCCACGAGGGCAACGACCTCATCGTCAACCTCTTCATCCCCTCAACGCTCACGTGGGACGGCATGACCGTCAAGCAGGAGAACCGCTTCCCACAGGAGCCCGCCACCAATATCACCCTGCAGCTGAAGAAAGCTCGTAAGTTTGCGGTGAAGATTCGTAAGCCAGCGTGGTGCGACGCCGTGCAGCTGGCCGTCAACGGCTCACCCGCTGATTACCGAATAGCTGCCAACGGCTATCTCGTCATTGAGCGTTCATGGAAGGATGGCGACCAGATTCACATGGATATGCCCATGCACCTGACAGCGATGACGACACCTGACGGCAAGCCACAGTATTCGTTCCTCTATGGTCCTATCGTGCTGGCAGCTAAGACGGGTACCGACCGACAGGATGGCCTCTTTGCTGACGACAGTCGTGGTGGACATATCGCCAATGGTCCGAAGGTGCCTCAGGCTCAGATGCCAGCAATTATCGGCACGCCCAACGACGTCCTGTCACACCTGAAAGCCGTAGAGGGCCAGCCCCTCACCTTCACCCTCACAGGACTGACGACACCAGCCTACGAGGGTCTGCGTCTCGTGCCGTTCTATCAGCTCTATGAGTGCCGCTATCAGATTTACTTCCCACTCTATTCACAGTCGGAATGGGCTGTCAAGCAACAGGAAATGGCAGCTGCTGAGAAAGCCAAGATGGAGATGGAAGCCAACACCGTTGATAAGGTGTTCTGTGGTGAGCAGCAGTCGGAGAGCGACCACTTCTTCAAGGCCGACAACGCTTGGAACGGCTATGACGAAGGCATGCACTGGCGTACCGCTCGTGGCTCCTTCTCTTACCAGATGAAGGCTCAGGATGCCAAGACGCTGCGTCTGCAGGGCTTTGCCGCCTACGAGCGTGTCATCGTTAGCATCGATGGCCAGCAGCTCGACACCGTCCGTCTGGATGGTCAGGGTCTGGCTGTTCTGAACCTGCCTGCCACCTTGCAGAAGGAAACCATCATGCTAACCCTCTCTGCCGAGCCTGGTAAGCAGACACCTCGCATCCACGAGATCCGTCTCTGCAAGTAATCATATTAAAAGCATATTTGCTAAAAAACAAGTGTCACTGTCACGCGTAACTCCCTGTTTCATAGTGCGTTTAGTGTGACACTTGTTTTTTATATCCCCAGCCGGTTCCGATTTCTTTACACGAAATCAAAATTAATGTTAATTTCAGCTTGCTTTTCGTCCTTTTCAGCCTTCTAAAACGCTCCCCAAACTGGCTTTTCTTCGTACACTCCGTTCGTACAACCGTCTCACATTCTGCACATTACACAACATTCGCATTGTTCTCCCAACCCAACCGTCTCTACTTCCCCATCCAGATTTTCTTCTTTCGTTCGACGGCCGTCGAACATATATTCGAAAGCCGTCGCAAATATCTGCGACATCCGTCGCATAAAGAAAGTACAGCTAATACCGCGATGGGATAGGCTAGTACGGAAACAGGATGATCTAGTTGAAATCTAAGGAATCCTGATTTTTGATTCTTTAGGCGATACACAATTATCCAAAAACGATTATCTTTTTTGAATAATTATTTTTCACCCAGAGCAAGTGTCACACCTAATACACACAGATACAACACGTTAGACGTGACAGTGACACTTGTTTTCTTGCACTATCTTCTGTAAGGCGTACATAGTGTGCTCAAATTATTTGTATATGTCGTAAGAAATGTCTACCTTTGCAGTGTTTTTCAACAAAGCGATACAAATAAGAACACACAATAGAATGGAACAAATAAAGAAACCACGTTTTTTATTGGTATTGAAGAATAGCAAATACTTTTGGGCAACGCTGATACTCGTCTTTATGACAATTACTGGTCAGGCACAGACGAACCCTCATAAAGGATATATCATTACTAACGATGGAGATACCATTCAGGGAACCATCGACTATAGGTCTGACACGCAGAACGGACAGAAGTGTCTGTTTCGCAAGGATGGTGAGCAGGAGTATAAGACTTACCATCCACAACAACTGAAGGGATATCGTCTGAAGGAGAATGGCATCTACTATGTGACGCGTACATTGCCCATTGATAGTGTGGAACAGTTGGTCTTTGCTGAGTTCCTGATAAAGGGTGGACTCAGTCTTTACCATTATAAAACAGAGGGCTTGGATTATTTCTTCTTTGAAGACTCAGACGGTAAATTGGCAGTGCTGAAGAACGAAGAGTTTGTCACTTCCTATTGGGCCAGTGAGAATAGGCAGAACAGACGTAAAATACTGCACGATGCCGCTGAGATGCTTAAGAAGAGCGAGAAGGCGAAGTCTCGTCTCTGGGCTGAGCGCACCACGTCGCAGAATCTGAGCAGTATTGTCAAGGAGTATAATGAGGAATACTGTACGGAGCTGGGCGAATGTACGCAGTTTGAATACAGTGCTAAGGTGGCCAACTACTTGCCTACCAGATTCTTTTTTGTTGCCGAACTGTTCATGGGAGAATTGGCACCACATCCTTTCTCAGATATGTATGAGACGCTTAGCTACCAGATGACTGTGCCTCGCATTGGTGTTGGTCTGGATGTCGGTATTCCCCGTCTGGTAAAAAATCTGTCCATACAGTCGTGTCTACTATTTAGTAAATGGGATATGAGCAAAGAATATACCGCACTACAGCATGAGTGTAGTTTGAAGTACTATAGTGCCCAGATGGACGCTGGTCTGTCGTGGCATTTCCTGGGGGGTAACAACTTCAAGCCATTCCTGCGTGCTGGCGGTATGGCGGCATACCTCTTTGATGTCAGTTCAGAGAACATGAGTGCTTTCCAATATGGCAACATGGACGAGAACGGCGGCAGCTTCGGTTATTACGTTGGCGCTGGTTTTGACTGGCAGTTGGGAAATCATACCCTTAGACTCGCAGCAAACTATGAGGCCGCTAAAGTCACCCTGTGTGAGTCGAAGACGAAGGCTTTCACCCTGCATGCAGCGTTTATCTTCTAATTTGTCAGAGAAGGGGCAGTTTTATTTCCTTTCGAGTATAATTTTGATGAAAAGATTAAAACGATGCCAAAGGACTGGTACCTGACTTCTTTGATTTCTCTTTGATGCCAACTATACAAAAACAGGGTTCACACTTATTACACAATATATCAATAGATTACGTGTGAATGTGAACCCTGTTTTCTTGCAAGAACTTCTAATGTCGAGATTATCTTGCGGCAACGTACTTGTGTAGCGTAGCTCGTACGGCACCCTTGCCTGCGTAGAGTTCCTTGACCATTCCTTCAATCTGTTCGCCAAGACCAGCCTCGTAGAGGTCAAGACCGAAGACGTCCTTGCGGCTGTAGAGCTGCTTCAGCGGACTCCAGTCTTGGTCGGCCTTGCCAATCTCCAAGGGAGCGACGATAGCCTGTAGTTCTGCGAGCATAGGGTCTGGAGAGGGCTCGAAAGCAGTCAGGTCGTCCTTGAGGCCTTTCAGGTAGCGAGCATAGCCAGCCAACGTGAGAGGGATGAGTACGAGGTTCGACTTGTCAAGACCACGAGCAATATACTTCTTCAGCGTTTCACCAAAGCGGATGGGCAGCTTCTGAGAAGTATCCATGGCGATGCGCTGTGGAGCGTCGGGCATGAAGGGGTTGGGCAGACGCTTGTTGAGTACGGCACCAATGAACTCGTAGGGGTTCAGCACACCTGGGTCAACGACGACAGGCATGGCCTCCATATAGCCAATCTTCTGGATAAAGGCACGCAGGTCGTCATCCTTCATCTCGGCAGAGATAAGCGTGTAGTCGAGCATGCAGCCATAGATAGACATGGCGGTATGCAGCGGGTTCAGACAGGTGGTCACCTTCATGGTCTCCACCTTATCGACGGTCTCACGAGTAGTATAGAGCGCACCACCCAAATCCAATGGCGGACGACCGTTGGTGTAGTTATCCTCAATAACTAGATACTGTACCTCTTCAGCGTTTACAAACGGGGCTGTGAAGGTGTGTTTCTCTGTCTCGATATAGTCATTATCCTCGAATCCATCGGCAGCAAGGAGTTCTTTTACCTTCTCATGAGGACGTGGAGTAATCTTGTCAATCATTGACCAGGGGAAGGTAATCTTTGTCTCATCCTTCAGGTAGTCAATGAAGCCCTGCTCCACCAGACCGTCCTGCAGCCAACGCTCAGCATAGGCGAAAACACCGGCTTTCACCTTGTCACCATTGTGCGAGCAGTTGTCCATAGACTGTACGGTGAGCGGCAGTTTGCCTGCCTTGTAGCGCTCCAGCAAGAGTGCACAAACCTTACCCATAGCGAAGAGCGGTTTCATACCACGAGCTAAATCTGCCTCGTTGAAGGTATAACCCTTCTCGGTGATGGTGAATGAAATCATCTGTAGTGATGGATTCTTGAAAATCTCCACCAGGCGGTTCCAGTCGGGGAACTGTGGGTCTGCCTTCAAAGCCTCTGTTACGGAAGCAATGACCTTCTTTTCAATAGAACCGTCAGAGCAGAGGTTGACGCAGAGTGATAGGTTGTCGTAAGGAGCGTAAGCCTTGTCGATGACCTCAAAATCAAAGGTCTCAGCAACAATCACGCCACGGTCGTACTTACCCGTGTTCAGCGCATCGTTGAGGATAGCTGCAGGGAATGCACGGAAGATATTGCCACCACCGAAGTGTACCCATGTAGGTTCTTTGGCAGTCTTCTCGCGTACAGCCTTGATATCATACTTAGGAAGCTGGTAACCCTTGGCTTCCCATTCAGCAGCATTTAGCTGACCATTCAAGATGTCCTTTAGTTTCATCATTTGTATCTGTTTAAGTTAACGATTATCTTTCTCAATGAGTTTTATGGCATGCTGCACGACGTCGCTCTGCTCGTTCATGATGGCGTAGTACTCATCTGCAGTCCAAAGGTCACGAGCTATCAGCGCTTTCAACTGTTGACTGAGTATTGGCAGGGTGCGCTGCAATTCATCATTGTCCTTGGGCTCAATCTTCTGTTTCTTGCCTTCAGCGAGGATGTTGTCTATGAGCTTTTGAGGAATCACATAACGCTCACGGAAGTCGGCAAAGTCAGGATACTGCTGTTTCAGTTGTTTGCGATGATTATCGACATAGCGCAAGTTCTGGGTGATGAGTATAGATTTTGCTGCCAGTTCCCGATGGAATCGTGTATATTTGGTAGTATCAAGGGGTACAAACTCATCGGGCATGATACCTCCACCACCATAAACCACTCGGTGTTCACGGAGTGTGTAGTATTTAAGTGAGTCGCTGAAATGAACACTATCGGCACTCATCAACTCGCCACTTTTCAGACGATTGCTAACGTCCATCGCGTAGTCTTTCTTCTTACCTTTTTCATAAGGTTTCTGGATGCAACGACCTGAAGGTGTGTAGTAGTGGGCAATGGTGAGACGAATCATGGAACCGTCTGGAAGGTCTATAGGGCGCTGTACCAAGCCCTTGCCAAAGGTGCGGCGACCTACGATAATGCCGCGATCATAGTCTTGAATGGCACCAGAGACAATTTCTGCCGCTGAGGCTGTATAACTGTCAACTAACACAACGACTTTGCCCTCTGTAAACAGTCCACCACCATGTGCTTTGTATTCGTTACGCTCAACACGCTGTCCATCGGTATAGACGATGAGGCTACCGCGCTGTAACAGTTCGTTGGCAACCTCCACAGCAGCATGCAGATAGCCACCACCATTCTCCTGTAAGTCGAGTACCAGTGTCTGCATACCTTGTGAAAGTAGTTTCTTCAGACTCTCGCGGAACTCGTCAGGCGTAGTCGCTCCAAAGTTGCCAATACGGATATATCCTACAGTAGGACGTATCATATAGGTAGCATCGATGGAATGGACGGGAATCTTATCACGCGTAATGGTAAAGGAAAGTCGGTCAGCAATACCTGGGCGCACAATACCCAGAAGTACTTTCGTACCTTTTGGACCACGCAGACGCTTCATAATCTCTTCGCGCGACATCTTGACACCAGCAATAGCCGTATCGTTCACCGTGACAATGCGGTCACCAGCCAGAACACCCATCTTCTCCGAGGGTCCACCATTGATGGTCTGGATAACTAACAGCGTATCCTCCACCATGTTAAACTGTACACCGATACCTTCAAAATTGCCTTGTAAGGGTTCGTTCATCTCCTTGACTTCCTTGGGAGTCGAATAGGTAGAGTGGGGGTCCAGCTTTTCCAACATGCCTCGGATTCCATCCTCTACCAGTTTCTGTTCGTTGACAGAATCAACATACAGTCCATTGATGGCCATCTCTGCAATCTGTAGTTTGCGCAATGGAGAATCACTGCCAGTCTTGATTTTTATTTGGGCTTGGACGGTAGTTATGGTAAGCAACCATAGAATGGCTGCATAGAAAACACGCTTACTCATAGTCGTAGTCTTCGGGTTTGTCTTCCTCGATGACGAGGTTGTCGATGATGAAATTCTGACGTTCCATGGTGTTCTTGCCCATATAATACTCTAAGAGTTTCTGCACCTGATCGTTCTTGTGGAGCGTCACCTGCTCTAAACGCATATCGGGTCCGATGAAACTGGCAAATTCCTCAGGGCTGATTTCGCCAAGACCTTTGAAGCGTGTTATCTCTGGATCTGGGGCAAGTTCCTGAATAGCTTTCTGGCGTTCTTCTTCACTGTAGCAGTAGCGAGTGATGAAGTCGCCCTTCTTGGTGTCATCCAGCATCTTCTTGTTCTTAATCTTCGTGCGCTTGTTACGAACACGGAACAAAGGAGTCTGCAACACATAGACATGTCCTTTCTTGATGAGTTCAGGGAAGAACTGCAAGAAGAAAGTAATAATAAGCAAACGGATATGCATGCCATCAACATCAGCATCGGTGGCGACAATTACCTTATTATATCGTAGCGTATCAAGACCTTCCTCGATGTCGAGAGCAGCCTGCAGCAGATTGAACTCCTCATTTTCGTATACCACCTTTTTAGTCAGTCCGAAGCAGTTGAGTGGCTTGCCTCGTAACGAGAATACAGCCTGCGTATTCACATCACGGCTCTTGGTGATAGAGCCACTGGCCGAGTCACCCTCTGTGATGAAGATACACGATTCTTCCTTTCGGTCGTTCTTGACATCGGAGAAGTGGATGCGACAGTCGCGCAACTTACGATTGTGCAAGTTTGCCTTCTTGGCACGCTCACGGGCCAGTTTAGTAACACCGGCCATCGCCTTACGCTCACGTTCTGTCTCCTTGATTTTACCCTCGATGACTTCTGCCACATCCTGATGAATGTGCAGATAATTGTCCACCTGCTGTTTGATGAAGTCTCCTACATATTTATTAATAGTATCGCCATCGGGAGCCATCTGCGTAGAACCCAGCTTAATCTTCGTTTGACTCTCAAAGACAGGTTCTTCCACATTGATTGCAATAGCCGCTACGATACCTGTACGGATGTCACCATATTCATATTTGCCAAAGAACTCTTTAATAGTCTTGGCGATATGTTCTTTGAAAGCACTCTGATGGGTACCGCCCTGTGTGGTATGCTGACCATTGACAAACGAGTAGTATTCCTCACCATACTGATTGGAGTGTGTAAAGGCCACTTCGATATCCTCACCTTTCAGATGGATAATCGGATAGAGTGGGTCGTTGGTCATGCGGTCCTTCAACAGGTCTTCCAAGCCGTGACGACTGAGAATGCGTCGCCCATTATACATAATGGCCAATCCTGTATTCAGGTAGGTATAGTTACGCAGCATGTTCTCCACGATGTCGTCGTGGAAAGAATACTCCTTGAACAGCGTATTGTCTGGCTCAAAAAAGATATAGGTACCGTTCTCGTCCTGACTATCCTCTGTGTTGTCTGTCTGTAGAATACCGCGCTCAAAAGTAGCACGACGTACCTTGCCATCGCGATAGCTGGCCACCTCAAAATGGGTGCTCAGCGCATTAACAGCCTTCACACCAACACCGTTCAAACCTACCGACTTCTTGAAAGCCTTCGAGTCGTATTTACCACCGGTATTCAGCACGCTGACAGCCTCAATCAGCTTACCCTGCGGGATGCCACGACCATAGTCTCGAACAGATACGCGCAAGTTATCGTCGATGGTGATCTCCAGTCGATCGCCCGCCTTCATCTTGAACTCGTCGATAGAGTTGTCGATGACTTCCTTCAGCAACACGTAGATACCGTCTTCTGGCAAAGAGCCATCGCCCAGACGTCCGATATACATACCTGGACGTGTACGAACATGCTCCATATCCGACAAATGTCGGATGTTATCATCATTATACTGTACTTGCTCTTCGATGATGTTGTTCTCTTCGTTCATATCGTTTTCTTATAACATCTTCTACGTTTATGCTGTATATGCTCCAGATACTGCCACTGCGACTGCACCTTCTCGTTGGTTTCCATTTCAACGTTCGTCTCGCCCCACTTGAAACCATACTTCTGATAGATAGGTATGAGGTCGTAGAACAGCAATGCGTTAGCACCTTTCTGCTGATATTCTGGCAAGATGCCAATGAGCATGAGGTCGAGGCACTCTGCTTTGTGGAATTTCAGGGCTTGCATACAATGCCACCAGCCAAAAGGCCAGAGGCGTCCGTTCTTACACTTCTGCAAGGCACGTGTCATATTAGTTATCGAAATGCCCACACCTATCACCTCATGGTTAGGGGTGTTCCAGTCTTCTATCAGACAAAGCATATCCATGTCGAGCATGGGGAAATACATCTTCAGATACTCATCAATCTGGCGCTCAGTCATTTGCGAATAGCCATAGAGATGACCAAACGACTTATTGATGACATCGAGCACCTTACGACCATACTGTTCCTTGCCAAACACCTGGCTACGCTTGGGGTGCATGGGGTGTAGGTTGTAGCGTTTCATAACCAGTTCTGCCACCTTACGGAATTTCTCTGGCATACCTTCTTTGGGAACGATGAGCTTATACTCTACATAGTCGTTGTCCTTGACAAAGCCGCCCAACTTCTCGATATGCTGAGGGTAGTAGGGGTAATTGTAGATGGTAGCCATCGTACCTAATTGGTCGAAACCTTCGATGAGCATACCCTCTGGGTCCATATCCGTGAATCCTAATGGTCCGATGATTTCTGTCATTCCTTTCTCGTGACCCCACTGCTCGACAGCGTCGAAAAGTGCCTTTGAAACTTCCAAATCATCGATGAAATCGACCCATCCGAAGCGTACGCTCTTGCGTTTCCAACTCTCGTTGGCTCGATGGTTTATGATAGCTGCAATGCGCCCTACAACCTTGCCCTCACGATAAGCCAAGAAGTATTCGGCCTCACAGAACTCAAAGGCAGCATTACGGTCCTTACTCAACGTATGAACTTCATCGGCATACAGATTAGGGGCATCATACTGGTTGCCCCGATACAAGTCGTAGTGGAGTTGGATGAAAGCATCAAGCTCTTTCCTGTTGGTGACTTTTCTAATCTCTACTGGTGACATTTGCGATATATCTATAATAACTATCTTGCAAAGGTAACGAAAAAACGCGAGAAAACCAAAATATTTAACCTATTTTACGGCAAATAAACAAGCGATGCTGTCCGTCAGCCATTGTTGTGGCAAAGAGATAGACCTCACCGCCATCTTTTAATTTGAGTTTCTTACGTAGTTGGTCAACAGATAGTGGAAAATTGCGAACGGCAATATTTGCCCTGTCCAACCCTTTTAGTGCATCCTTTAATTCATGCTTATTCATCGATGAAATGGCCGTTATTTGAAAACGACGCCCAGGGAAATCCTCGATTTCATCGGAAGAAAGGAATAGATGCGAATTATCGGCAATCTGCTGAAGACCATACTTATTCGCAACGGCACCAAAGCATCCTGCCTTCATGATGCTGGCATTAGGCTCGTAAAGGTATGATGGATGCTGGCTGATGGTTGGGGATTGATGGTTGAGGATTGGTGGCACTTCGAAAATGCTGTCATCATTGACACAGACCACCCGAAGAGCGTCGGCATTCTCTTTAAGTACCAACACCAGTTCTTTACACTCATTATTGACACTGACAATGTGTACTTCAGCAACATGTTTAAGGTCGTTGACAGCCTTACGCCAGTCGAGCATAGGTGATAGTTTTAGAATGATGCGGTCTGCTTTCTGCATCAACACAGGTAGCAGTTCCAGGACATTGGGTGTACAATCCTCAATGGAATAGGTACGTCCTCCGTGTTCATTACGACGTGCAGGGTCAAGATAGATAACATCCGCATGAGGGATGGTGGCGAGATAGTCAACAGCAGATCCGTTAACCACAGAACAATCATGGTCGAGTGTGTGGAAGTTTTCCGTTGAAATGGCGCATAATTGTTCATCACGCTCCACATAGGTGCGCTCTTTAAAACCCTGCGACATCCAATAGAAATCAACACCAAATCCACCAGTTAAGTCAACATATACATTCCCCTTGCCAGCTAATGGTGCTTTATAGCGTGCTGTTTGTTCTGACGAACATTGCTCCATATTCAGGTGGGGTGGATAGATGATGCTGTTATTAGCAGCCCATGAAGGCAATTTATGTTGTGCAGTCTGACGACCAGCTATCTGATGAAGAGCCGTTGGCAGGTCGACAGAAGGATTGCCAACACCTTGTAGTGCCAGTTTTCTAACGTCCTCGTCAGCATGCTGACGAATATACTGCCATGTGTCCTCATTAATAAACATGCTACAAAAGTACAAAAAATATTTTAAATTATGAATGATGTTGGTGAATTATGAATTATTTATCGTATCTTTGCACGGTATTAATACGTGATAGAGTATGAAAATAGCATTAATCGGCTACGGCAAGATGGGTAAGATGATAGAACAGATAGCCCTTAGTCGTGGTCATGAAATTGTGAGTATTATCGACATCGACAACCAGCAAGACTTCGAGAGTGAGGCCTTCAAGAGTGCGGATGTTGCGATAGAGTTTACTGCACCACAGGCCGCCTATGGCAATTATCTGAAAGCATGGGCTGCAGGAGTGAAGATTGTATCTGGCTCTACGGGATGGATGAAGGAGCATGGTGACGAGGTGCGCCGTATGTGTTCAGAAGAAGGCAAGACACTCTTCTGGGCTTCGAACTTCTCCATTGGTGTGGCTATCTTCTCAGCAGTCAACAAGTATCTGGCAAAGATTATGAACCAGTTCCCCCAGTATGACGTAGAGATGGAGGAGACGCATCATGTGCATAAACTCGACCACCCCAGTGGTACTGCTATCACACTGGCAGAACAGATTGTGGAGAACATTGACCGCAAGGAGGCCTGGAAAGAAGATACCACCGATAAGAAATATCTGCGTGTAGACCATATTCGTCGTGGTGAGGTGCCTGGTATCCATACTGTCCGCTATGACTCAGAGGCCGACATCATTACCATTACCCATGATGCACACTCGCGTCAGGGCTTTGCTTTGGGTGCTGTGCTGGCCGCAGAGTACACCAAGGAACATCAGGGATTGCTAACTATTAGCGATATGTTTAAGTTCTAAGATAATGGAGAAAAGAGAAAAGAAAAAGCTGAATATGAAGGTGCAGTGGGCAAAGTTCATTTGCGTACTGGTGCTTTACTTACTGTTCCTCTACTGGGTAGGTTCATGGTGGGGTCTGCTCGTTATTCCTTTCATCTATGATGTCTATATTACCAAGAAGATTAACTGGCAGTGGTGGAAAGACGCAGAAGGCCCAGTTCGTTGGGTCATGTCGTGGGTTGATGCCCTTGTCTTTGCCCTTGTTGCAGTCTACTTCATCAACCTGTTCTTCTTCCAGAATTACGTCATTCCATCGAGTTCTTTGGAGAAGAGTCTGTTGACAGGTGACTACCTCTTTGTCAGCAAGGTAAGCTATGGTCCTCGTATTCCTGAAACACCGTTGACGATGCCACTGACCCAGCACACGATGCCCATCTTCGAGTGCAAGTCTTATATTGAGTGGCCTCATTGGGACTATCGTCGTGTGAAAGGCTTGGGCAAGGTACAGTTGAACGACATTGTGGTATTTAACTTCCCTGCAGGTGATACGATATGCTCCGCACCACAGTATCAGGCTTACGACTATTATCAGTTGTGCTATCAGATTGGCTATCAGGCTTATCCACAACGTCCTAATCCTGATTCACTGACGCAGGAACAGTTGCCTCTCTATTTCAACACCATTTATCAGGCAGGTAAACAAACCATTGAGGCCAATCCACAGGAGTATGGACTCATAGATACCCGTCCTACAGACCGACGTGAGAACTATGTGAAACGCTGTGTGGGTCTTCCAGGTCAGACCTTGCAGATTAAAGACCGTGTTATTTATATTAATGGCAAGGCTAATAAAGAGCCCGACAATGTACAATATACGTACCACGTTAAGCTAAAGCGTCATTTCACGGACGAGGAGATGCAGGAGTGGGGTATTACTATGGAGGAGTTGCGCGACTTGAATAACTACGGATATATGCCTATGACCAACAGCACTGCTGCTGCTCTGAAGCAACGTTCAGATATTGTGGAGAGTATTACGCTGAACAAAGACGCCAGCGACTTAGACATCTATCCGTTGAATGGTAATATGCACTGGACACGCGACAACTACGGTCCTATCTGGATACCTGCTAAAGGAGAGAGCATTGACCTGACATTGAAGAACCTTCCCATCTACGAGCGTCCTATCCGTACTTATGAGGGTAACAAGCTGGAGGTGAAGGACGGCAAGATATATATCAACGACAAGGAGACAACTAAGTACACCTTCAAGATGGACTACTACTGGATGCAGGGCGACAATCGTCACAACTCGCTCGACTCCCGCTACTGGGGTTTTGTTCCCGAAGACCATATCGTGGGTAAGCCCATTTTCATCTGGTGGAGCTCTGATCCCGACCGAGGTGGTTTCTCGGGCATTCGTTGGAATCGTCTATTCCGCTTTGTTGATAATATCAAGTAGAGGTATGATGTAAGAGATAAGAGATGAGAAAATGGCTGAAGAACGTGATGGTACTGGCATCAGCTTTTGCACTGATGCTAGCCTTCCGTACGCTGGCCTTTTCTATTCACAGTGTCAGTGGTAATGGCTTGACTCCTCTTTACCGTAATGGTGACTGTCTGTTGGTGAATCGCTGTAGCTATGGACTTCGCATCGAAGGCAATGGCCTACTGCCATATAGTCGTTTGTTGCGCTGTCCTGTCAAACGCGGTGATGTCGTAGCCTTTACAGTGCCCAATGATTCTGTTGCAGGAATCTATATTGCCCGTTGTAAAGCAGTACCTGGCGATACCATTAATACACACAAAGGAATGACGATTGTGCCAGGATTAAAGACATGCGCTAAAACTGATTACTATTGGCTGGAGGCTCTCAATAAGGAGAATCCTGCTGACTCGCGCCATTTAGGGTTTATACCTGAGAGTGACATTATTGGAGAGGTAATGACAGTATTGTATAATCGTCATAATATCAGACTACAATGAGTACAGCACTGCTTCAAACCACTTATTTCGGTCCCATCCAGTGGTATCAGAAACTATACCGATACGACCGATGTCTGATTGAGCAGTACGACTCTTACCAGAAACAGACCTATCGCAACCGATGCGTTATAGCAACTGCTAACGGTTTGCAGGCACTGACTGTTCCCGTAGAGGGAACAGGCGAAAAATGTGTAGTTAGGGATCTTCGTATTAGCGATCATAATCAATGGTGGCGTGTACATTGGAATGCCTTGATATCTGCCTATAACGAGAGTCCTTTCTTCGACTACTATGCCGATGATATCCGTCCATTCTTTGAGAAGAAATATGAGTTTTTGATAGATTTCAACGAAGCTATCTGCCAGAAAGTGTGTGAGCTTATCGATATCCAGCCTAATATTGAGCGAACAACGGATTACCAGAGGCAGACAGATAATATGGATGATTACAGGGCAGTCATTAATGCCAAGCATCCACTTGTTGATTCAGACTTTCATCCCCGCCGCTACTGGCAGGTCTTTGAGGGTAAACATGGCTTTCAAGCCAATCTCTCGATACTTGACCTTCTCTTTAATTTAGGACCAGAATCTATTTTTTATCTATAACCCAATTATTAATTTTTAAATTCAAAACATTATGAAGAAAATTAGTTTGAAAGTGGCTGCATGCCTCCTCGCAGGAACATTCCTGTTCAGTTCATGTTTTGTTGGTCAGTATGGCCTCTGGAACAAGTACATCAACTGGCAGAATCACATGACAAGCAGCAAGTTCGTCAATGCTATCGTTGGTTTCTTCCTGGTTCCCATTGTTGGTGGTATCTGCCAGTTTGTTGACATCCTGGTGCTCAACACCATCGAGTTCTGGTCTGGCAGCAACCCCATGGCTTCTAATATTGGCAAGACCCAGCAGGTGATGGGTAAAGATGGTCGTTACTATGCAGTTACCACGCTGAAGAACGGCTACGAGGTAAAGGCTCCTACTGGTGAGATTACCTATTTCATCCACGACGACGCTACCGACTCTTGGTCTGTTGAGCAGAACGGTGTAAAGAAGGAAATCTTCCGTTTCAATGCTGATGGTACTATCCAGGCTAACGTCAATGGTGAAACCAAGAACTTCACCCTCAACGAGGCTGGTGTTTATGAGGCTCGCATGGCCGCTAATGGCACTTTCTTTGCAATGAACTAAGGGAAAATTATTCCCAACATTCTATCTCGTCTTCTATCTCAGGCAACTGTCTGCGATGGAAGACGGGTTCTTTTATGCCCTTACGTTTCTGTTGGCGATAGTCGTCAAGCAGTCGGAAAGCATAACGGCCAAGAATCACAATAGCAATAAGGTTGCAAGCTGTGAGGAATGCCATGAAAAAGTCGACGATATTCCATACGAGTTCGAAACTGGCCAAAGCACCGAACATCACCATCACACCTGCTGAACAGATACGGTAGATGGTCATTACCGTGTTGTTGGGCGTGATGAAGCGGATGTTGGCCTCACCATAATAGTAGTTACCGATGATGCTGGAGAAGGCAAAGAGAAGAATGGCCACGGCAATAAAGATTGGGCCCATGGCACCCACCTCTGACTGCAAAGCAGTCTGTGTGAGAGCGATGCCGTTCAGCTCAGGCACCTTGTAGAGTCCGCTAATCAAGATGATGAAGGATGTACACGAACATACGAGCAATGTGTCAGTAAAAACACCCAGCGCCTGGATGAGGCCCTGTTTGACAGGATGTGATACACTAGCTGTCGCTGCTACGTTTGGCGCGCTACCCTCGCCAGCTTCGTTAGAGAATAGTCCACGTTTGACGCCATTTATGATGGTTGCACCAATACCGCCACCTGCAATCTGCTGGATGCCAAAGGCATCTTCTACAATGATCTTAAACACATCTGGTATTAAGCCAATGTTCATGATGATGATGACGATAGCCAGTAGCAGATAGCCGACAGCCATTACGGGAACCAATACGGCACTGACTTGGGCAATGCGCTGAATGCCACCGAAGACAATGAACAGAGCGAGTATTGCTAAAAAGAGGCCTACCCATAGCGGTGACCAGCCAAAGGCTTCCTGCATGGCTCCACAGATGGTATTGGCTTGTATGGAGTTGTTGGAGAGACCAAACTGACAGGTGATAAGTATGGCAAAGGTGATGGCCATCCAGCGCTGCTTCAGACCTTTCTGGATATAGTAGGCGGGACCACCAATAAACGAGTCCTTGTGTTTCTGCTTGTATAGCTGTGCCAGCGTCGACTCCACAAAGGCCGTTGCTGAGCCGATGAGAGCGATGAGCCACATCCAGAAGACGGAACCAGGACCGCCAATGGCAATGGCTGATGCCACACCCGCCAGGTTGCCTGTTCCCACACGGGTGGCTACACTGACGGCAAAGGCTTGGAATGACGAGATATGCTTACTGGTCTCACCTTTCTTCTGTTCTTTCACTTGTTCTTCTACCGTATTGACAGCCGAATCTGTCAGCAGGCGAAACATCTCACCCACCATCCGGAATTGTACAAAGCGTGTCTTAAAAGTAAACCACACACCACACGCCACTAATACAAAGATGAGCACGTAGCCCCATATGGCATCGTTTACGAGAGTTATCAGTTCATTCAAATCCATAAACCTTTGTCTAATTTTGCGCGCGTACCTTATTATTACAATGCGGACAAACACCCTTCACGACATACTCTGCCTCTTCCATCAAAAAGCCTGCGGGCAGTGGTACTGCAGGGATGTGAACGTCTTTCAGACAGAACGTGCGATGGCAATAGCGACAGGTAAGATGCACATGCCCATAGCACTGTCGGGTATCGTCCAGATGACAGACACAATATTTCTGCGAGCCAGAACCATCATCGATATCATGCAACAAATGCGCCTCGGAGAGCAGTGTCAGCGTGCGGAATAGGGTAGAGCGGTCTACGGTAGGCAGGGCGGCTTCCAGGTCTGCCAGACTGAAAGCATCGCTGAAACCATGACGCACCTTGCGCCAGATAAGCAGTCGTACGGCTGTAACACGTATACCTGCATTGTCGAGAACCTGTTCGTCAGAGATGTCGAGATGCATTGTAATATGTAACTTTTTTCTTATTATGGGTGCAAAGATACGAAAAAAATTCGTACCTTTGCAACATAAGACTGATAATATTATGACACAAGAAGAAAAAACAAAGCTTGAAGAGCGTATCGTTGACGTCCTGAAGACCGTCTATGACCCAGAGATACCTGTCAATATCTATGACTTGGGAATGATCTACAAGATTGACGTACAAGAGGACGGTTCAGTGGATATGGATATGACATTTACTGCCCCCAACTGTCCTGCGGCTGACTTCATCCTTGAGGATGTGCGCACGAAAGTAGAAAGCGTTGAGGGCATCATGACAGCTAATGTCAACCTCGTCTTTGAACCCGCTTGGGACCAGAGCATGATGAGCGAAGAAGCACGTGTCGAACTAGGCTTCGACTAAATGGTTATTGGTTAACGGTTATTGTATGAAAAACGTCTATTTCCTTTCCGATGCCCACCTTGGGTCGCTGGCAGTACCCCACCAGCGTACGCAGGAGCGTAGATTGGTGCGTTTCCTTGACTCTATCAAGGAGAAAGCCGCCGCTATCTATCTATTAGGTGATATGTTCGACTTTTGGTACGAATACAAGTACGTGGTACCCAAGGGTTTCACTCGTTTTTTGGGCAAGCTCTCTGAACTGACAGATATGGGTGTTGAGGTTCACTATTTTACGGGTAATCACGACATCTGGGCGTATGAATATCTGGAGAAGGAGTGTGGCGTCATATTGCACAAGAAACCAGAAACCACAGAAATCTATGGTCATGAGTTCTTTTTGGCTCATGGTGATGGAATGGGTGATCCCAACAAATCATTTAAGGTGATTCGTGCCATCTTCCACAACAAGGTCTGTCAATGGCTCTTCTCTGGTTTGCATCCCCGTTGGGGTGTCAGCTTCGGACTGACATGGGCCAAGCATAGCTATATCAAGCATAAGGAGAAAAACGATGTGGTGTATCTGGGTGAGGATAAGGAACACTTGGTGCTCTATGCCAGGAAATATATTGAGGACCACCCCAATATCGACTACTTCATCTTCGGCCATCGCCACATTGAACTGGATATCAAGTTAGCGCGCAACACCCGACTGATGATTCTTGGTGACTGGATTAGCCAGTTTACTTATGCTGTGTATGATGGCGAACACATGTTCCTGGAGGAATATGTGGAAGGTGAGAGCCAACCGTAGAAGATGTCTGATCTAAGAAGTAAGATGTTATGAAAAAGATAGTCACTTTTGGAGAATTGTTGCTGAGGTTTTCAAAACCTGGGCAGTTACGACTGACACAGGGCGACCTGTTTACCAGTAAGTATGGTGGTAGTGAGGCGAATGTCGCTGTGTCATTGGCCACACAGGGTGAGGATGTGACGTATATCACTCGTCTGCCTGATACCCCAGTGGGTCATGCGGGAGCAATGTGTCTGGCCCAGCTTGGTGTAGATACCAGTCAGGTGCTTTATGGCGGACAGCGCATCGGCACTTACTATTTTGAACCTGCTGCAGGCATGCGTGCGGCAAAGGTCATCTACGACCGTTCCGGCTCTGCCTATTACGACTTGAAGCCTGGCATGATTCCCTGGCGAGAAATCCTGAAAGACTGTGACTATTTTCACGTATCAGGCATTACTGCCGCCATCTCGCCACAAGCTGCTGAGGCTACCTTCGAGGCACTCGATATTGCTGATGAGCTGGGTGTTATCATTTGTTTTGACATCAACTACCGCAAGAATCTGTGGAAGTATGAGGGTGCTGAACCACGCAAGACGCTGAGTAAGATGCTGTCACGCTGTGATATGATGTTTGGTGACGCTATTGAGTTCGACTGGCTCTCACAACATCCTCAGCCACCCTTTACCGCTACCGATTCAAACTTCGATATGCAGATGAAGGAATATGGCGAGTGGTTCGATGAGCTGCATGCACAATATCCACGCTTGAAACATTGGATGATGGGTATGCGCAACATTGTCAGCTCTAATCATCATACGCTGACAGCTCTGCTTTGGACTGACGGTCGTTTGCTACAAGCACCTATTATGGATATTCCTGATGTCGTTGACCCTGTGGGTGTGGGCGATGCTTTCATGGGCGGTTGGTTGCACGCCATCAGTCTCTTCCCTGATGACAAACAGAAGCAGCTGAATTATTCATTAGCTGCAGCAGCCCTGAAAAACACTATTCCTGGCGACTTCAACCTCTCTACAGAGGAAGAGATTCTGGATGTGATGGAAGGGCGCCATACCGTTTCGACACTCTACAAGACTTTCGAATAGCGTAAATGCAATAAACAATAAAGCGAGGCCGTCAAGCCTCGCTTTTATAGTGTGTGTAAACAGTTTGGCTGTTTACAGCAGGTTCATCGTATCGGTAGCAATCATCAACTCCTCATCAGTAGGAATGACAACCACCTTCACCTTAGAATCGTCGGCAGAGATGACCACCTCTTCGCCACGCACGTTGTTCTTCTGGTCGTCGAACTTCACACCCAGGAACTCCAGGCCCTTGCAGACCTCTGAGCGCATGCCAATCTGGTTCTCGCCAACGCCAGCGGTGAAGACAATGACGTCAACACCACCCATAGCAGCAGCATAGGCACCAATATACTTCTTGATGCGATAGAAATACATGTCCTGAGCCAGTACCGCACGAGGCTCACCAGCCTTAGCAGCATTCTCTACGTCGCGCATATCGCTGGAGCCACCAGTGATACCAGCCACACCGCTCTTCTTGTTGAGCAGGTTGCTCATACCATCTGCATCCAGTCCCAGCTTCTTCTCCAGGAACGTGACAGCACCACCGTCGATATCGCCAGAACGAGTACCCATCACGAGACCCTCCAGTGGGGTGAGACCCATAGAGGTGTCGATACACTTGCCATCCTTCACAGCAGCAATAGAACCACCGTTACCGATGTGACAGGTAATCATCTTGGTACCCTCGGCCTTCATGCCCAGAAACTCCAATGCACGGGCTGATACATAGCGGTGAGAGGTTCCGTGGAAACCATAGCGGCGTACACCATATTTCTCATACAGCTCGTAGGGGATGGCATACATATAAGCCTTAGCAGGCATTGTCTGGTGGAAGGCGGTATCGAAGACACCCACCTGAGGCAGGCCAGGCATCAGTTCCTTCACGGCATTCACACCCTTCAGGTTAGCAGGGTTGTGCAGGGGAGCCAGGTCAGAGCACTCCTCAAAGGCCTTCAGCACCTCGTCAGTCAGCACTACAGACTTATTGAACTTCTCGCCACCATGCACCATACGATGGCCCACAGCATCAATCTCATCGAGACTCTTGATGACGCCAATCTCTGGGTCTGTCAGCAATGAGAAAATGAACTTCACACCCTCAGTATGCTCAGGGATGTCGTGCATAATCTGCTTCTTCTCGCCATTGGCCAGCTTCACCTTCACAAAGGCACCGTCCAAGCCCACACGCTCAGCACCACCACTGGTCATCACACTCTTGTCGTCCATGTTGTACAAAGCGTACTTAATAGACGATGAGCCACAGTTTAAAACAAGGATTTTCATTGTTTTACTTTTTTACTTTTTTACCTTTTTACTTTTATTTTTTGGCGTCCATAGCCTGACAAGCAGTGATGGCAATCATGTAGTAGATGTCATCCACAGAGCAACCACGAGAGAGGTCGTTGACAGGACGAGCGATACCCTGCAGAACCGGACCGATAGCGATAGCATCACCCAGGCGCTGAACCATCTTATAGCCAATATTACCTACCTCGAGGTTGGGGAATACGAGCACGTTAGCCTTACCTGCGATGTCTGAGCCAGGAGCCTTCTTGGCACCTACTGAAGGAACCAGAGCAGCATCAGCCTGCAACTCACCGTCAATCTTCAGCTCAGGAGCCATCTCCTTAGCCAGCTTGGTAGCCTCAATCACCTTGTCGCAAACCTCGTGCTTAGCAGAACCCTTCGTAGAGAAGCTCAGCATAGCCACGCGAGGATCCTCGAAACCAGCCACAGCCTTAGCCATCTGAGCGGTGCAGACAGCAATCTGAGCCAGCTGGTTAGCATCGGGCATGGGGGTAACAGCAACGTCGGCAATGACGAGCACACCATCCTCACCATACTGCTTCTGCTTAGAGATGAGCAGCAGACCACCACTGACGCAGGTGATGCCAGGCTGGCACTTGATAATCTGCAGAGCGGGACGCAGCGTGTCGCCAGTAGTTGACAGTGCACCACTAATCTGACCATCAGCACCCTCGGTCTTGATAATCATACAACCCAGGTACAGCGGGTTCTTAATCAGCTTGCGAGCCTCCTCAATGGTCATACCCTTCGACTTGCGAATCTCAGCCAGCTTCTCAGCCAGTTCCTCGCTCTTGTCATAGTTCTCTGGGTCAATGAGGGTGGCCTTGCCAATGTTGGTCAGTCCCTTCTCCTTTGCCAGAGCCTCCACTTTGGCAGGATTACCAATCAGGATGATGTCTGCAAGTTCATCAGCCAGAGCCTTGTCGGCTGCACATAGGGTACGTTCTTCTTCTGCTTCAGGGAGCACGATGCGCTGCTTGTTACTCTTAGCACGCGCTACGATTTGACTTAATAAATCCATAGTTTGTTCGTATTTTATTGAAAAATGTTTTACTTGTCTGCAAAGGTACAAAATAATTATGAATTATGCATTATGCATGATGAATTATTTTGCGTTTACGTTTACGCCAACTCTTGTGTCAGGATACTCTCCAGCTTCTCTGCCGAGAGGCGCAACTGGAAATCACTACGGATAGCCACGCTGATGCCTCCCGTTTCCTCGCTCACCACGATGGCTATGCAGTCGCTTTCGTGGGTAATGCCCAGAGCTGCACGATGACGCAGTCCTAACTCCTTGGGAATATCGAGACTGTGACTGACAGGCAGAATACAACCAGCCGCACGGATACGCTGATGGGTTACTATTACGGCTCCATCATGGAGTGGCGAGTTCTTGAAGAAGATGTTCTCTATCAACTGCTGACTGATTCTGGCGTCGATGAGTTCACCAGTGGCCACAATATCGTCGAGTGGGGTAGCGCGCTGGATAACGATGAGTGCTCCCACCTTCTTTTTACTCATCGACATACACGCCATCACGATGGGCATGATGATTTGTTTCAGCTGTTCTGAGCTCTGCTTGTCGCTACTTGAGAACAGGCGGCGCAAGGCTCGCATGCGTTGGTGACCGCCTATATTATAGAGGAACTTGCGGATGTCTTCTTGGAACAGGACGATGAGTCCGATGACACCCACTGACACTAGCTTGTCGAGGATGCTGCCAAGCAGTTTCATCTCCAGCACCTGTGAGACGATAAGCCAGAAAACGACAAACATCAGGATACCCATGAAGACGTTCAGCGAACGCGACTCCTTCATTAGGCGATAGACATAGAACAGCGTCAGAGCGACGAGCACGATGTCGATAATATCCTTTATTCCAAATTCAAAAAACATAATATTAGGGGTTAGGGGTGAGAGGTGAGAGGTGAGAGAATAGCCTCATGCATTCTACGGCTTCCTTCACGTCGTGAACACGCAGAATATCAGCACCTTTCATCAGGGAGATGGTGTTGAGTGCCGTCGTTCCGTTCAGAGACTCCTCAGGAGATGATCCTAAGAATTTGTATATCATTGATTTTCTGGAGATGCCCACCAGTATGGGCAGGTGCAGCATCTGCATACGCTCCAGCTCGTTCATCACCTGGTAATTGTCGTCCACCGTCTTGCCAAAGCCGAAGCCAGGGTCCACCACAATATCCTTCTGTCCCATCGAGCGCAAGGTGTCCACCACCTCTGCACAGTCCAGCAAGATATCTTTCATCGTTGCCTTCCGTGACATATAGATATATGGTACACCCAGACGGCTGACCATGCGAAACATGCCAGAGGTGAGAGGTGAGAGGTGAGAGGTGACAGGCCCACCCACGTCGTTGATGATGTCTGCACCAAACTCTTCCACCACCATGCGGGCGATATCAGGGCGGTAGGTGTCCACGCTGATAATTGCATCGGGGGCCTCACGACGCACGATGGCGAGTGCCATTCGCAAACGCGCCATCTCTTCTTCTTCCGTAGCGGGTTCGCTGTCAGGACGTGTAGAGCAGGCGCCCACATCAATGATGGTGGCACCCTCGTCCAGTATCTGGTGCGTACGCTCGGCAATCTCCTGTTCCGTCTGCGACCTGCTCCCCGCATAAAACGAGTCGGGCGTGGCATTCAGTATGCCCATCACCTGTGGCGTGCTCAACGCTAACAGCTTGCCGTTGCAATTCAGTGTATATTCCATATTAGCCGCAAAGTTACGAAAAGTTGAGCGCAGAACAAAAGATTTTTATCTTTTTATAAAAAAAATATGATTTCTTGTTTAATTTTTCAGGATTTGTTCGTTATATATGTGTAATGACACAAAAAGAGTTTACATATGTGGCAGGTGAGACGCGTGCAAAAGCTGTGTCGATAGCTGGACAGTTCGGCTATGCCCAGGACGATGCGGAGGACATTGCGCAAGACGTGATGCTGAAGCTGTGGAGCCTGCATGAGCAACTCAACGATGTGGCTCACCTGAAGGCTTCGGCTGTGATTACCACCAAACGGGTGTGTATCGACAGGTGGCGCACGACGCATCAGCATGCCGATATTGCTATCACGATGCCATTGATAGATGAAGACTCGCTGCACGACCGTCTGGAATATACGGAACTGGAGCACTGGATAGGCGAACAGATAGACAGTCTGCCTTCCACGGCAGGAATGGTGCTGAGGATGCGCCAGTTGGAACACCGCGAATTAAGCGAGATTGCCGACATCTTAGGCATACGACAAACGTCAGTTTCCACACTACTCTCACGAGCCCGCAACGAATTACTCAACAAACTAAAAAGGAGGAACCAACAATGAAACAACAATACGATAAACAAGAGATAGCCCAATTGCTCAGCAGGTTCATGGCTGGCGAAACCAGCGTTGCCGAGGAAGAAGTGCTGGCACAGTACTTCCGCACCCATGAAGTGGACGAGGAGTGGGCCGAATATAAGGAGATGTTCACGCTGTTCGACAACGGACAGGTGGACATTGAGATAGAAGGCGGAACGTCAGAACAACCCATCAAGGATGACAGCGCGAAGATTCAGATGCTTCCCAAGACTGTCAGGGAGAAGCCCAAGATAGTCGCCCTCAGGTGGCTCATGGTTGGCATCGCTGCAAGCATCGTATTGCTCTTGGTGTTCCATCTTGGAAGAAGCACTGCCGAACAGCCTTCGCTGGTGGCAGAGAAAACCGAAGTCCTCAAGGATAGCATCCAGCCTAAGCACGAGACCATCACACCTACAGAGAAAACGGTGGAAGCCGTTGTGGCTCAGACCATTCCCGCTAAGCCCCAGACAGGCAAGCGGATCAACAACCCAACAGCCGTCTCCGCTCCAACTGCTGAGAACCTCGCCGACTGCATTGCCCGCCTTGAGACCGAAATGGAAAAACTGGACGATAGTGTCAGTTCGGCACAGGTGGAAAGACTCATCGCCGCTGATGCCCGTCTACAGCAGATGGTATATCGCATTGTTGGCAAACAAGCCGAACAGGCGATGAACAAGATACAAAACGATAGTACCGCTAATTACATTAACTTTTAAGAAATGATGAAACAACTGATTATTACCATAGCACTCCTGCTGATGCCCATCAGCATAACCACTCTCCACGCTCAGGAGAACAAGCACGCACAGGCCATGCATACGGCCTTCAGAGAAACACTCGACCGCAGGCAACCCAAATATATCTCGTCCACGTGGGTACCTGGCAGTAAGGATAGTCTCAGCATCATCTACACGGCCCTCGATGGCGGTGGTCTGGTGCCCAAGAACAAGATTCACGTGGTGCAACTTGGGAAGAACAGGGCAGACATTGGCCCCAACTACCTCGACGGCTGGAGCTTTGAGTTCCACAACGTGCCCGACGACCCCAATCTGCCCTTGCGCCAGATTCTCGACACCTACGACAAGCAGGCGCCCTACGCCTCCAGCTATTATAGCTATGTGGCGGGCGATGAGCAGGCCGTCTTCCCAGGCGTCAGCATCGCCTACGGCGAGAGTGGCGAGACCTTCCCACTCGAACTTCATCCAACCTTGAACGTTCGCATCATTGGTTTCAAGGATGACGACGGTTTCCGTTCCACCTATCTGCTCTCATGGGCAAGCTATGAGGAGGACGATGCCCTCGATAATAAGCACAAATACTATATGACCAGAGGCATCATGTATGAGTTCCACTGTCCGAAGCTGAAGGCTCCGCAGGTGAAGTCCTACGATCCCGACGAATACCTCGACCGCACGAATACGGCGCTCAGCGTGGCGCAGAACCGGCTGTTTGAAATACGTAAAAAAGAACCCGAACGTGCCAAGGCCCTCAACACTGATACGCTGGCCGAGCTCTACCAGTATAATTTCATCACGATGGCACAGAAGCTCTGCGACTCACCCAAGACGCTCAACCTCAAGACCAGCTATGAGGCCCTGAAGGCTAAGTTCTGGCTCATGACGAGTATTGGCGGCACTGCCACGGCTACCGAGCAGAAAGCCATCTGCTACACGCTCAACAAAGAGATAGGCAGCTACCCCTACATGCTCTCCCATCGTCAGGCTGAAGAGCTGATGAATATGTCCAACGACATTGCCAAATACATGCCCGATGACCTGAAGATGCAAGTTCAGGATGCTCAGCGCACAATAGAAGTGCTGCGTAACAAGACGGTTGAGATTGACAGCCTGACCGACAACGATCAGGACTACCTGAACCGCAACCACTGGAAGCTTACCCACCAGCCCGTGGCATACAACGGCGAGGATATGTTCACTGGTCGTGGCGAACATTATACCGCTGACCAGCAAACGGGTTATCTCCATGTGCGGAGCGAGAACTACAGCGACGGCATCCGTATCGAGAGCACACTTGAAAACCTGCGCCCAGGTCGCTATCGTGTGTCGGCTGTGGTGCGTGCCAAGCAAACCAACAGCGGTCACTCAGGCATCGTGGTTTTTGCACAGGTGGGTGGCAAAACCATTCAGAAGGAGATTCCTGCAGATGGCAATACTGGTGGTAATGTGTGGTTCTCAGCCCTCAACCGCTTCTCGAAGGGTGCCAACTCCAACGAGGGTGTCCTGGCTCTCGATGTCAATAAGGCCACAGCACATGGTGGAGTGGGATACGGTTGGAACCGCATCTACCTCGACGACATCACCGTGCCCCATAACAACACCAACGGCAAACTCACCTATGGTGTTACCCTCGATAGCGACATCGTCCAGCAATACGGCAAGCCCAGCAACTGGTTCTCAGCCTGCGACTTCATCGTAGAAAGGGTGGGCGACTAAGGTTAACTTCCAAAAACATTTGGTAGTTTCAGAAGAAAATAGTATCTTTGCGCCCCATAAGAACAAATAATCATTAAGGGAATGGATATCAAAGAGCTCTATAAGCTGTATCAGCAGCATCCGTGTATCACGACAGACTCGCGTAACTGTCCTGAGGGTAGCATCTTCCTCGCCTTGAAGGGTGAGTCGTTCAATGGCAACAAGTTCGCTCTCCAGGCACTGGAGAAAGGCTGTGCCTACGCCATCGTCGATGAAGAGATAGAGGAACTGTCCGCTCAGCCCTCACCTCTCACCTCTCACCTCATAAAGGTTAGCGACTGCCTCCAGACCTTCAAGGACCTGGCGCGTGAGCATCGTCGCCAGTTTGAGATGCCGATGGTGGGCATCACGGGCACTAATGGCAAGACTACCACGAAGGAACTGGTTCGTGCCGTCTTGGCAGAGTGCTATAGCGTGATGGCAACGGAGGGTAACTTCAACAACGACGTGGGTGTGCCCAAGACGCTCTTCCGACTGGACGACCAGACAGAGATAGCTGTTGTAGAGATGGGTGCCTCGCATCCTGGCGACATCAAGACACTGGTAGAAACGGCCGAACCCACCTGCGGACTCATCACCAACGTGGGACGTGCCCACCTGCAGGGTTTCGGCTCCTTCGAGGGTGTCTGCAAGACCAAGGGTGAACTCTATGACTTCCTCATCGCTCACGACTGTCCCATCTTCGTCAATCGCGACAATGAATACTTGATGCAGATGATTAATGGTCAATGTTCAATGGTCAATGATCACCAGCCCGACATCTACTACTACGGCCAGAGTGACAACGAGGACATCCTGATTCGTGGCGAGGTCGTCTCGTGTGCACCGTTCCTGAAGTTCCGCTGGCGCGAGCAAGACCACGATGCGGGCTACACCAGCGAGTGGATGGAGGTACAGACCCACCTTATTGGTGCCTATAACCTCGACAACATGCTGGCTGCCATCACTGTCGGCTATGTTAACAACATCCCCTTCGAGCAGATTAATCATGCACTCGCCAACTACGTGCCCACCAACAATCGCTCACAGCTGACGGAGACGGAGAAGAACCACCTCATTGTCGATGCCTATAATGCCAACCCCACCTCGATGAAGGCGGCTATCGACAATTTCCAACTCATGGAGGTGTCGCCCAAGATGGCTATTCTGGGTATGATGGGCGAGCTTGGCGACGTCTCGCAAGAGGAGCATCAGAAGGTCGTTGCCCAGCTGCAGCAGGCAGGTTTCGATGAGGTATGGCTCGTCGGTGCAGAGTTCCAGAAAGCGGTCAATGGTCAATGGTCAATGGTCAATGGTCAATCGCCCTTCCGCACCTTTGCGAATGTCGAAGAGGTGAAATCTGCCATCGCACAAGAGTTGCCACAGGGCCGCTATATCCTCATCAAGGGTTCAAACAGCACCCACCTTTACGAGCTCCCCGCCCTGTTATAACCTATAGCTTTGTGACGTCTTGAATGACTAATCCTGCCAGCATGAAACCAAAGATGGCAGTGATATGGACGAGGGAACCTTTTCCCTCGTCTTTTGCTTGTACCAGTTCGTCGCTATAGACGCATTGGAACTTGCGCTTGGGAAACAGCTTCTCTTTCTTGAACCTGTTACGAAGGGCACGTGCCAAGGGGTCGCCCTTCACTTTCCAGAACTCCGTAATCTGGATGCGTGTAGGGTCCAGCTTCAGGGCAGCACCCATTGATGAATAGAACTTGGGGGCGCTTCTGTCTTCCCCTGCTGAGGGGAGGGATGTGGCCAACAGAATCAGTGCCGCCTTGTCTTTCAGCGAATCGATGGCATCAATGATGTAGTCGTAGTCCTCCAAATGGAACTCTCCAGCCGTCTCCTCCGTGAAAGTCTTCTGCAAGGCCGTGATCTCTGCTGAAGGATTGATGGTCAGCAGACGCTCCTTCAGTGCCTCCACCTTCACCTGCCCCACCGTCTTCGTCGTGGCCATCAGTTGGCGATTGACGTTCGTGACATCCACGCTGTCGAAGTCAACTATTGTCAACTGCCGGATGCCACTGCGCACCAGGCTCTCAGCGCACCACGAGCCTACGCCGCCCACGCCAAATACGATGACCCGTTTCTGCGCGATACGCTCCATCGCCTCGTTGCCTAATAGCAACTCACTCCTCCGGAATATTGCCTCTTCCATTCCCATCGTTCTTTATTTTGCTGCAAAGGTACGAATAAGCGAGCACAATACAAAACAATAGCACTGTTTTGTTATCATTTCTCACACCTAAAGATATGAATGTGGCGTTACAATCCGAGGTGCAGCCTACTTTCTCCGAAATGGTCTACACCTTATTATATATATTGTTAATTCACGTTAACATTTATAGGGGGGGTGTAAATATGTGTTAAATAACATTCGTTTGTCGTTAATTTGAGAACAATGTATCTCATTTTTTTAATATCTTTGCACTTATTGTAGTAATTAATTAACTGTCAATCAGAAACGCTGCATGTATAAAAGTGTTGTACATATTATAAAAATAGCATCAATCATCCTACTGTTAGTGTGCCATGTTGTAGTAGCAAAATCTCAACAGCCCTTTCACATGACGATAGGAAACAACTTGCTTTATGATGCTACGCTGACCCCCAATCTGCGCCTTGGGTTCAGACTTGCTGACCACTGGTCAATGGGTCTGACGGCAGGCTACCGTCCCTGGCCTACGGATGACGACACCAATACCAAGTGGCGTCACTTGCTGTTGTCGCCCGACGTGCGCTACTGGTTTGATGGCGTCAACACCGGACACTTTGTGGGTGGCAACCTGATTTACGCCCACTTCAATATGTCCAACGTGCCCTCACCTTTCTTCCGCGATGACAAGAATGTGCGACGCCAGGGAGATCTGGGCGCCGTTGGTGCTTTCTATGGCTACTCCTGGAATCTGGGTCGCTATTGGAATATAGAGGCAGTGATTGGTGCTGCTGTGGGCTATACGAAATATGGACGATATGAATGTGAGCATTGTGGCAGGAAACTTAGCACGGAAAAGAAGGTGTTTGCCGTGCCACAGGCAGCACTTAACATTGTGTACAACATTCCGGGACGTCCTAAGCCAGTGCCTGTAGTGGAGGAGCCCATTATCCTTCCGCCACCACCCGAAGAGCCTTTCCATCCAGTATTACGACCTGTACCCGACTTCACTGGCCGTGCTGGACAGCTGCAGAAAGACAATCCCGTATTGGCACATATCTCGCTGTATAAGCCCTACGACCGCACCCGCATTCTGCGCCGTGACAAGGCTGCCCTCTTTGTCCGCTTCCCCTTGGCAAAGTCGGAGTTACATACTGACTTCCGCGACAACCGTGAGGTGCTTGACCGCATCATTGATATTACCCGTCAGATTATGGCCGATACCGCCAGCAGCGTGAAGATTCTCCAAATTATTGGTCTGGCCTCTATCGAGGGTCCCATTGCTGGCAATGAAAAGTTGGCAACCAATCGTGCTCTCGCTCTGCAGCACTATATCCAGCAACAGCTGCAGATTCCCGACTCGCTGTTCAAGACCGTTGGCGGTGGCGAGGCATGGGCGGAGTTCCGCGACCAACTGGAAGAGATGGTGGCCAGTCAGTCGCCACAGGCCGCAGAGCTGCAGCAGGCAATGGATATCATTGACCAAGAGAACGATCTGAATGTGCGTGAACGCTTGTTGAAGCGCTTGAACAGAGGACGCACGTGGAAGTTCATCAAGGAAAACATCCTCAGCAACCAGCGTAATTCAGGCTACATCCGCATCTACTACGACTACGTGCCCGATACCGCTGCTGCCACCATCAATGAGGCCAGCGAGCTGCTCACCACCGACTGCAGCGACTGCCATCACGAGGCCCTGCGCCTGTTGCTGACGGTACGCCACGACGAGCGTGCCCAGAATGCGCTGGGTCTGGCCTACTGGCTCTGTGGACAGCAGGACGAGGCCCTCAACTGCTTCCGTCGTGCCGCTGCCCAAGGCAATGCCGATGCCCAGGAGAATCTGCGACAATTAGAGAAACGTACGAAACAACGTGAAAATAACAGTATTAATTAATTCATAGAGCTATGATGAAAAAGTATTTCAATTTTGCCTTTCTTAGTGCGATAGCACTGGTAGGTACATTAGGCTTCACTGCCTGTTCGTCCACCGACGATACGGTAGCGGAAGAGTCCAAGACGCCAGGCGATGTTGGAGCAAAGGGAGAAGTAACAACTCAATTTGTGTTCAACGTGTCGAATGGCAGTTCGTCAACAACGCGTATGTCTGGAGCTGCTACCCAGGCATCAACCGATTTAGCTGCCAACGATTTCCGTGGCATTGAAAATTGCTTTATCATGTGTTTTAATCAGACAAATGACAATCAATATCTTGCTACAACAGCTACAGCGGACAAATCCTTTGACATGTCGCGCGTAATAGCTGCTAAATCACTTGATAGTGATCATTCACGCCGTGTATTGGAGATGTCCCTGCCTTTGAACACCAATACTATGTTGTTCTATGGTAAGGCCATTAACGACAATACCGTTGTGGATTACAAAAGCAAATTTGGCTATCTGGATAATTACAATGTTACCAATGATTTGTCTACTACCTACTTCCAGTTGGGTAGGCGTTTGACAGCTACTGATAAGGGAAAGTTCCAGGCAGTGCAAAAGTTACTGGCTGCAGTGTTGTCATGTATCATCAACACTAACCGTGGAACCGCTGCTGTTGCTGCTGACGATGTTCCAGATACAGGTATCCCAGCATACGGATTTGCTCTCGAAGCTGATTATATGCCAAGTATGCTTTGGAGTGCTTATAATACCGTGGACGCAGATGGCAACCCATTGAGTCCTGCTAATACCACTCCAACTGCCGCTCGTCCTTTGGAAATCAAGCTGTTTAAGGTTTATAAGGAGATGACCTCCATTCAGGATGCTGAGTTGCGTAATGCTTCTGGTGTTGCTTTATTGCGCACAACGAAAGACCTTTGGACTATCGTCAATTCTGTTCGTTGCGCTACACCTACCAACAAGGAAGAGGCATTGGCCAAGTATATGGCACACCTGATAGACCTGGAATTGCGTAAGTATTTCACTGCTACCGTTCCTGTTAATGGTGGAGCCGTTGATGGTGTCGCTATTAAGGCAGCAAGTGATCTTATTAGTGAACTTGCAACAGATGCTTACTGGCCAACGACTACTGCAGGTGCAAAACCTGACGGCGCAACATTTTCACACATTACAGCCTATACCAGTGATGATTTCGCACAATTCCCAAGTCAGTTTGCATTGCCCCAAGGTGCTACGCATATCAAGTTTGATGATACAAAGAAAACATTCTATTATGTAGAGAACTACAACACCAGCGCTGTGGGTGGTACGACCTTCACTGTTGACGACTATTACTATCCTGCCGAGCTCTGCTATTTCGGTAACAGTCCGATTCGTGTATCTGATGCTGAGCATGTTGTAGCTCAATATCCCGAAAATGTAACTTCTTGGAATACCGAGGGAAGTTGGTCTTCTGATTGGGCGTTGGGCCATGTACAGTCTACTACTCGTAGCGTGGCCATGAAGAATGACATCAACTACGGTACTGCACTGCTCGAAACTACTGTTGGTTACAACACCCTGACATTAAAGGATAATAATAAAGCTATTCAGCAAAGAGATTATGGTGTTACCACAGAAGAAGATAAAGAAATCTATATCTATGACAATTCCTTTAAGCTGGTGTCTATCATCATTGGTGATCAGTGGCCGAAGGTTGGTTGGAATTTCCTGCCTATCACAACAGGTGATGCAAATTACAGAAAGGGCTATATCTATGACAATCAGATTACCAATGGGGGAGTCATACCTGCTTCTACATCGACTACATCACAGTCTAACTACACCTTGATGTTTGACAATTATCAGGATATGCGTTCTACTGACGCAACAAACAAGCAGTCCAAGGTTTATGTGGCGCTGGAACTTCAGAACAATACCGGTAGAGACTTCTTTGGCAAGGACAACCTGATTACCAATGGCAGCAACTTCTACCTGATTGGTGAGCTTGACCCTTCTACAAAGACGGGACCAGTACTGCCCACCTATCATGCATTGCCACCTTATGATGCAACTGCTTATGGAGATGCCACTAAGACTGTTCCCCGTGTGTTTATTCAGGACCACGTGACAAAGGCTAACTTCAAGATTGGTGTGAATGCGCTGAAGAATGCCTATCTGACAGTGCCCGACTTGCGCAGCAGTTCAGTCACATTAGGACTGTCTGTTGACGTGACGTGGGAAACAGGTTTGGATTTCAATGTAATTATTGGTGGTGAATAAATATTAAGCTTGTGAGGCAAAGAAGAAATACTTTCATGATGGGACTCCTGCTGTCAGCCTGCTGGCTGATGGCAGGATGCTCCACCATTGATGACGACCTGTCAAACTGTGAGGAAGAGGGAAAGCAGTTCAAGACGGACTATCAGCTCAAGTTGGTGACCAATATGACCACCGAGCTGAAGACCCAGCTGACTACCATTACCGAGCTCAGCGTGGCAGGCGCATTGGAAACCCATCTGAAGAATATCTTCACCGACTTTGCCCATGATGTAGACCTCTCCTTCTACGATACGGACAGTGAACGGGAACGTCTGAAACACGACACACCCATCATGAACGCCAACCAGAAGAGCTACACCCTGACACTGCCCATGCGACAGTATCTGCACCTGGCGGTAGCCAACCTCTTAGAGAACGACGTGGTGGAACTGGCAGGCGATGAGTATAGTCACACCTCCGTGTTAAGACAGACCGCTCCAACAGCATCTGACGAATATTCCGCCGGCATCCTGCCCTCGCATACCACAGGCGTCTTCACTGCACGCCAACCCATGGAGGTGCTGGAGAATGTAGACCAGACGTTCAACGTGCATCTGTATATGGCCAACAGTGCCACCACACTGGTGCTCGACCCTAAAGGACATAGCTTTACTGACATGAAGGTGTATGCCACAGGTTTTGCCAACACCTTCCTCGTCAGCGACAGCGTCTATACCTTTACAGAGAGCCCCATCCTCATTGAGACGGAGAAGGTGGCAACAGGCAACGACCTGCTGTGTTTCTGCTCTGTCAACTTCCCCTCGCGGGATGCTGCCCCTGCAGCAGCGAGGCGACGAGCGGGAGAGAGCGCTGCCCTCTGGCAGTTTAAGGTGTATGTGACCATGGCTGACGGCAAGGTGACAGAGACCGTCCTGAGCGTTGACGAACCCCTGAAGGCAGGCGACTTGCGCATCATCAAAGGCGAGCTCGACGACGATGGTGCCGTGAGACCTTATGACAGCACCGTTGGAGTCAGCGTTACGCTGGACTGGGAAGACGGTGGAGAGTATAATCCGTCCTTATAAATTTTTTATGCGCGCGCGTGATGACTGACATGAAGTACATCCTATATAGTCTGTTGGTGGGCATGATGATAGTATCATGCTCTTCTGCTGATGATATAGCTGATGATGCCAACAGCCAGCAGGCAGCCCAACAGGTTGACCTGTTAGTGAGTGTTGGTAGTAAGACCTCGCAGTCTAATAAACAGTCAGTCAGCGCCTTACGCAGAGCAGCCACATTCCAGGGAATGGAAGATTTGGTGGCTATTCCCTTCCATACCGATGGAGCAGCTGTTGCGCCTACCGACCATCCCTACCTCGATATGGTCAGGACAACAGAGGAGAGCAGTCGCGTGGAAGGACATAACAACTATTACGTAGACCACTGCTTCCTGATGCCAGGTACCGACCGCATGCTGGTCTATGGCAAATCGAAACCTTCACCATCAGCAGACCAGACGGTGAACGGTGTGCTCAGTGCACTGCCTACCGTCCGCACAAAACTGGAGGACATACGCTTCAGCCTGTCATCCATCCGTCATACGACAGAGGTACATACCGATGCTCAGGCATTGGCAGACTATATGACCAGCATTGCCAACAGCACAGGGTGGAGCACCACAGAGGATGTCACGCTGAAGAGCTACTATACGGATTTCATCCATGTCACCGCCGAAGGTGGCGGACTGATGAGTGGTTCCGCAGCACACATCAAGGCATTCGTGGCAGCCCTGAGAGCACAGCTGGAAAGCAGAAGCGATGCGGTCAGCATGGCTATCAAGGCAAATATCGACAATAACACCAGCATTGCCAGCAACACCTATCCACGCTCTATCGGTCTGCCCGACGGAGCAGCCGCCATCCGCTGGTCGAAGAATGAGGAAAAAGGTAAAGAAGAATTCTCCGTACGCACCAACAGGACAGCCTTTGACAATATCAACGGCATCACCCGCTATACCTATCCGGCCGCGTTGGTGTTCTTTACCGACAGCCCTATCCGTACCTCTATGACAGAAGTGCCTAAAAGCATCTACCAGAACGCTTCAACAAGTACGGCATGGAGCAACTTCTTGGATGAGCATTATAACAATTCGCAGACGGTCAATAGTCGCCGTGGTCAACCCCTTGCAGTTCGGTGTCGCTAACCTGCGACTGACGCTGACAGGTATGATCGCAAATATCAAGGATGCAAAGAACAACGCCGTGACAAATGCCAGCATGTCAACACTGCCCCTGACGGGTGTCATTATTGGCGGACAGCATACTGTGGGTTATAACATGAAGCCACAGGGTGAGCAGACAGATGTCGACGGACGCTTTATATATGAGACAAACATCACCACGGAGACAGCTGGAAAATCCATCAACACGCTGGTGCTGCAGTCTTACGACAACGAGAAGGTGCCCATTCTACTGGAGTTCCAAAACGATACGGCCTATCCGTTTACCGGCAAGGACGGTATCGTCTATCCGGGTACGAGGTTCTACCTCATCGGTATGATAGACCCTGCAGGAAAAGGCACAGGAGCATACGCTAACAGGGTCTTTACACAAGACTACACCACTACGATGTCGATGGTTGTGTCATCGCTGGCCAATGCCTACACCTGCATGCCCGACCTGCTGGCACCCCGCTTGGAAGTAGGCGTACAGGTGGTGACCAAATGGATTCAGTCAACGACCACTAATGTAGAATTGTAAAACGAGCAACATGTTCAAAGACAGACATATACATACCCTCCAATGGTTTCTGGGCAGCCTCTTGATGGTGCTGCTCACAGCCTGTTCATCCAGTGAGGATGGAGGGGATGGCGTAGCGAAGCAGCCTACGCTGACGATATATGTCTATTCTCCTGAACGGCCGGCAGTCCCCAACCGTCACGCGCCACTACGACGTGCTGAGACGGGCAACGTAGAGACCGTTGGTGACGAGTCCACGATTCATAGCTTGCAGATATGGGTTTATGAGTCGGAGAACAAGGCGCTCGTAGGCTATCTGGATACGGAGGATGTGACAACACTGAACATGGGCGAGGGGGCTACCTATCAGTTGCCTGTCAGCGATGACTTTGCTAAAAATAAGCCCGATGTAGATGTTTATGTGATGGCTAATGTGACGAATGCTAACTGCGGCGTAGAGACGGATAAGGATACTGAACGTGACGAGCTGATGACAGAAGCTAAAATTGTAAAGAGCAAGTTCGGACTGTCCCCTCTGACTACAGAGGTTCCTACGGACGGACTGCCTATGGCAGGCAAACTGACCACGCAGCCTGTGGTGGGTGATGCCCCTGCCCTGCGTGTGGGAGACCTGAATGCGGTATCTACCGTCCCATTGACTCGTGCTGTGTCGAAACTGCGCTTTGTCTTTGCCAAAACCACGGGCCAGCCTAAGGTGAGCATCACCAGCATCACGATGAATGCAGGTATGATTCCCGATGAGGAATACCTATTCACTACACCTCAGTCCATGACCTACAATGCGAATGCTGGAGAGTTGCTGTTGACAGATATCGACGACATCGCTGAGACGGCAAACCCTACGGACTATATTTACTTCAATCAGGATGCCCAGGAATACGAGAACCTGATTAATGGAGCTAACCTAACTGTAAATGGTCCTATCTACCTGCGTGAGAGCGACAAACAATTGGCAGGCACTATCACATACACCATAAATGGTGGATCTGAACAAACTGTTGACTTCGCCATGCAGCAGGCTGGCGATTTTCTGCGCAACCACACCTGGATAGTCTATGCCTACTATGCCGGCAGCGGCAAGTTGCAGGTACAAACCGTCTATGTCAAAGATTGGTCCACCAAAGAAATTAGTCATAATGTTTATAATTGGTAGTAAGAAATGAGAGTGAAGAAGGAAGTTATCTGCATATTGCTCATGGCGATGACCATGCTGCTAAACGCCTGTTCCTCGGATGAGTTCGGAGCACAGACGGTTACTACGGGAGAAGAACCCGTAGGCAAGCAGATACAGCTGATGACTTACGCTCCCTATTTTACGGAGAAGGAAGCACCCCGTCGTGCTCCCTCAGGCTTTACAGCCTATACGCCAGATAAGGTGACGGATATAGGCATCTATATGCTGGAGTCCACTACTGCACCCTATACAGAAAACTATATCAGATACGCCACCAAATGGTATGCTCACTTCGATGTGGATGCCAACAAGACTTATACTGTCTATGGCTACATGCCGAAAATAACAGGCATGTCTAGCAGTCTTTCAAGTGTCACCTCTGACGGTGCCACCCTGACCATCAACGGCATCAAACCTGTAACTGCTGACGACATCTGTATCATCACGGGCGTCAAGGAAACGGACACAGGTCTGAAGGAAGGCCAGTTCGGTTGGCGTATGGAGAATGCTAATGATAACTTCTATATGTACCTGCTGATGGACCACCTCTATGCTTCGGTGAAGTTTAGTCTGAAAGTAAGTGAGGAGTATGCCCAGTTGCGTACAATCAAGTTGAAGACCATGACGCTGAGCGTCAATAAAGCCAGTGTTAACGCTGCTGTGACGTTACATAATACGGAGGGAACAAGTCCCATCACCAGTGTTACCTACACGTTGACGACTGGCGACAACTGTGCAGCAGAGATATTCAACGATGCTGAAGGGCAAGCACTTAGTAGTACAACGCCCATTGCTGTCAGCGCTTGTTTCGTACCAACCCTGTCTAGCGACCTGACGCTGTTTAGCACCTACGACGTGTACGACAGCAAGGGCAACCTGATACGTGCCAACTGCACGGCGACCAATAAGATACCGAACTTAGAGGCTTCCAGAGGACAACGGGTACAGTTGAATATGAAAGTAGATCCGACCTATCTGTATGTCATGTCGGATAAGGACTTAGATAACTTGTTTACGATAGAATGAAGAAGTTAACCGCCATATTGCTGCTGTGCTTGTCTGCATCGTTGATGCAGGCCCAGATTACTATTGGCGGCAACGTCTATGGTGGTGGTAATGCCGGGAAAACTGGCGGTAATACCACTGTTACTGTGCATGCTGGCGACCTCAATAGAGTCTTTGGTGGTGCGCGTATGGCTGATGTCAAAGGCAGAGCCTTCATGAATATTGACGGTGCCCATGCTTCTAACTATATTGTCATTAACCGTCTCTATGGTGGCAACGATATCGCAGGAACCATTGGCAAGTCGACAGAAGAATTGCCTGATATCATAAAACCTCATGCTGCAACCAACAAAGTGGACACGACCTGGAATGCCTTAGTGCTCATTTCTACAAAAACAAATACAGATGGAACGGAGGCCGACGATGCCCAGAAGATTTATATCGGTCAGTTGTTTGGCGGAGGCGATGGTGAGTATGAATATGGTTCAAGGACCGAAGGCTTAAATACTGTCTATTATGCCAAAGAGAACAATATAGAGGTAGCTACTAGTACTACCCCACTCATAGTCCCTGATCTTGGCAAGACCTTCGTTGATATTCATGGCGGTTCCATTGTCTATGCCTATGGTGGTGGTAACAATGCTACTATAACAGAGAGAACTGTTATCAGTTTGGATAACCCCAGTGAAGTGGTGAACAGTATCAAAGATGCTACCAATCCTAATGCTGATAATACTGGTGAGTTGCTGACCAACAACCGCTTCGAGGATAAGATGGGTATCAACACCACCTTCTCATATCCCAGCAGTAAAGCCTACCAGATAGGTCGTCTCTTTGGTGGTAACAACAAAGCAGATATGGCCATTCGTCCTCGATGGAACCTGCAACAAGGTAAGGTGCGAATGCTGTATGGCGGTGGTAATGAGGGCCGTATGACCAGTCCTGAGGGTCTGCTCATGCAGATTGAAGGTGCAGGAATGGAGGTCGACAACGTCTATGGCGGTTGTCGTAAGGCTGACGTGAAACCTTTGTACAACAACAACGATGCGACACCTGTGCCATACAACGAAGTGGCATTGGACCCTGCGGACAACCCGTACAACATTCCTGCCGGCTACGCGGCTCGTGTCAGAGTGCTGGCGGGTCACGTCAACAACGTATATGGCGGTAACGACATCTCAGGTAATGTCTATGCCGGCAATACCGTTGGTATCATGACCCATATCTACGGCGATGTTTATGGTGGTGGTAATGGCTCGTATGCTTACACCGACAACCCCGCCCTGAAGGACGACCCGGCTTGGAGCGATTTCTACTATAATCCTAAGGAGATATTAGGATTAGAAAGCGATACATTTACGGGCTTGCAATCAGCAGAAGCCCTCAACCTCATCCGTCCTAACGCAGAGAGGGTATCTATCCTCGTCAGAGGTACGGATGCTGCTCATCCTACCATCGTGGATGGCGGTCTCTATGTAGGTGGTAACAGTGCCTCCCTGCGAGAGAATGTTGCCGGCTCAAGTGCTGGCGACCAGACGCACATCAAGATTGGTTCATACGCTATCATCGACAATGTGTACCTCGGCAACAACGGTGCGAACATGATTAGATACAATGAGCCTGTCGGTGGTCATAACGAAGGTGTGCTGCGCACATTTACACGCACCGATATTGCTTCTGACGGTACCCGATTCAGCTCTATGAATTTGGAAGACAAGGACGTCTTTGCCAAATATATGGAAGGCTGTGCCATGAAGGTGAAGTCAACTGTGCTTTTTGAGAGTACAGCAAACGGCGACAGGGCCGACTACATACCATATTCCACCATGTTCGGTTCTCTCGTCTGCGGTGGTAACGTAGGTAGTATGATTACCGAGGGTAAGACGACTATCAACTTCACGGATAAGGTGATTGTGTATAACAGGGTAGTGGGCGGCTGTAACAATGCCTTCGCAACTCCTAAAGAAGGTTTTAATGCTCTCTATGAGGGAGGTCTGCTGGGCAATCCTGACCCCGCACCTGCAGGAGCTATTGGCGACAAGCTTGTGCTTAACTTCGCCGGTCTTAAGATACAGCCAAAGCGTTGGAATGATACTCACACTGCATTGATATGGAACACCATCGACGCATCAGGTACTCCCGTTGACCCTGTAACGTCTGGTGCCACGCCTGAAAGTCCTGTCACCACTACTGATGCTGACCTGGATCGCCGTTTCGAAGGTGGTAACATCTATGGTGGCTGCTACGCCAGCGGTATCGTCAACGGTAACGTCGTCATCAATATCAACAGTTCTATCGTTGACCGCGAAATACTCTTCGACGAGGTGGAAGAGGACGAGTCGGGTGAGGACAAGCTCTATGGCAACGACCAATACCACATCACCAAGCGCAACAGCGGCGTCATCCTTTCCGAGCAGGGTATGGACGTGTTAGGTAAGGCGCTCAACGTCTTTGGTGGCGGTAAGGGTGAGGATACCGAGATATGGGGTTCTACAACCATCAACCTCAATCGCGGCTATATGTTCCAGATATTCGGAGGCAGCGAGGAAGGCGGCATCGGTAAGGGAACGTATAATGAAACAACAGGAAAGATAGAATACGCCTACGACGAGAAATACAGCACCTATATCAACTTGAACGGTCCCGTTGCCGGTGTCTCCAGGCATGACAATATGACTGAGGACATTGCTGAGTGTGAGTTTATGTATGGTGGCGGTTTCCTTGGTACTACAGCTGGTAACTGTATCATCAACTTAGGCAACGGACGTATCTTCGACTCCTTCGCTGGAGCATGTAATGCCGACGTCCTCGGACATACGGAGACGTATATCGGAGTCAACGGCTTCCCCTACGTTCGTGACTTCGTCTATGGCGGTAACGACCTCGGTGGCCAAATCTTGAATAAGGCCAACTTCAACAGTCGTCTGCGCAACGATGCCGTTCGCAGCAAGGTGTCGAATACTGCTATGCTCGACGCCACTGCCTATATAGAATATGTACAGGGGCGCGTAGAGAAGATCTTCGGTGGTGCCTACGGTGTGTATGACTACAAGGATGAGCACTTCCGTGCATACTTCGATGCCGACGGCCATGCCAAGACAGGCTACCATAAGCCTTTCCTGGAGAATGCCTTCATCAACTTCCGTCCCGTCGACACCAACAACCAGCTGAATACCGTCAAGCAGATATATGGTGCAGGACAGGGCTACCTCGGTGAAGAGGAAGAGGACTTGATGCAGAACAGCAGCTACATCCTCATCGACGTGCCGCAGACCATGACCACCTATCAGGGTACTGAGATATTCGGTGCCGGTGAGAGCGGCGGCGTAGGTATGGGCGTGGCGAAAGCCACTGCTGACGCTGCTGCCACAGCACACAAGGCATCAGCCATCATCGACCTGCTCAGCGGACACTTCAAGGCGGTCTATGGCGGTAGCTATCAGGAGGGTGTCACCCGTCGTACGGTCATCAACGTTCCTGCGGGCTCTACCTTCCGCGCTGAGGCTATCTTCGGTGGTGCCTACGGTCTGTATCAGGAATATCCCTGCGACGTCTATGAGTCGAATGTCAACTGGAACAGTAGCGATGCCCTCGTCGGTGGCTACCGTACGGGTATCTACGGTGGTAACAACAACTGCCGCCGTACGTTGTATAGTCACGTCAACATCAATGCACCAGTCTATTACGACAAGGCTAACACCTACTATGCTACCGTCTACGGTGCCGGCTATGGTAAGGACACCTGGGCACAGTATACCGAGGTGAACCTGAACAACACCGCTCGTGTCTATGAGGTGTATGGTGGTTCGCAGTTAGGACGCGTGATGAACAAGAAGTCTGTGGATGCATGGGCAGCAGAAGCAGATGCTGCTGCAGATGCAGCATACACGACAGAACATGCAGCATGGGCGGCTTTGTCGGCCGCTGACAAGGCAACGACTCCTGAGCCACAGGAGCCAAAGGCGATAGACCTCTCCATTGGCACAGGCTATACCGATACAGGTCTGAACAATGCCTTGGCAACAGCCAGAAACGGCAAGAAATACAACACCAACGTGCTTATCAACGAGGGTGCTGACGTCAGCGGCTATATGTATAATGGTAGCCTCAGCGGTGCCTACGCCTATGGTGGCGGATTAGGTGACGCGAACACTCCGAACACCGGCGACGTTCACGGAACAACCTACATCGCCCTGCTGGGTGGTAAGGTAACGAAGGACCTCTATGCCGCCGGTACCGTAGGTTCGGTGAACAACAAATACAACATTGCTACGGATGATTTCAATAACGATTTCATCGCTTCTGCCAATGCCTATATCGAAGGTGGTACGGCACGTAACGTCTATGGCGGCGGATGGCGAGGCAGCGTAGGCTATCACGCTGGCGCCATCAGTGCTCCTACAACGGGCGACATCCTGGGTGAGACACACGTTACTATCGGTAAGCTTGACGGTACTAGTTTCATCGATGGTATTCCCGCTATCGAACGTAATGCCTACGGTGGTGGTGAGGGTGGTGCCGTGTTCGGTACAACCAACATCACGCTCAACAAGGGCTTTATCGGCTATCGTCACTTCAACAGCGTACCGACAACGGATACCGACCTCGACTACATTAAGGTGGGTGACGACTACTATCAGGAGAAGCTGCACGACGAGACATGGTCGGGCGACGGCACCAACCGTCTGTACGATAGTGGCAACATCTTCGGTGGCGGATATATCGACAACAGTAGTGTGGATGTCGCCAATGTCAAGATGTATGGCGGCCACGTACGTAACGCCCTCTTCGGCGGTGGTGAGATTGCGGCTGTAGGTCGCGGCATCATCAATGTCTCAGGAATAGATAACAGCGTCCGTACCCTGCAGGGCATCTATAAAGCCGGCAGGACGAGTGTTGAACTCTTCGAGGGCAACGTACACCGCAACGTCTTCGGTGGTGGCCGCGGCTATAACAACTTGGGTGAGGGTGGTACGCTCTACTCTGACGGTTATGTCTTCGGACAGACCGAGGTGCATGTGCATGGCGGTACGGTGGGTACGGCGAAGGAACTGGCACGCGATAACGGTAACATCTTCGGTGGTGGTGATATTGGTTATGTGTATAGCGCCTACGAAGACAATGAAGGCAATCTCTATGTCGGCATCAAGGACGGTGAACGATACTTAACTCAATATGAGGGTTATTATTATGCTTATAAGAAAGGACATGAGTCCTACACTCCTGGTTCCTTGCCACCTGACGAAGATCCCAACTGGGTCAAGGATGGAGACGAGTATGTGCTGACGGAGGACTGCAAGGTGTTGATTGAACCTTACTGTAAGGCAACGGCAGCTGTAACCGTCAACGGTCATGCCTATGCAGCTGGTGACTATGTGACCACTGCAGACTTGCACACACTGGGCAATAAACAAGACGCTACTTGGAACAATTTGGATCTTACCGGTATCACCATCTTCAACGCCGTATTCGCCGGTGGTAACACCTCGTCAGGTTCTTCTACCGTGTATGCCAACACCACGACGGTATTCGGCAATGCTACAGCGTCTATCCATGATGTCTATCACCGTGACCTGATTACCCTGGGTACAGGACGTACGGGAGGTCTGTACGGTGATGGTAACCTGACCTTCGTAGACGGCTATCGTGGACTGAACATCACCAACTACGGTACGGACTATTATAGCCTGTCTCCAGAAATCACCTATCAACAATACGAACAGCTTCCTCCTCGTGAGGCCGATTACTATCAGCTGAAGTATAAGTGTATCAAGGAGTGTACGGATAAAGACGGAACAACCTACTATCCGGCAGGTGGTGAGCACACTAAGGCTTCTACACTTACCATCGATGACCTGCTGACGCTGTTTGAAGGTATCAAGGTCGGTAGTGTCGATATTCTTCTTACGAACCCAACAACAGGTGAGAAATATCCGAATCCTACTTATTGGGAGCAAAACGGTGTCGTCCCTGTCTATGCCGGCCGACTGATGAACACCATCCAGCGTGCTGACTTCTGCGGCGTCTTCGGTAGCCGTATGGTGATGCAGGGAGCACAGGACCGTGTGCCTGAGATTGTGGACCACACCAACTACACCATCAACCGTGTACGTGAGGTGTCACTCAACCAGAAGCAGTCTGTGAGAACAGATGACGCATCTGATGCAAATAAAGCGGTTCACGGCAACTACTTTGGTATCTACAGCATTGTGAACTATCTTGGTGCGCTGACCAGTGACGTGTTCTTCATGCCGGATAATGCTACTCGTAATGATATCCGTGTTACTGACAACGCCTCAAATCCTGACTTCAAGACCGACTCAAAGGCATACGATGGCGGTACTTCCAAGCCTTATGGCACAGCGACCTACTACGACTGGAAGGCGGGCTTTGTCAATGACCGCAAGCGCAACAACGGTACCAGTAAGAATAAGGTGGCGCTGGCATCTGGTGTGTATCTGGAGTTGACCACAGAGAAGAGTACGGGCAATGAACTGTATGATAAAGACTGGGGTTACATCACCGGTGTCGTAGAGCTGGACCTCATCAATGTGCAGCCAGGTATGGGTGGCGGCTTCGTATATGCTAAGAACGTACACAAGACTGGTGAATATGCTCAGCACAAACATAACACTTTGACGGCATTGAATGCCAATGCTGTCACACGACGCGACTTTACATATGAGGGTGCCGACGTGGAATGGGAGACATCAGGTAACTTCGTGCACAGTACGCAGACCATTATCGACGACTGCTACAACGTCAGCGGCAAGTACAGCGGTGGTGATGCCGTACCTGCCCACTATTGGTTCATCAAGGGTACGGTCTATGTCTATGACCAGTTTATCTCTGCCTATACCGGAGCACCGAATGCCTATAGTGAGACTGTAGACATCCCGTTGACCATCACGGCTGCCTCGCACGGTACGATGAAGCTGCTCAACGTGATGCCAAACAAATATGCCTACTGGTCTGCTCCTGGTGTAAAGCTGGAGGGTGACAAGAAGATCATCATCAACGACGTGGAGTACCACTTGAACGACCCCATCAGCTATTGGGACTGGTACTTGCTGACCAACTCAGAGAAAGCACTGTTTGTAGACCAGACCTACGTCACCACTGCTGACTGCAAGTACAGCAGCGAGGACGCAAGCGTCATTCCTGCCGGTACGGTGATGCTGCCTGATGAATACAAGACATTGAAGGAAGCTCACCCACAAGTTTACCATGTGGAGAAGCAGCAGATGGTAGACTTCGACTTTGTCTACCGCTCTTCTAACAACATGGGTCACAACACGGGTTACATGCTGACCTACAAGGTGAACAACCCGACGGACTGGAATACCTGGTATACCCAGTTTGAGAGTGCTACAGCAGCCAAGAATCAGACGGGCGGTACAGGCTACGAAGACGGACCTACCTATCGTCTGAAAGACAGCGAGACAGCCAGCGTCCTCGGACAGCGTGACTATAAGGTAAGCAACCTCATCGCGAAAGATATATACGACACGTATCAGGAGATGGCAACGAATCATTCTACTGCCATCCCTGGTCTACAGGCTTCATTCGAGGCGGCTTATATTGTCACAAACGAATATACCAGTGGTGACGTTCACCTGAATGTAGGCAGCTCGGTATCTGCTACGCAAGCTGATGGAATGACCGGCCATGTGGCTCCTGCCTATATCTGTACCAGCACCATCCAGCTCAGCAAGACAGAGTTCATCTATGTCGGCAACCGCATGACGAAGGAAGAGAAAGATGCATACAAGACTGCTTATCCTTCGCTGGCTACTATCATCGAGGCGGATATCGTTCCTGCCTACTACTGTACTCACGACGGTCTCTATGGTGGTAACTACTACGAGGAAGACAAGAACTATCGTGGACTGGAGGTATGGTGCTCCATGAAGAAGGAAGACCGCGAGAAGTTTGAATTCAACTATGATGCCTTCGACGTGCTCATCGATCCACGTTACGGATGGAATGAAGCAGGCACCAGCGTCATCCATCCTGAAGGACAGAAATACGAGTATGACGCTGCCGCAGGTACCAAGGATGCTGCCGAAGCTAATAGTGCCGGCTACTCACTGGAGAAACCTGTTGACTACACCGCAACCTATAACGGCACCGCAACCACCACTCACAATGGTGTAACGCTGGAGAACGGTAAGGAATACTCACGTGCTCAGTTCGAGAAACTGCCTAACGAGAAGCGTCATTACACAACTGTTGAAGTGAAGGAAGCAGGTAACGTGTATGTTGTCAAAACGCCATTCCAGGTGGGCAACACCCCATACGCTGTGGGCACCGTCATCTCAGCGAACACGTATAGCAGCTTGGGTGACTCTGATAAGGCAAATGTCACCACACTGACCTTTACCGGTGCGGGCAAATATTACTACTGCCGCGAGAACTATAAGGTTGGTGAGAACACGGAAGGTGTCACTGTAACAGGTATTGACGTCGATGGTGGTGTATCAGGAACCTATATTGACGGGAAGACTGTTCCTGTAGGCCTCGTTATCACAGAGGCTAACTTCAACAGTTTGCCCAACTACCAGACGAACTTCTCTATCCACGGTATTGCTCCTACGGAGACCAGTACGCTGTACGTCAGCCGCTTCTCTGACATCTTCGACCTCTCGAAGGATAAGATTATCACCGTCGTTTACGAGTATAACTACGAAGAGAGCGACGCTTCTGGTACACACGTCACACCTGTCAGCGAGCGTCACGTGGTGAACATCCACGTGCAGTTCAAGAGTGGTATTCCTACCGTTGAGGACATCAAGGCTCCACAGGTGGTACTGCCGGGTACGTTCGTCGGTGTTCGTGAACCGCACGTCACTCCTGGTGCCTACGAGGTAACGGGCGGTGGATGGAAGCTGTTCGAGAAGATGTCCGACGCTGAGAGCCATATCAATGGTAAGGAATATACGCCGACCGCTGATCCGCTCTACTGGTATCAGGACGGCTACTATCTGGCTTACTATGCCAAGACTTATCTCGGCGAGACATACTCTAACACCGTGCCTGTAAGCGTCGCTAACTACCACGACCTGACGAAGGTGTTGGCAGATACCGAGCACCACTACTACGTGGACCGCAAGGATGTGAAACGCGACAGCAAGATATATATCACCGATGGCGTCAATGGTGCCACACAGCTGAAGCAGTTCTACGACCTCACCGTGAGCAGCGGTTCACCCGCTGTTCTGGATTCGCACGTCGCAGACTGCCAGAACCTGGAATTCTTCCTGCATACCAACGTCAACCATACTGGTGAATGGACGCCCATCGGCACCGCCGGCCACTGCTTCTCCGGTAACTTCCACGGCGACGGTTACCACATCGACGGCCTCGACCACTCACTGTTCGGTCACCTCTGTGGTAATGTCTATAACCTCGGTGTGACGGGCTCGTTCACCTCGGCAGGTGTTGCAGATACAGGCGATGGTTATGTAGAGAACTGCTGGATTAACACCACTGCGACCAGCGGTTTCCCCGCAGGTTTACATGCTGTCTTCGGCACTCCTACCGCCAGTGGCATCAAGCGCGTCAACTGCTACTATCCGAATACGTTGGGCTACAGTAAGACGGATGTCGGTCACGGCTTGGCTCGCCCGATGCCTTTGGATGACTTCTACAACGGTACAGTGGCTTACGACCTGAACGGCTTCTACCTCTTCAAGCGCTACAACGACCACATCACGCCCAGCGGTTCACCCGTTTACAAGTACTACACCATCAAGGAGGATGGCACCCGCTCTGATCCTCTGACACAGCACTACGGCAGCAATGCTGAGTACTGCTCATCGGGTGTAGATGGTGTATATCTGAATGGCGGCTATGTGGAAGACCGCTTTGCCGACGGTGACTACCGCTATGCCGATGGTACCATACCTGAGAACAACGACCAGCGCATGTGGACAGACACGAACGACAAGACATACTTCTATCCCATCTGGCCAGACGACTACATCTACTTCGGACAGATGCTGACCTACGGATGGAACGACCAGCGCCTACATCAGGAGGTGCCGTCGCACATCGTCAAGAACAGTGGTCGCCTATCGACAACGGACGAGAGCAACCGTGTATATCGTGCACCGGCTTACTACCAGTCGAGCACGATGGATGTGGCTCACTTCAACCCAGCTGTCAACCTCGTGGCATACTCGAAACCGGTCAACCAGTTCGATAAGAACCTCCGTGCGGCATATCCTAACATGACGGCCATCGACTTTGCCGGCCATAACGACACCGAATGGACCATCGGCCGGGTGCCCAGCGGTTCACCCGCTGGGGTAGACAAGTTCTACCCACCACTGCTCGACGATGACGGCCTGCAGAGCATCACCAACCGTGACGAGACACCGAATATATTGGTCTACGCGCCTGCTGAGGTTGATAACAAGAAGACCTATGACGTGCTGACGGCTTACTTCACTGAGCCGGCATACGACGACTATGATGATACCAGCGCCTATCGCTGCGTCGCTGCAGCACCGACATGGACGGTCTTCGGTCACCTGGTAAAGGACGACCTCAAAGCCACCAGCGACCACCTGCTGGTAGACAAGAAGGACTTCAACTGTCCTATCAGCTACACCTTCGACAGTGGCAAACGTATGTGGTATCAGCGCACACCTGACCTCTTCGTCGACCTCACCAAGGGTTGGGAGACTGTCAGCCTGCCGTTCACCGCAGAACTGGTTTCTACACAGGACAAGGGTGAGATTACTCACTTCTACAGCAAGAGCCAGTCAATCGATGCGAACGGCACGAAGATAGGCCACGAATACTGGCTGCGCGAATACAAGGGCATCGGTACACCGCCCAGCGGTTCTCCCGCTGGCGTCCTCACCGCCGTCTTCAACTTCCCTGATGCCACAGGTACCACCAAGACTGTTGGCAACACCTTCCTCTGGGATTATTACTATAATGCTACAGCAGGCCACAACCATCAGGATGCCAATACTGACACCTACCAGACATATTACCAGACAAGCCGCACACTGACAGAGTATCCGCTGCTGGCTAAAGCCCAGCCGTATATCGTCGGCTTCCCTGGCAAGACCTACTATGAGTTCGACCTCAGTGGTGAGTGGACAGCCAAGAATACAGCATCTCCTGCTCCTGCACAGCTCGCTAAGCAGACCATCAGCTTCGTCTCTGAGTCTGGCATCGCCATTGCTGTCAGCGACGGCGAGATGTCGGCAACAGCTGTCGATGGCTATACCTTCGTGCCTAACTACATGAGTAAGAAGGTCGACGGCTACCTGATGAATGTCACTGGCAGCAGCTTCGACGTAACACCTACTGGCGGTGCCGCAACCGTACCGTTCCGCCCATACTTCGTGGCAGGAAGTGTCGGTGCCCGTCAGAATGCACGCTCTATCCTCTTCGACAGCAGCGACTCGTCGTTCGCCTTCGGTGATGATAAAGACCCGTCGGGCGACAGCTTCGGTGAGGGCGACCTCGTATTCACCATCCGCAAGCACATGATTAGCGTCACCTCGTCGCTACGTCGTGAAGCTGATGTACGCATCGTCAACATGAGTGGTCTCACCATCGCTGCCTTCACCATCCAACCTGGCGAAACCATCGATACCAACATCGGTGTCGGTGGCGTCTACATGGTCCGTGCCGACGGTGGCCGCATCCAGAAAAAGCTGGCAGTAAGATAACAACACCCGCTGAAATAGTAATACTAAAGATATGAGCACGACATACGAACACACGGAAGGATTAGCCCAGCAGATGTCAACAACAATCCGCTCCGCCATAGCCCTGCTCCTGATGCTCACATTGGGAAGCGGTAGCGTGTGGGGGCAGACATCGGATTATTCGGGAACGTATTATATCAAAAGTGCGAGTACCTGTAAGTCGCCCAGCGGTGATTATTATCTTTGCCCTACGGAGGGGTGGGCTTTCTTTCATGCCATAGACAATGTTAATATCACTGACAATGGGCAGCCTTTCCTAACTACTCATATAATGGATAGTGGAGATAAGACTAAGTATATATGGATTGTTGAGAAACACACGATAAACAATCACGACTATTACGCTTTTAAGCATAACATTAAACATGGAAACGTTAGCAGATATTTGTCGTACAACCGTCAGCTTACTGGTGCTGGTGTTGACCGTATGCGAATACACCTTAAGAAGACAGAGACCCCTGGTGACTACGAATTGTTTGACATAACCCCGAAAAGCACAAACCTTGTTATCATGCCCAAAATGGGAGATGAAGATACAAATAATACTCCTAGGAAATACTTAGTGGTCAATGGCGGAAATACCAACTCTTTTGCAGCGTACTATGAAAATAAGGGCGGAGTAAAAAAGAAGGAAGACGGACCTTCTGGTTTTACCCTCACTACGGGTATAATTGGTACATATAGTGATGTTAATGATGTCAACAATCCATTCATTTTTGAAAAGGCTAAATGTAAGACGCCCGTCATTACGTTTGATAATGTAACATCCAAAGTTACAATTACTTCCGATGATGACGAAACGATCTATTATACTACCGATGGAAACAATCCTGATGCCAATTTCACTGTTTATAGCGAGCCTTTTGTGCTTAATGCAGGGGCAGTTATCAAGGCCATATCCAAAAAGGACGGCATAATAGACTCAGAAATAGCGACGCTTACAGTAGAGAAGTTAGCTACGCCAACTATTTCATTCAACGAAGAGACCAGAGAGGTTACTATCACAGCGGTGGAAGGTGCGGTGATTTACTACACCACCAACAACACTGCCCCTACCATAGAAGAGACGACAGCACATGCTGCATCACCTGTTGTCATTCCTCATGCCCTGCCATCTACTAGGATTCATGCCCGTGCAGTAAAAAGCGGATACATCAATTCTGATATAGTCACAAAGATGGATATTCCCGCCAAGGTGATTACGAATCCAACCATTATCCTTGCGGAGGATGATTTTGTTTACGATGGCTCTGCCAAGGAACCTGCCATCACCGTAAAGGACGGGGACGTTGATGTCAGCGCTGATGAATATGTGGTGACTTATAACAACAACACTAACGCAGGAACTGCTTCTGTCACCGTGTCAGATAAAGCAGATGGCGACTATGAAGTAAATGGTTCAAAGACATTTACCATCTCCCCCAAGAGTCTCGGTGACGGTACTACGGCTGCAGATGGTATCTCTCTGGAAATGACAGAAGAAGGTTCGCTGAGTGCTGTTAAGGATGGCAGCAAAACGCTTGTAGAGGATACGGACTATACGCAGGAAACTGTAGAAGACGGCAGTGACAAGATCATTACGATTACAGGTATGGGAAACTACACAGGAGGTGCCAGGGGTATCTATGCAAATCCCAAATTTGACGACCCAGATGGTGATGGTGGCTCTGGACAGGCCGCTGCCGTATACCAGGCAAAGCGAGACCTGTCTTGCCCATCGGGCATCAAACCCTACATCATCCGTAAGGTCAATCCGTCTATCGGAACTGCAGTTATTACCAAATTGGACTACATCCCCGAAGATGTCCCCGTACTTCTATTGTCAGACGCTGAGGCCTCAGGATTTGTAGCATCTCCGAAAGACCCATCAACCCCAGAAGTGACAGCTCAGACAAAAAAAAGCAATCTGCTGAAGGTATCAGCAGGAGGCGAGACGGTAGGAGCCGCCCAGATTTACATGTTCTACAAGGGTGAGTTCGTCCTCACCAAGGCAGGAACCTTGGGCGAGGGCAAATTCTATCTCTATAATCCCAACTACGCGAATACGTCAACGAGCGGAAACAGTGGTAGCTCGGAGGCACGAGGCACCTTGCAGTTCATCATCGATGACGAAGAGCCGACAGGAATCACGGAGTTTGAGACTTCAACGACTAAGAAACAAGATACATACGTATGGTACACTTTAGACGGTCGACGTCTGAGTGTCAAGCCCACCAAGGCTGGAATCTATATTCATCAGGGACAAAAGGAATATATAAAAAGATAATAAGATATGAAACACACGATAAGATACTTCATTCTATTCTTTACGCTTTTTATTGGTAGCGTAGGCCATGCCTGGGCTATCTCAGAGAGTGATATTATCATCAACATACAGCCCAACAATGCTGCAGGCACTGTGAGCGTGACCGGCATATCAGAGATGACAGTCACCATCTCTGCCACTCCATCCACGGGCTATAGCATCGATGCCGCTCATATCCTTGCCGAAAAGATGGTTGATCCTCTCAAAGCCCCCCGCCGTGCTACAGGTATTGCCTCTAAGCTCGACATCACAGACAATGGTAGCAATTCCTTCTCCTTTACCATTCCTGCTGGGTATGATGGCGCTTATGTGACGGTGAATTTCTATAAAAAGACAGAGGGCTTTATTCAAATTACATCTCTGTCAGAGATTACGGATATGGATGGTCAATACCAGTTAACTACTGATGTTTCCGGTCTGTCCAGTAGCTTAGGCGAGTTAGACGAGTTTAGAGGAACGCTCGATGGTGGATTGCATAAGATTATCGGTTCTTCTGCACCATTGTTTACTTCAACAGATGGTGCTATCATTCGCAACATCATCTTTGAAGATGTGAATATCTCATCAGGTGATGGCGATGGCGATGCTGGTGCTGTTACCTCTAAGGCAAAAGGGGCAACTCGTATTTATAACTGCGGCATCCTGCCCACCTCGGTTGAGCGTGATGACAAAGGGAATATCACAGGCTTCTATGGCAGCAGCGTGGGTGCCACTGGCAATGTAGGTGGCCTTGTCGGTACCCTTAGTGGCACAGCCCGTGTTATCAATTGCTATAGCTATGCTACTATTACAGGGGGTAATGTTGTAGGAGGAATAGTGGGAAATAATACGGAAACCTCCAATCAAACTAGTGTAACAACTATGGTGATGAACTGTATGTTCTACGGTGATATCACTGGTGGTACTACAGTATCTCCTGTTTATGGGGGTACTAATATTGACAACAAGAATTCTGGAGGATTAGCTACTTATAATTATTTTGCAGATAGTCAATTAAAGTCTTCTACGATAGCTGATAATAACTATAACTGTGCCTTAGGCATGGAAGAAAGGTTCCTGGTTCAGTGTGAGTTGTATCGTCAATTGTTGAATAGTAACAAGAGGCTTGCTGCTATATATGCCACCGGTTCGGCTGATAATGCAGATGAGATGGCGAAATGGGTTCTAGAAACAGCCGACAGAACCATCGTGAACCCCAAGCCCTATCCCATACTGAAAGCCCAAGGGAAATATCCTTCCATTATTAACTTTGATGTAGATAATGCACCCTCATTGATCCTTGAGGATGACAAGCCAAAAGAAGAAGATCGCAACAAAGGTGGGAAACTCGGTAAAACGTTGTCGGTAATCATTAATCAAGGTAGTGGTGCTCCTTTAGGTGCGAACATCACCACTGGTAGCCTTACTTTGCAGCGTACCGACAAGGACTTCGACCGATTCAACTTCAACTACGACAAGGTGCAGTTGCCTTACTACAACGATGTGGGTACAGGTAACTATACTAAAAACAAAGTTGTAACCGGATGGAAGATAACCTCCGTTTCTGGTGGTACTGCAGGAACATTTACTGAGGCAGATGCATGGGGCGGCTATAATTTTGCAGACCGCAAATGTACTCAGAAAGACATTTCTGATATTACTGGTCGTGTGTTCTCACAAGGTGCCTACTTCGATGTACCCTATGGTGTGACAGGCATTACTATTGAGCCCTATTGGGGAGTCGCAGCGTATGTGTCTGACCAATATTACGATGTGGTGTATAAGTATGTCGGTGATAAAAGTGATTATGGAAGTGAGAATGTAACAATCTTGGGTACGCAAAACACCAATGATAGTGACATAGATATCTATGGTGACGGAAATAAGCAAAAAGTGTTCACAACAATAGAAAAGGCACGCGCATCCATGGAAATCCCTACTAGTGGCAAAACTGTTTACGATTATGCTGTTGTATTGGTAGGTAATGTTCACCAGGCAGGACCATTATTTGGATCTAAAGATGATCCCACAAATACAACTCAAGATAAGATTCAATTCAAAACTCCATATACTATCATGTCCGTTGACTTGGATAAAGATAATGAACCAGACTATAGTTTTATCTTTAGCCATTACAATCGTCAAGGGGTTTCGCCCATTCGCTTTGATTTCCTCAATATACCTGGTACTGCCCAGGCTCAAAAGCCTAATGGTGCCTCACAAATGCTCAACGTAAGTATTTTCAGACCGTTGGGCTGGTTTGAAATTACTAATACATGTTCTGTATTTATAACTCAATTCGAAGCAGATAATGGTGACAAGCAGGCTGCACCTGTGATTCTTTTAGGTGGTATGATAGACCAGTACACATCTACACAGCAATATAATATTTCTTCTGATTCTTATAATCATAGAACAAGTTATATTCATGTAGGTAGTAATGCATGTTTTAAGGATTTTGGCAATGGTACCCATAGTGACGGGTGGTACTTCACTAACCATGTTCCCGTGTCTGTGACGGGTGGTAGCTTTAACGGTTTTTATTTGTCTGGTGTCTATAGACCTGATGCCCAAATTCAGGCTGATGATGCAGAAGGATATATCAGTGGTGGATATTTCAAAGAAATGGCTGGAGCTGCACAACAGATGATAGAGGGTAGCGTAAAATGGCAGATTTACGATGCGGATATAGATAATTTCTATGGCGGAGGTATTAACTCAGAAAAACCAATTACTGGTAACGTAACAGTTGATATCATTAACAGTCATGTCGGCACTTATTGTGGTGGGCCGAAGTTTGGTGATATGCAGAAGGGGGGAACAACTTTTACAACCCAATATAGTAGGAATAAAGCAGGATCATCTGTTGGTACTAAAAATATAGCTATCGCTGAAGATGGAATAGTTTCTACCAATGCTGTAGGATGCACATTCGGAAAATACTTTGGAGCAGGATATGGTGGTGCATCTTCCTTCAAGCTCAAGTTTTTTGATAATACTAGTCCTAATTTTAATAACTTGATAAGTAATTATAATAATGATCGTGGTAAATACTATGATGGGAAAGATAATACCTATAAATCAGACTACGGAAATAAAGGTCCTGGTGTAGCCACAGATTTCGACTATGAGTTCTTTGTTTGGTCTTCTGGTTTGGTGGGAGCTCGTTTCTATGTGAATTATACATCATTCTCTCTTGCTCAGACTAATAATGTTATTTCAAAATTAAATAAATGTACCGTCAACGAGAATTTCTATGGTGGTGGCAGTCTTGGCGTGGTTTCAGGAAATGCCACATCGGAGCTTAACGACTGTATTGTAAAGGGAAGTGTTTATGGTGGAGGGTTCTCTGCTTCCATTCCATCTATCCCAGTAAGAGCCACTGGTTTTGCAGAAGTACCAAAATACAATAAAAATTCTGGTATCTTTGAAATGGGTAAGAAAAATGGAACTACAAATTTTACATGGAAAGAAGGTACTCTAACAAAAAACACTATTGCTCTTGATGATAGCGAGATTCTAACAGATGTCAACTTAGATAATCTTGGTGCTGTAACAGGTAACACATCTCTTACTATATCGGGGTCAACGGAAGTTGCCGGTAGCGTCTACGGCGGTGGTGAGGAATCTGGTGTTGATGGCAATACAGAAGTTAAAGTCACTGGCGGTACGATTGGTACTCCTGGCAAAGGCGGTGCCACATGGGGCAACGTCTATGGTGGCGGTAAAGGTAAAGAGAAAAATGCTACTGCTGGACTGGTGAAGGGTAATGCTACTGTCAGTATCAGTGGTTCGCCTACCATTCTGCACAATGTCTATGGTGGCGGCGCTTATGGCTCTGTGGGTGACTTCACCTATGATGCATCAGGTATGCCTACGGACCTAGCTACAGCGAATACGGGTGCTTGTACTGTTACCATCACTGGCGGTACCGTCGGTAGCAATGGTCATGAGAACGGCATGGTGTTCGGTTCGTCACGAGGTGATGTAGCTGTTCCAGAGGGCGCCCCTGCTGTTGACCCCAACGACCGCATGGCGTGGGTTTATAGCACGCATGTCACGATTGGTGACGCCAGTGCTGAAACAAGTCCTGCAGTCAAGGGCTCTGTCTATGGTAGTGGCGAGAATGGTCACACCTTCCAGAATACCGTTATAGATATTAAGAAGGGTACTGTCGGTATTACCGACACCGGCATTGACGGAGGCGCTGCTTATGCTTATCGTGGCAACGTCTATGGCGGTGGCTGCGGTACGGATAAGTACGACTCCAACAGTGACGGAATACAAGACAAGTATAACCCGCTGGCTGGTATCGTACAGGGTACTACCACCATAAATATCACTGGTGGACAGGTTGTCCACAATGTCTATGGCGCTGGCGCTATGGGTTCTGTGGGCGGTGGTGCTGATGCCACAAGCGGAAAGACTACCATTAACATTTCTGGTGGCCGTATCGGCTATGATGGTGACGGAAATGGTCATATATTTGGTGCTGCCCGCGGTGAGTATGGTGTTAGCACTGCTGCTTCAGGTCTTGCAAATGTCAGAGAGACTGCGGTGAATATCAACTATACAACGACACCAACAGCTGATAATGACGGAAAGACGGCGCAGCTTATCGCCGGCTCTGTCTTTGGTGGCGGTGAGGCTGGTACTGTCAAGGAGAGCGTAGCCGTCAACATGACGGGTGGTCTGATTCTGAAGGATCTCTATGGCGGTGGTGCCTTGGCTGATACGCAGACCGACAACTGGGATGCTACTGCTAATGAAAATGCGGGCGGCTGGGCTGACGCAGAAAATAAATCCACACTCCATACCACTACCGTTCGTCTGACTGGCGGACGTGTCGGTGAAGAGGTTTTTGGCGGTGGACTGGGAGAAGAAGGTAAACCTGCCTATGTCTGGGGTGATGTGCTGGTTGACCTGAACGGTACAACAACATCAGGTACAACAGGTTCACCCATCGCTGATGATGCAAAGGGCTGTGTCGTCGGACAGATATTCGGTTGTAACAACATCAACGGAACGCCTAAGGGCGATGTGATGGTGCATGTATATGCTACACAATCTCTGAACAAAGCCGACATCAGTACCAAACCGGAGAAGAATACCAAAACGTATGATGTCACGGCAGTCTATGGCGGCGGCAATCAAGCTGCCTATAATCCAGTGACGCCACATGATGGCACTTCAGGTTCAAAGACGCAGGTCATTATTGAGGGCTGTACCTTAACAAGTATCGAGACCGTCTATGGAGGTGGTAATGCTGCCGCTGTGCCAGAGACAAACGTGGTCATCAAGGGCGCTTATGAGATAGGCTACCTGTTTGGCGGCGGTAATGGTAAGGACGACATTGCGCCAGGTGTACCAAATCCTGGTGCCGACGTCGGTACGCTTGACCAAGGCACAACGACTTATGGTACGGGTAATGCCAACACACTGATGGAGGGCGGATTGATTCACGAGGCCTACGGTGGTAGTAACACGAGAGGTACCATCAAGGGGTCTATCAACCAGACAACCAATCCTAAAGCCTCCACAGATCCTGGGTACTGTTGCGATTTGGAAGTAGAGAAAATCGTAGGTGCCGGTAAGTATGCAGACATCGACGGCGATGTGAATATGGACTTGAGCTGTCAGCCGAGCAAAAAGGTTGACCTGCTGTTTGCGGGTGCCGACGAGGCCAACGTGAATGGTAATATCACCTTGAACATCACCAACGGCCACTTCGGCAAGGTCTTTGGTGGTAACAACTTAGGTGGTGCCATCAAGGGAAAAATCACGGTGAACGTCGAGGAGACAGGCTGTCAGCCCATCAAGATTGACGACCTCTATCTGGGTAGTAATGAGGCGGCATACTCTGTATTCGGCTATTATGAGAGTGACGAAATTCATTCGGTAACCGGCAAGAAGATTCTGAAGCCGAGAGAGTCGGCAACAGATCCTCGTAAGCCCGTGAAGTATGATGGAACAGAATATGCTTCTATCAGCGACTTTACAAATTACGACCAGCCCGAACTGAACATCATCTCTTGCACCTATATCGGCAACGTATTCGGTGGCGGCTTTGGTGAGGGTGCTGTGATGTATGCCAACCCGACGGTGAACGTCAATATGGAGCCGGGTAATCATGCTGCTACGGCTGTTCCTGCAATGATGACAGAACTGGGTCTTGATGTTACGAAGACTGCGCCGAATCCTGATAAACTGGGTGTTATCAGAAATATATTTGGTGGCGGTGATGCTGCCAATATCGCTGGTGATACCTATGTGAACATCGCTACGGAAGAAGGAAAGAGTGCCTATATCATAGGCAGTGTCTTTGGTGGCGGTAATGCTGCCGACGTGCTTGGCAATACCAATGTCACGATGAGTGGCGGCTATGTCTTTAACGGTATCTTTGGTGGTGGCTATGCCGGTTCGGTAGGTACATTCACCAGAAGCACGGCTGCCGCAGATGTCAACATCTATGGTCACACAGCTCATACTGGTTGTATTGGTAAGCCTGTTTCCTGCGCAGAAGGCACGGGTAAGTGTACGGTGGTCGTCGAGGGCGGTCAAATTGGTCCTTTGTCTGTGGCAACACAGGGTATGAATAGGTCGAAAGCAGAAGGCGGTCCCGTACCGGAAGGTTGGGTATGGGGTGCAGGTCAGGGTCTTGTAGAGGATCCGGCGACACACCCTGATACGCACTTCACGTCATACGTAGGAAGCACTGATGTAACCATCAAAGGTACAGCCCTCATCATGGAATCCATTATCGGTGGTGGTGAGTTCGGACGTGTGCTTGGCAATACATTGGTCAAGATAGAAGGCGGCCAGATTGGTATTGGTGAGGGAAAGGTTGATGGTAGCAACAGGCCCATACGCTATGCTGACAACCAATTCGTCAATCCTCTCACAACCACTATCACCAGTGCAAATGCTTTGACTGAATGTTCGCACTACCCATACGGAAGGAATATCGGCACGACCGAGAACCCCAATTGGGTTTACCTGCCATACGACCCGTATTGCGAGAAGTATCCTGACTATTTTGCTGCTCATCCGGAATTTGCTCCGGCCAGCACTTCAAATCCGTCAGACGGTAAGACGTGGATTGGTTGTGTGTTCGGTGGCGGCTCCGGCTATATGCCCTACGAGAAGAAAGACGGTACAGGCTACGACTGGTGTCCTTCAGCAGGTTTGGTGGAAGGTGATGCTGAAGTACGTATCTCCGGCGGTCATATCCTGACAAACGTCTATGGCGGCAACGAGATTACCGACGTCAAGGGTACAAGTAAGGTGAAGATGACTGGAGGTACGATTGGCGTGCCGCGCACTCTGGAACAGATTGTCAAGCACCCATTGACCTGCTATCTCTTTGGCGCAGGTAAGGGTGACGAGCGCTCTCGCTTCTATAACTACACCAATACGGGTAGTGTAGAGGTAGAGATATCGGGTGGTATCATTTACGGTTCTGTCTTCGGTGGTTCGGAGGATGGTCACGTCACTGGCGATATCAAGGTGGATATCAAGCCGGGTGCCGTCATCGGAACCTATGGTACCTCATATGTGGACGGTAACGTCTTCGGTGGTGGTCGCGGCTTCTCCGGCAACACCCTCACGGCTGGTAATGTCGGTGGAAATGTAACTATGAATATCTCAGGTGGCAACATAATTGGTTCGATCTATGGCGGCGGACGTCTGGCTTCCGTGGGTACATATCTTGTAGAAACAACAGATGCCAATTACGGCGAGCAGATTCCAGACGTTGGAGATGACAAGCATGGACATATCACCATCAATATCAGCGGCGGTACCATTGGTAACGATAAAGAATACATCTATAATCCTACTGCTGAACAGAAGGCAGCGATACCTAACACCACCTTCGACTATCAGAACCATCTGCAATACGCCAAGGGTGGTAATGTGTTCACAGGCGGTATGGGCCGACTCTATGCACTGGATGGTAAGACGGTGCTGTCATCATGGCAAAAACTTGGTCAGTGTAAGCAGACTGTTCTGAACATGACAGGTGGTACAGTGAAGAGTAGTGTCTATGGCGGTGGCGAAATCGGTATTGTTGCTCAAAGCGCAACGGTGAATATCAACGGTGGTACTGTAGGCACGAAGATTGTTAATCCGGGAGATGCTACCCAGTATTACAACTTCGGCAGTGTGTTCGGAGGTGGTAAGGGCAGCACAGATAACATTGAAGGTATCAGTGCGGCAGGAACCACACAAGGTGATGTGGAAGTGCATCTTAATAAGACTCCTTCAACAAAGGGTGCTATCGTCAACCAGGTATTCGGTTGTAACGATATGAACGGTTCGCCAAAGGGCACCGTCACCGTACACGTCTATGCCACACAATCTCCTGACAAGGACAACATCAGCACCAAACCCACTAAGGGCACTAAGACGTTTGACGTCGAAGCAGTCTATGGCGGTGGCAACCTGGCTGCTTATGAGCCTGAAGGCGGCAAGAACACCACGAAGTCTACCGAGGTCATCATCGATGGTTGTGAACGCACAAGTATCCGTCAGGTCTATGGTGGTGGTAACGCTGCTTCTACGCCAGCCACCAATGTGACCGTCAATGGCACCTACGAGGTCCTGGAGCTCTTCGGCGGCGGTAACGGTTTTGACAAGTTGCCCGACGGCAGACCTAACCCTGGTGCTAACGTTGGTTATAAGAACTATACCGTTTACGAGCAAGACGGGGAAGACAATTGGATTGCCAAGGACGACCCTGCTTATGACACGAAAGAGGAGCGTACCGCAGGAAACAGTGCCATCACCTATGGCACCGGCCAGGCGTCCCTCAATGTCTTTGGTGGTACCATTCACCGCGTCTTTGGCGGTTCTAACACCAAGGGTAATGTGCGCAAGACGGCTGTCACCTTGCTGGACGAGGGCGGAGAATGTGACTTCTGCGTAGACGAGGCCTACGGCGGTGGTAAGAGTGCACCGATGGATGCCGAAGCCAAGCTGCTGATGGCTTGTATACCTGGTCTGAACGCTGTCTATGGCGGTGCCGAGGCTGCTGCCATCCAGGGCAATGTGACGCTGAACATCACCAACGGTACCTTCGACCGTGTGTTTGGCGGTAACAATCTCAGCGGTACCATCAATGGTTCTATCACAGTGAATGTCGAGGAGGTGGGTTGTAAGCCTATCAAGATTGGTGAGCTGTATGGCGGTGGCAACCAGGCTGGCTACTCGGTAAATGGCTATAATGCTGACGGTACACCGAAAGAATCGGGCACGAAGATCTACGAAGACCCACAGGTCAACGTGAAGTCGTTCACCAGCATCGGCAAGGTCTTCGGCGGTGGCTATGGTGACGGTGCCACGATGGTGGGTAATCCGACAGTGAACATCAACGAGGTCTATGGCAAATGGTATAATAATGATGAGTCTGTTGTCGGTGATAATGAGAAAACGCCCAACGAATACGCCATCCCGTCGCATGCCAAGGGAAAGATGGGCGCTATCAACGAGATCTTCGGTGGCGGTAACGCAGCAAAAGTCATTGGTAACACGACGGTCAACATTGCTACACAAGAAGAGGTCTTTGTGGTGAAGCAGGTTAGTGTGGGTGATGCTTTGACTGGCTTATACACGCGCAGCGGAGCAGGTACTGATGCCAGCCCGTATGTCTATACTGCAGCTTCAGGCACTGCCGAGGAACATGTCACCTACTACGAAAAGAAGGAAGTCCTCGGCGTGGACATCCGTGGCAATGTCTATGGTGGCGGTAACAATGCGGAAGTTACGGGTAATACGAATGTGAACATCGGAAAGAAAAATAATTAGTCGCTTCGTCAGATTTAATAAGAATTGAAGCAAGCGTAACGCCGGACAACAGCCCCACGTTTGGTTCGTTGAAGAAATGCGGGAGTTCGTTGAAAATAGTTGGGAATGTCCCTCTATGTTAATACCTTTGTGGCAGATTTCTACATATAATAAACTACAATGAGAAAGAAACTATTGGTATTAGCACTACTGGCGGGTACGCTCAGCGCACAGGCTGACGAGTATCCGTACTTGATTTTTGAGACGACAGATGGTGGCAGGATGCCTGTAGAGGTGGAGTCGCTGACTATCCAGATTGTGGATGGTAACCTGATGGCTGGTGGAAAGACGTTCAGTCTGGCGAGCCTGAGCAGGATGTTCTTTGCCTTGACGCCCGATGCTACTAGCGGCATTGAGGATCTGCGTGCGACAGAGGACGGCGCTGTGGAGGTGTATTCGCTGAATGGCGTGTCGTTGGGCAGTTATGAGAATGTCAGCGCAGCCAAGCAGTCGCTACAACGTGGCATCTATGTGATGAAGGGTGGAAGTGGAACGTTTAAAGTGGCTGTGAAATGAAGAAGGTTGGCATGATGATAATAGCCCTGTTGTTGACGATAGTCGCTGGGGCTCAGACGCTGAATGTACAGGTGGGTGACGTGACGTACCAGTTCCCTGCTGCACAGACGGGGGATATGACCTACAGCAATGGAACGACGCTGACCATTATGGGCAAGGAGTTCGCCATCAGCGATATTACAAGTATGGTAGTGGACAAAAGCGAAGTCGCAGACAATCAAGTGACGGTAGCCTATAGCGGCACGTCGGCGAAGGTGACTGTTGCAGGCAATGTGGCTCAATACCTGACGCCAGTGGTCAGCGGTGCGCACGTCAGCATTGCTCTGGCGACCTGACCATCAGTGGCGGATATGTCTTCTCTAAGTCGTCTGGCAACGATGGCATCGACGCCAATGGCAACTGCTATATAAAGGGTGGACTGGTCTATGCTATCGGTACTACAGCACCAGAGAAGTCTATCGACGCGAATACGGAGGAAGGCAAGAAACTCTATATCACGGGTGGTACCATCATTGCCGTGGGTGATTTGGAGAATGGTGCCAGCATCAGTGGTGGCACGTGTAAGTCGGCATCGTCGTGGACAGCCAACACTTGGCACGCGTTGTATAATGGCGGCACGCTGGTAGCGGCCTTCAAGACCCCAGCATCGTCTGGCAACAGTGGTGGCGGTCCTGGAGGATGGCCTGGCGATGGTGGTCCTGGTGGCGGCCCTGGCGGTGGCAGCCAGAAACTCATTGTCTATACCTCGTCAACGCCAACCGTTAAGTCGGGTGTCACAGTGGCTGACGGCACAGAATACTTTGGTGGTATGGCCAACATCGGGGGCACCGTCAGTGGAGGTTCGGACGTAACGCTCAGCAACTACTCGTCAGGAGGCGGTTGGTGGTAACACAAAAAGAAACGGGACTTGCGCTTTGCAGGTCCTGTTTTCATTCTGCCCACAACTCCTGAAGGACACCGAGGCTCTTGAGTTCTGGGAATTGGGGAATGTGTAGGCGATAGTAGTGGAGCAGCACCTCCGTGATGCGGTTGCGATCGTGGTGTGACAACTGGAACAGGTGCATTGTGGGGAAATCCATGCGCATCAGCGTGTGAATGAGTTGCGAGTCATGGCTGTCAAGGAAATCGCGATGGGTAGGAACTTGTAGTGAGAAAGTAGCAGTTCGCAAGTCGAACACGCAACCATCCACGTAGTCGTCGAGATTAGGATAGAAACCCAGGAAGCGACTCATGCGCATCAAGAAGGTGAGATGGAAGTTGGCGAAACCAACCTCCACGGTGTCGAGCCACTGCATGGAGTCGCAGACGTAGGCGAAGAGCAGTTTGTCCTGCTGTTCAGAACGTAGGGCGTGGTAGAGGAACTCAGCGATGAAGAGCGACAGCGCCAGTTTCTCAGGCGAGAAAGGTATGGAGGTGTAGGCTGTCAGCAGATGGGCGTCCTTCAGCTTCTGTAGCTGTACGTTCTGGCGCACGTCACACTCCACCTCCAGGAGCGTCATAGGCTGGAAATATTGCTTTTTGATGCGCCCTTTGGAGGTCTTGGGTATGGAGATGATAAAAGACAGTCTACCTGCTTCTTCGGTAAACATATCCACAATCATTCTGGACTCTCCATACTTGAAAGAATGGAGCACTATGGCCTTTGTTTTCACTAACATCGCCCCAAAATTACACAAAAATACGCAATTATTGCATTTTTCTTTAAGAAAATTTGTCTATTAAGGAAAAAAGTAGTACCTTTGCAGCCGCTTTTACGCACTTACGTCTATCGGTTAGGACGAGAGATTTTCATTCTCTAAAGAGGAGTTCGACTCTCCTAGGGACTACTAAATCTGGCATCTGCACAGCCAAGTGCTACCAGCAATGGGGACACGGTGTCAGAGGGCTTCGAAAGGAGTCCGCCCAGGGCAGTCCGTTAGAGACGCAAGACCCACAAGCTTTATTAACACATTAAACAACAAAAAACAAAATGGCAAATCACAAGTCAAGCCTGAAGAGAATTCGTCAGGACAAGAAAAAGGCAGAACACAACCACTATTACGCCAAGACCATGCGCAACGCTGTTCGTAAGCTCCGCGCTATGACCGATAAGGACGAGGCTACAAAGCTGTACCCCACCGTACAGAAGATGCTGGATAAGTTGGCTAAGAACAACATCATCCACAAGAACAAGGCTGCCAACATCAAGTCAAGTCTGTGCAATCACATCAGCCAGCTGTAAGCATCTGACAAGACTGAAAAGCATAAAAAGTCGCAAACTTACGAGTTTGTGGCTTTTTTGTTGCTATGAACTGACGCTTTTTGTAGTTTTTTAGCAGATAAACATTCGTTTATCTCATGAATTTTGTGTATCTTTGCATCCAAATTGCAAAATAGTAACAATGACAGAAGAACAACTGAATCAAGAGCAAAATTATTCCGCAAGTAATATTCAGGTACTTGAGGGACTGGAGGCTGTGCGCAAGCGCCCAGCCATGTATATCGGAGACATCAGTGAGAAGGGTCTCCACCACCTCGTTAACGAAACAGTCGATAACTCTATCGACGAAGCCATGGCAGGCTACTGCACGCACATCGAGGTAACCATCAATGAAGACGGTTCAATTACCGTACAGGACAACGGACGTGGTATTCCTGTCGATGAACACGAGAAGATGCACAAGTCGGCCCTCGAGGTCGTTATGACTGTGCTGCACGCTGGTGGTAAGTTCGACAAGGGTTCCTACAAGGTGTCTGGTGGTTTGCATGGTGTGGGTGTGAGCTGTGTGAACGCACTTTCTACCCACATGATGTCGCAGGTGTTCCGCAACGGACACATCTACCAGCAGGAGTACGAGAAGGGTAAGCCTCTTTACGACGTGAAGATTGTGGGCGATACCGATATGACGGGTACACGCCAGCAGTTCTGGCCTGACGGCAGCATCTTCACTACTACTGAGTATAAGTACGACATCATCGCCAAGCGTATGCGTGAGCTTGCTTATCTGAATGCCGGTATCACCATTACGCTGAAGGATATGCGCCCTGATGAGGAGGGTAACCTGAAGGAAGAGGTGTTCCACGCTAAGGAAGGTCTGAAGGAGTTTGTGCGCTACGTGGACCGTCACCGCACCCACCTCTTCGACGACGTCATCTATCTGAAGACGGAGAAGCAGGGTGTACCCATCGAGGTCGCCGTGATGTACAATACCGACTATTCTGAGAACATCCATTCGTACGTCAACAATATCAACACCATCGAGGGTGGTACCCACCTGCAGGGCTTCCGTATGGCACTGACCCGTACGCTGAAGAAGTATGCTGATGAGGATCCCAATATCTCGAAGCAGATTGAGAAGGCCAAGATTGAGTTGGCTGGTGACGACTTCCGTGAGGGTCTGACAGCCGTTATCTCTATCAAGGTTGCTGAGCCTCAGTTCGAGGGACAGACCAAGACCAAGCTGGGTAACTCTGAGGTCGCTGGTGCCGTACAGCAGGCTGTTGGTGAGGCACTGAGCAACTACCTGGAGGAACACCCCAAGGAGGCTAAGCAGATTTGCGAGAAGGTGGTGCTGGCTGCAACAGCCCGTATCGCTGCACGTAAGGCCCGTGAGAGCGTTCAGCGCAAGAACCCGATGACGGGTGGTGGTCTGCCTGGTAAACTGGCTGACTGCTCAGAGAAAGACCCTAAGGTTTGTGAGATATTCCTCGTCGAGGGTGACTCCGCTGGTGGCTCTGCCAAGCAGGGTCGTGACCGTCACTTCCAGGCTATCCTGCCCTTGCGTGGTAAGATTCTGAACGTCGAGAAGGTTCAGTGGCACCGCGTCTTCGAGGCTGAGTCTGTCATGAACATCATCCAGTCCATCGGTGTACGCTTCGGCGTTGATGGCGAGGGCGATCGCGAGGCCAATATCGACAAGCTGCGTTACGACAAGATTATCATCATGACCGATGCCGACGTCGATGGTTCTCACATCGACACGCTCATCATGACGCTCTTCTATCGCTTCATGCCACAGGTCATTCAGGGTGGCCACCTCTACATCGCTACCCCACCGCTTTATAAGTGTACCTTCAAGAAGTTCTCTGAGTACTGCTATACCGAGCAGCAGCGTCAGGCCTTCATCGACAAGTACGTCGCTGGCGACGAGAACGCTACAGCACTCCACACACAGCGCTACAAAGGTCTTGGTGAGATGAACCCAGAACAGCTTTGGGAGACCACCATGAATCCTGAGAACCGCTTGCTGAAGCAGGTAACTATTGAGAATGCCGCTGAGGCTGATGAGATCTTCTCTATGCTGATGGGTGACGACGTAGAACCTCGCCGTCAGTTCATTGAGAAGAACGCCACGTACGCCAACATCGACGCATAGTTCTCAAAGAGAATTGAAGTGAGCCCAGAAAGTAGGATACGACTTTCTGGGCTCACTTTAGTTTTTGTCACGTCTAACGTCTTGTATTTGTGTGTATTAGGTGTGACACTTGCTCTGAGTACAAGGTCTCATTTCTAGAGATATTAGCAAAAAAACAGGTAAAAACTTGCCGCTATCGGCAAAAAGTAGTATATTTGCAGTTGAAAACGAACTAATAACTTGCCGATAGAAGGTAATGGTCGTGTTGGCCGTTTGCTTCTGTTCAAGGAATGCCTGGCAAATGGCATTACCCCTTTCATTATAACCGATGAACTCAAAATGTTCTATTATCGTGGCCTGAAAGAGTGGGGACATATCAACGGGTTCCTGATGGATACTTGCCTGACGGCTCAGGACCAGTACAAGATATTACTCAACTACTTCAAGATTGCATATTAAAAGAAAATTTGCATAAAAACAGGGTTCACATTCACGCGTAATCTATTGATATACTGCGCTGTAAGTGTGAACCCTATTTCGTGGGTTGGCGTCAAAGGGGAATCACCTTCTGTAACAATGATTCTCTTATATCTCTATTATCATCAATGGCTGTTGGTAATCGTCTATATCATTGAATTCAATCCAATGTTTTTCCCCCTCGTGAGAGGTGACAAAAGAAAATGTAAAATCTTCATTGTCATATGAGACATATGCCGTTATGGATATAGGAACATCCTTTTCTTTATTTAATTTGTCTAATCTATCCACAAACTTGAATACATAGTTGAGAGTGCCTTTTCGACAATAATCATCAAGATGAAATTCGTTGATAAAATTCTCATATGATGTATTATCTTCAAAATCTCTTTGATTTATATGAGAATTGGCTTCATAGAAACAACGAAAGAACAAACAATTGTCTATTCCTACGATTCCTTCTTCAAGTATTTTAGACAGTTTTTTAGGAAGAGCAGTACTTTTATATGGTGTCTTTCGAATCAACTCCACCATATGTCTATTCATATAATATTTCATTCGCCTAAGTATTTAAGTCCTTTACTTCAATCGGAGGGACATCCCTTTGATTGAACTGATTTGCTTGTATCACTGATATATTTCTTCTTTCCAAATAGTCCTTTTACGGTCTAACCAAGCCCAGACTTTATTCGCAAAGAAACTTTCAAATGTTTTTGTTATCACATATTTCGTATCATAGTTTATAATATCCCATTCGTTTGCCTCATTAGTTTTTCGAAGATCTACAGCAATAATGATATCATCAATTTGTGCAAATTGCAGATATTTGTAGTCCAACAATGCTAATTTAAAGATAATTTCTCTATCCTCCTTTTGAATACAATAACCATCGACGTATTGAAGCAAAAGCCGACTAATTACGGAATTACAGTTAACTGGATTCTTCGCAGTTTGGGAAACAACATAAGCCATTCTTTTCTCTCTATTCCTAAGATTGAAAACAAAATCTCCTAAAACTCCTTTTATCTTTTTCAGAGAATCATTGATGCCATTGTTTTTGATTATACTTCTTCTTTCGATATCAATTTTTCTGATACCGTCTTCCTCATAAAAGTCCAAAACAACTTCTTTCAAACAGTTCTTAGACATTAATACTATTAGACCTCCAGGATCGTCCTCAAAATCAAAATCAATATTAAATTGGTCTATTGATTCCAATGGGAACAAACCACATTCACGAACATGATTTAAGGCAATAAATAAAGAATTGTTTCCAAATACTTTTCTTATAGTTTCCCAAGCAGTCTCTTTATTGCAAAAATCCAATGTGGTTTCATTATCAATTTTGTATTCTGTACTATAAATAGGCCCTAAAACCCTATCCGTTTCAACAACAGATAGCAGCATTGATGAATCAACTTCCTTAAAAGTGATTCTATTAAGTGTCCTGATATATATATCAAGATATTTTACTTTGCCAGCAAGCCTTCTCTTTTTTTGTTCCAAGGTTTCCATTTATTCGTATTCAGCTTTACTTTTTGAATTTTTCAATTTAGGCCTTCCAGATGAAACAGGGACCTGGTCCTTGTTTCATGTAAGAGGTCTGCTTGCGACAGGTTTTGTGCAAGAACAGGAATACCCACCAATAGTAGGAGGCATATTCCAACAAAGTGTATTGCTACTTTCTTCTTTGTCATGATTATAAAATTATTTTTTGCTTCATAACCGTCCCTTTGTTTATAGTTTGTCAAGCTGCATAAACATGTAGAATATTGCTACTGGTATAAAGGGACAGAAATAGTAAAGCCAAGTAGCTCCTATGCGTTTTGAAAATCGGAACCATAGCCTTATTAATGGAAGCAAATAGAGAGGATAAAGCCAAATGGTAAAGGCCATCCCCGAACGACAAATATCGTCAAAAAATGAACGACTCGGAGCGTCGAAGAAAAATAGGGCAACAAAAGCTAGAATTGGCCATAATAACAGAGATAGAACCATGATCCAGAAATAGAATTTCTGAAAAGACGTAAGTTGATCTCCTAACCAACGAGCTGCATATCCTTTAATTTCAAAATCTTGCGACATCTTTCGTTTTGCCCAATCATTTGGGCTCTTGGTTAATGCTTGTATGTCTGCAAAGGTACAACTTTTCCAACAAACAGGCAAGGAAAAGAAAAAAAGTTTCTAACGACATGTACTAAACTTGGGGTTCACATCAAACCTGATGGTCTCTACGCAAAAGGCTCTTGATGCAGGATAGCACCCCATGATTTACCTACCATGAAATGGAATTTAGAGTCATATAGAAATAGGCAATTGCAAAAAGGGTTACGCATAATAGAATAGCAGTAAGCAATGGTATCCACCAATATTTTCTTCGCTTTTTGCCGCACAGCAGAATGATGAGACCTATAATACCTACGACAATAAAGAACAAGGAAGTAATAATCAAGTATGCTACGAAATGATCTCCTTGAAAGTGTGTATATTCGCCCTCAGCATTGTCAAGCAGATATGGATTATCCTCCATAGGCTTTTCATGATACATGGCTTTGAATGTCTGATGTAATTCGCTGATGGCTTTCAAATAACTCTTAACTAACGAACTGTCTTGTAATTCTACTGCTTTACAAATAGAATCGGCTAAGGCAACAAGTTTCCCGCAATTAGTGTTGTCATCAGGTGACCAGCATTCCGCCGTATAAGGCCAAGAAACAAAATTATAGGTAGTACCATCACATCCGTCAATATCACAAAGATATGAAGATGTAACTACTGCCGATTTAAACAAGTTGTCAATTGAATCCATGACGGCAGGGGATAACTGTAGTTGGTATTCTTTTATTGAAACCTTTCGAGGCTTCTCAATCGACCAAATTTTTTGCTCTGCTTTTCTTAGAATCAGCGTGTTTTTTGTGCCAACAAGACTATATTCTGGCCTGAATGACGGTTCTGCTATATATGCAAATCTGTATGATGATTTCAATAATACATGGTTAATCTCAGTAACATAATCGTTGAATATATCTTTATCCCAATATATAGCCCCACTAATTGGGGTTAATCGCGATTGGGCATGTGCATTCGTCAATCCCCATGCAAATACAAGTAGAAGCGATATCGCTGTTTTGCTAATTGTTTTTGTAAGTTGTCTCATTTCTCATTTTTTTATGTTTGTCGATGCAAAGGTACGAAAAAATTAAAATAGCCAAAGAAAAAAAAGGGTTTGCGAAAAGCACTCAAGGGATGCTATTCTTCTATTGCATATTTCTTATACAATGGTTTGAATAAAGGTAGAGGATTATCATTGTATGCCTCATACAATCCCCAGCTATAGTCGAAATAATTTTGATTTTTTTGTTTGGCTTTGGATAAAGTTTTATCTATTAAATTATAACTCCATCTGTCATTGTAGGCCATCAATGCGCCCAAAATGCTGCTTCCAGAACCATATAATTGGGGCTTATTGAGTAAATCCTGACATACATGTCGTACTTGTTGCTTGTATGATGCCGATGGCCATGCTATTACGGCGTCCAACGCAGTTCTGATAGTATCACGATAAGACCAAAAGTCCTTTTTGTCCATTTGTAATAGCAAACGGATAATATCTTGTTTGGTATCCTCTCTATGATATCTTGCCAAAGCAATCAATGCATAGAGGTCGTGTTTGTATAATTGTTCTAGTCGTTCCTCATATTCAGGCCTTGCAGGCAGCTTATGGTAGAGGTGGTATATGTAATCAAACTTTGATGCATGATTAGAAAACAGTACGGCACTATCAATACGCATAGAATCAGCTATGGAAACTTTATAACCTTCTCTATTATATTGAATCATTTCAATTCTAACACCAGAGACAATGTCATTCGAGCCGCAACATCCAGATGAAATTGGAACTTCTGTCGTGTCTTCTATTTCCGAAATGGCCAAGTTGACCGCCTCATGTGAGTCCTTCATCAAAAGAGCACGAAAGGCTATCAAACGTTGTATTTTGTCGCTATGATTCTTTGCAAGTGCTATTAACTCTTTGGTAGAAGCATGGGCACAAAGACTATCTGATTTCTTCCATTGATATGAGATTTTTCCACCAACACCTATCTTTCTTGAAGTATGAAAAGATTCTTCTATTCTTACCACCTCTTCTTTGTCAGTAGTAGGAGTAGTCTCATTCTTTGTCTTCCCATTATTCCCACAGCTTTGTAGGAACAGGGCAATTAATAATACAATTGCAAATGGTTTCATTGTTCAATTATTTTGTATGACGATACAAAGGTACAAAATAAATTTCGCTTTGTCAAGAGGTAATTGGTAATTGACACAGGATGACACAGGCAAAATACTAAAAATCAAGTATATAGAAAACACACCTATAGCCCAATTGACACATCTAAACGGGTGATTCATTTTTACTTGCTATCGACCCGACATTTGCCTTGACGTAACTTCTCAAGTCGTGGATTCGGACTTCCTTCATAATAACGGTTCTTGTCAAAAGCAAATGAAATGGAATCAACATAGTCAAGAATCATGGGGACAGTTTTGATTCCTGGTTATGACTTGGCTTCATTGTTATCATTACGTTTTACGGTTCTGCCTGCAAAGGTAAACACTTTTCTTGAATCTTCCAAGCTTTTCGTGGAGGAATCAAAAGCTTGGCTCTTTGATTTCTATGGTGAATTCCCTGAGTAGAAAAGAACAAGGATTCATTGAATTAGTCCCCTGATCAATCTATTCTTTATTAATGCACATCTACTCCATCAAAATATAGTTCTGTAATGGCAGTGTTTCGATGTTTTCTGCCAGGATACACCTCAAGAATTTCGAATCGTAGTGTCCATTTTTGTGGATGCTCAACATCCCTAAATCCCAGCAGCCCAACTTTAAAGTTCTGTTCGTCACGAGTGTCATGCAGTTCCAAAATAGCATATGGTTTCTCGTCGTAATACAGTTTAAGCTTCTTTACTCTCGAATAGTCCTGCCATTCGTTAATATCGCGAGTGTACCCGTTCAGAACAATGATGGTTGTAATACGAGGACAGTTGCCTGGGAAAGTATACGTGACTGACTCGCCCACGCCATATTTCCTCGAATTCGTAACCCAAGCACTATTAATGTCCCAGTCATGGGCTTTAATTCCTTCGTATGAACCGTATTTATCTGCTTTTTGACAAGAGGATGATATAATGGTGTCGACTATACCTCCACAATACCAGCTACATGCAGGAGAGTAGAAATGCATCAAAGCATCGCTGTGTTCGCATAAATCGATAATGTTACGCTGACTTTCTTTCATGTCATCGTATGGGATTGAATCAAGTAGCTCCCAAACTTTAGCGACCTCCTTAAAATCAATCTCTTTTGGAATCGGGACAATTTCTGAAGAGGAAATATGTAGCATTCCATCATTATATTTGTTTTGACAATAGGCGGCTATAGGAATAACGGCCATTATCATCCATATCTGTATCTTCTTCATTGTTGTTTCTTTGGTTTTGTTATTGCCAATAAAAACTCAGAGGGTCAGTCCTGTGTTTTGGTTAATGTTTGCCTTCTGCAATTTTTGCATGAATCTAAGTGTCACTGTCACAACTAAGTGCTTGTATGATAGTGCGTTTAGTGTTCTGCCGTAATTCAGTTACAATCATTTATCCTTTTCTATAATTTCCCAATGACCGCCTTTGTCAGGGCCGACACGCTTAATGACACCATTCTCTTGCATTTTCTTCAGATGTTTGGATACAGCACTACGGTTGATGCCGAGGCTTTCGGCCATCTGGGTAGAAGTAACTTTAGCATTCTGGATAATCATATCCAAAATGACATCGCGAGTTTTCTGTCCACCTTTTCTGTCCACTTCTGAGGTTTTCTGTCCACCTTTCTCAGTCGTTGAATTGACGAATTGCTCGATATCTGCCTGCAGGTGTTGGCAATGATGACGGGCCATACAATCGAGGAAAATGCTGAGGTTTTCGCTCTCGCGGGTGTCTATTAGTGCTTGTATATATTCAGCTTTGTCTTCTTTGAGTACCTTAGTAGGCAATACATCAAACTCCCATTGCAGCAGGTTCATCAGCAGACGGCAGGTGCGTCCGTTACCATCAGCCCAAGGATGAATGGTCACCAATTCGAAGTGAGCCCAGAAGCTGAGGTCATAGACAGCGGCTACGTCAGCAGGATTAATAGCATTGCGACGTTTATTTAGCTCCTCGCAGAAGGCTGCGAGACGTGCAGGCACTTTTTGATATGCCAGATACGACTTGCCGCCCGCACCCGCAGTCACATTCAGCTTGCGTAACTCACCCTTAGCGGCAGAGAAATCGCCACCTATCGAATGATATTCGCTACCTGTGCGAGCCATTACTTTAGATGCCAAGAGAACAAGCCAATCCGTTGTGATAGGCTCATGCTGACGAATCCACTCACGCCCATAGTCATAAGCCACCTTCAGGTCGAGGTTCATTTGTTGCTCGAGCATGGTGCGCTTGCTGCTGGTAATACCTTCGTCAAACAGCAACTGAGCCTCCACCTCCGTCACAGTACTGCCCTCAATGGCTGTAGAGTGTGTAATGATAGAGTAGAGATAGAACTTGTCGAAGTCTATCTGGTCAGATATGCCCAGCTCTTTATACTGCTGGAGCAATCGCATCAACAAATCTTTATTCTCTTGCGTCATATAATTCTATTTGATCGCAAAGGTACAATATTTCCAACAAACAGCCAAGGGATAGAAAAAGGTTTTTATAGTTTTTTCAGCCAGGAAACGACGATGTCGATGGCCTCTGGCGCAAAGGTCTCTTCAATATCCTTATATTCAGAGGTGGCGCCCGTCTTACAATGCTGGAACAGATGGTTGACGCCCTCAATGGCGTGTATTTCCTTCTTCCCCAAAAGGCCCTTACGAAGAATGTTCAGATTCTCCTCACAGCCCACCTGACAATCTTTCGTGCCGTTCAGCGCCAATACTGGGCACTTGACTTTGTTCAGGCAGGTAGAAGCATCCAACGCCAGGAAGTAACGCATATATGGAGTGCTGCATTGCGCCTTTACGGCTTGCAGGTTCTGGGCCAATTCTACAGGCAAGCCCTCGCTATCCACGACGGGCGTTGTTCCTGCTTTCACATCGTTGAAAAGACCTTCCAGCACCTTGCAATAACGTTCCACCACCTCTGGCGCATAGCCTGCTTGCTGTAGCATCCATTGGTTCTGTTCCAAGAGTATCTTCTGACCAGAGACAATACTTCCTGCCAGGCTGACCACAAAGTCTACCTTGCCTTCTGCCGCCAGCATCAGTCCGATGGTTCCCCCCTCGCTATGTCCTATAACGCCCACACAATCGAACTGTTTGCGTAACAGTTCGATACCTGCCAGCGCATCGTTCTTCAAGTCCTCTGTTGTAACATTCACCAAATCGCCTGTCGACTCGCCAAATCCACGATCATCATAGCGTAGCGTGGCAATGCCCTGACGAGCCAGCGCATCAGCAATCACCGCAAAGGGTTTGTGTTCAAATATCTCCTCATCTCTATTCTGAACGCCACTACCTGTCACCATCAGCAATACGGGTGTCTTGCGCGAGAAATCCTTTGGTGTTACCAGCGTCCCCTTCAGCACAGCATCACCATTGCTAAAGCTCACCTCCTGCATCTGATAGGGATAGGGACCCACTGGTGTCTGTGGACGGTTACGCTTCGGCTCTCCTGGTGTCAGCGTGAGTGGAAATGACTGACCGTGCTGCTTGAATGTTCCCATCATCGACTTTCCCATATTGACGCCTTCGTAAGTAGCGTTGATAGAAGGTACCGTTACCTTGATGCCCATCGTCGTGCGCTCCATTTTGGCAGCTACGCCCTTCACCCCCTGATCAGGCGAGTCCATCGTACAATTCTCGTCATCCAAGTGGAACACCAGCGTGATTTCGGTGCCATATACGCTCAGCTTTCCCGACCACGTACTATTGTCATTCTGTGCTCTTGAGCCCATCGCCACGAGGGCAGCGAGGACAGCCATTACCATTCTTAATTGTTTCATTCCGATTTATGATGATTATTACCTGTTCTTCTCATAAGGTGCAAAGGTACCTGTTTTTACTGAGAGATGCAAATATTCTGTGTATAATTTGTAAACTTTGCAAAGAAACTTTGCAAGAAAAAAGGTTTTTCACGAAAACTATTAACCTATTAACATGACAGGGCGCAAGTGCCGATGTACAGGGCGTTTGAGCTATGTTAAATGTTTCCAGATATTTAACATCCTTGTAACATGGATGTACTATGTATGGTAGATGTATGTTAATAGCTTGGGCAACTATTAACATGCCGTGAGCCCTTTATTTATCGAGGGTTCAGGGGTGTTATGTTAATAGGTTAAATGATTTGCGAGACAGCTGTACCCAGTGCTGGCTTAGCTTATCCCATGTCTGTATTAGCTGTACTTTTTTTATGCGACGGATGTCGCAGATATTTGTGACGGCTTTCAAATATATGTTCGACGGCCGTCAAACGAAAAAAGAAAAGTTGGATGGGGAGGTGGGGATGGTTGAATTGGGAGAGAAAGGTGAATGTTGCGTAACCTACAGGATGTGAGGTGGTTGTGAGAATAAAGTGTACGAAGAAAGACTAGTTCTTGATGCATTCTACAAGGCTGAAAAGGGCGTGGAATAAGCCAAAATTAACATTAATTTTGATTTCATGTAAAGAAATCGGAACTGACAGGGAATGTGAAAAACAAGTGTCACACTAAACACGCTGTGAAACAATGACTTACGCGTGAATGTGAACCCTATTTTCAAGCAAAAATGTTTTCAATATGATTACTTGCACTCCAATGATTCAAAAATGTTTAGTACTCTTCCTATCAATTATTGTTTACCTATTATTTCTGCGGGTTTAAACTCGGTAGTGTTGTTTGCTGCATGGTGTATAATGTAGCCACCCAATGCTGTGCTTAGGATATAACTGTCATCCAGTTCACCTCTGTATAGGAGGAAATTGCAAACATCCGTAGGGGTGATATAAGGATTATCCGCAAGATGACTATGCACGACTGATATAGCTTTATCAATTTCGTCAGTCTTGATAGCAATCAACGATTGATGATATTTTCGGAAACATAATGGATTACCACTATTATCAAAATCGATGGAACAGTCATTACCGAATGGAATGGTATTTGGTTGTACGGTGCCTTGAAGTACATAGAGACGGATTAAGTTATCATTGATGCGCACAAAGTCAAAATTAGGATTGCCGATTTTTTCGTTATATTTGATCTGGTCGCCATACTTTTCGAAGGCGTTGTCTAACATGGTGTGTTTCAGTTTTATCTGAACCTGCTCCTCTTCTGTTAATGGACGTATGTCGTACGAGAGGCTGTTTGCACCACTCATAGTATTTAGTTTCAATTCAAAAATACAGTTCTTCTTGTCCTTGTCGTAGAAGATGGCGCTCCAAGTGCTGGCAGTAGGTTGCCAGATAAGGCTTCCGCCCAGGTCTTCGTGACGATAGCGTGCCAACACCGAATCAGTAGATACCCAATTGAGGCGTTCGGCAGTATAGAGTACAGCACCTTCAGCACAGATACTATCGTTGATGGTCTGAATCACTTCTGGGTCAGTTTTAGCATTTTCTGTTTTTGACAGTTTCTTTTTTACATATTCCAAAAACCCTTGTTCAGTAGCATTGCCATTGAATGGACCGAAGTTGAGATGCGACAAGTTGCTACTCACACCGCAGAACATCCATCGTTTCTTGTCACTAACATTTTCCTCAACGCCATTTGTAAGCTCAAGTGTGAAGTACCGTACTGTGTGTTGGTTGCGGTCCAAGGCTGCAGCTACATATCTACAAAGCGGCATCTTCTCGGGTTCTGGCATTTTATAAACGATGATGTCGATATTGTTGGGTTGCGAATATACCTGTGCAGAAATGGCAGACCAATCCCACTCGTAGTGGCTGATAAACATACTGCCAAGATTCAACTGCCATGCTGTAATATCGGTAAGTTGTGCATCATCCACATTGCCTTTCTGCCATTCAAAAAGCATGCTTGGTATCCAGCTGAATTGAAATCCATATGTAGTCATAGTGTCGCCACGCTCTATGATATTACAATATTGAGAGACTTGTTCGCCCAGTTCTTCATCGACTTTAAGACTGTCTAAAAGTAGCTTAGCTTTAGCCCTGTCGGGCTTTGTGCCCCATCCGTTAAAATAGTATTTGGCAATCATTAATCGTGCCATAACGTTTCCCTGATCAGCCGAACGTTTATACCAACAGAACGATTCGCCCAAATTCCTATCAACGACCAAGCCATATTCGTAGCATGAGCCAAGCATCAACTGGCCGTAGCGGTTGCCTTTCTCGGCTGCATCACGTATCAATGAGTAAGCCTTGGAAAGGTCTTGCTTCACCCTCTCGCCTGTAATGTATTCTGTGGCCAAATCAACCTGTATGTTCAGATTGCCAAGTGCCATAGAGTCCTCCATTTCCTTAATTGAGAGTTCCTTTTGGCCATAGGAGAACTGTGCAACCATGCTCAGCAACGTGACCAACGTCAATATTGTTCTTTTCATCATTGATTGTTTGTTTAATTCTGCAAAGGTAACCATTTCTTTCGATATAATCATACTCTTTTTCATCTTTCATACTTTTAAAATAACGGAGTCGTCAGCTGCCTGCCATTTGCGCCCCTTGACACCAACTGGCGACTCCATTCCATTGGATTAACACTCTTGATTGATAAGTATGTCGATGCAAAGGTACTAAATAAAATGCCCCTTGTCAAGAGGCAATAAGTGATTGACATAGATTGAAATGTCTAAGTGATTGATATATAAGAAGGTGGGCTATCCCTCATTAGCTGGATTGACACACTCAACAACCCGATTCGTAAATGTATACGCTGTACTATAGATATTCCATCAGTTGATATGGGAAGATGATATAGTTGTGTCAATACTTGTTTTTAGATATAGTCAAGTGTTTGATAATCAATAGAATAAACTTTCCATTTGTGTCAATCGCCCGATGCCTCTTGACATTGCCTTCTTCTTGTTGTATCTTTGCAGCATCAAAACCAATAAAATGTTGTTAATTATGACAAGAAGTAAATCTATAATTGGTATCATGGCAAGTCTAATTGCCTTGTCTGCTTGTAGTGAAATGACAGAATGTGCGATGGAAACCAAGCCTGTGCCTCCTGCCGTAAGTAAAGTACCAGAAAAAATCTTCTGCTGTCCGATAGAGCAAATGCCCTCATTCCCTGGTGGCCAGAAAGCACTGTTTGACTATCTGGCAGAGAACGTTCGCTATCCAGACGATTGTGAGGACACCTGTGTTCAAGGGCGTGTAATTGTTTCTTTTGTGGTGGAAAGAGATGGACGCATTACGGAGGCCAAAGTCGTAAAGAGTGTCTATCAGTCTCTCGATGAGGAAGCACTGCGGGTAGTAAGCGGTATGCCGAAATGGGCTCCAGGCAAGCTGAATGGAGAAGCAATCAGAACCAAATATGTGATTCCTATAACCTTCAAGGTAGAATGAAGCTATGGGATTCATGAATATTGAGCGCTTCCTGCATATCACTCCAAATGCAGGATAGAGAGGTCAATCTTCTTGTTGAGGCGACTCTTGGTGCTACGAATAGCCTGTTCCGAGCAACAGAAGGAACGGGCTTTTTGGCGGTCGTTCTTACCGTAGTACTCCATGATGCAGAAATAGGTTTCCTTGGGTGTCAGGGGTGAGGAGGCTTGGGCTAACAATGCTGCAAGAGGGGCATCAATGAGCGGAAGTGCCTTCAGTACGGCTTGTTCCTCCTCTTTGCCCATCTGGCTGATGTTATGGTCATTGATAATGGCAAAGAGTACGTCGATGCCTTGTTTGGCCTCATTGATGGATAGCGTGGCAAACTCGGTAGGGTTTGATTCCTTGTTAAGCAATTCCTGGCGCACCCTGTCTATTCGCTGTTGATACATGACAGCCTGTGCCCGCATTCGATGGATGTACCAGTAGCATACAATGCCGGAAATGAGCAACAGTAGTATGATGACGATTGCATATAGCTGGCGCTCATGGTTTGTCTTTGCCTGTTCCACCTGCCATTGTATATCCATTACGTTAGCATAGTTATCAGGAGAAATGGTCTGCATCAGTATTTGCAACTGATCTTGTTTCCCTTCCCGATAATAGATGTAACAGAGCAGTAGCATGGAACCGTTTTCGATGACGGAATCCTTGCTCAACATCACAGAGCGATAGGCATATTCCTCTGCTTTACCTAAGGCATTACCGAACATCTCCCGATAGGCCCACTCCTGATAGATGGCGGCACTGTCCACGCCATCACTGTGTGTAGGTGGTGGCGTTTCTGCCCTTTGACAAGCACTGAGCAGGCAGATAGTAGTTGATATGAGTGCCAACAGTATTCTCATCATGTCGATGAAATGGCCTGTTTTCTAACGTAAAGCTAACGCACGGTTTTCAGCGGCTTCCATCTGTTCACGCTCACCAGGACCTTTGTCGTTCTGTCCACAAAGGTGCAGAATGCCATGAATGATGACGCGGTGCAGTTCTTCGTCGTAGTCCTTGTGGAAAAGTTCGGCATTGGAGCGTACGGTATCCAGCGAGATGACAAGATCGCCGTTGAGGACATCATCCTCGCAATAGTCGAAGGTGATGATGTCAGTATAATAGTCGTGACCCAGATATTCGTTGTTGACTTCGAGGATGTGCTCGTCGTCGCAGAACAGGTAGCCTACTTCGCCAACCTTCTTACCGTAGGTGGCGGCTACGCGACGAATCCATGCGGTGGTCTCACGTCGTTTGATATTGGGGAATTTGACGTTCTCTGAAGAATAGGTAATCATAGGACTAATGGGTCTAATGGGTTTTGTTGGGAAGATAAGGTGAAACATCTACGCCGAAGTGTTGCAGTTCGCGTACCATTGTCGATGAAATGGACGAAAATTGCGGTTCGGAGTAGAGAAGGATAGTCTCTACGCCGCTGAGTTGACGATTGATGTCTGCTTGTTCGCGTTCATACTCAAAATCCTTGACGGTGCGTACACCTTTCACGATGAAATGGGCGTTTTCTGCGCGTGCAAAGTCGACTGCCAGTCCGTAATAAGGTTTTACCTCGATGCGTGGCTCATCACGGTAGAGGTCGGCAATGGCCTTGATGCGCTCTTCAGCACTAGGCATATTAGGCTTATGAACCTGGTCGCCCACCACACCGATGACTAAGCGGTCGAACAACGGGAGGGCTCTGGTCACGATGGAATCGTGGCCTATGGTAAAGGGATTGAAGCTTCCAACGAATATTCCTGTTCTCATATTGTTATGGGGCTAATGGGGTTAATGGACCATTACTCAAAGAGTGTTGGTTCCATGATGTTGCCTGAATAGGGATTGCGTCCGAAATGCTTGTAGGCCAGTTCTGTCACCATACGACCACGAGGGGTGCGCTTGATGAAACCCTCCATGATGAGGAAGGGCTCATAAACCTCCTCCACCGTACCGGCATCTTCACCGATAGCAGTGGCAATTGTCGTGATTCCAACGGGACCTCCGCGGAATTTGTCGATGATGGTCAGCAGGATGCGATTGTCGATTTCATCGAGACCATACTGGTCGATGTTCAGTGCTTTCAGAGCAATCTTTGTGATGCTGGAATCAATACGACCTGTACCCTTGACCTGTGCGAAGTCGCGCACACGACGCAATAAAGCATTTGCGATACGGGGCGTACCACGTGAGCGACGGGCAATCTCCAGCGAGGCATCGGTTGTGATGGGTACACGTAGGATACTGGCCGAGCGCTCGATAATCTTCTGTAGCGTCTCTGGTTCGTAGTATTGCAAGTGCATGTTGATACCAAAACGGGCACGTAACGGGGCTGTGAGCAGTCCGCTACGTGTGGTGGCACCTACGAGTGTGAATGGGTTGAGGTCAATCTGTATGGAGCGTGCTGACGGACCTTTGTCAATCATGATGTCGATGCGATAATCCTCCATCGCTGAGTAGAGATACTCCTCAACAACAGGTGACAAGCGGTGAATCTCGTCGATGAACAATACGTCGTTCTTCTCCAAAGAAGTAAGAATACCTGCCAAATCGCCAGGCTTGTCGAGTACAGGACCAGAAGTAATCTTAAAGCCTACGCCCAGCTCGTTGGCAATGATGTTTGACAGGGTTGTCTTACCCAGTCCGGGAGGGCCGTGCAACAAGACGTGGTCGAGAGGTTCACCACGATATTTGGCGGCTTCGACGAACACTTCCAAGTTTTCGACCACCTGCTGCTGTCCGCTGAAATCGTTGAAAGCCAGCGGGCGCAGTGCGTTCTCGAACTCTTTCTCGCTCGACGACAACTGCTCTTCTCTGATGTCAAAATCTTCGTCCATCATGTCTCTTTACAACAGTTCTTTGATAGCCTGTTCCAAGTCCTTGATATTCTGAGCGCGACCTACGATATTGTTGCCGCGGTCAATGAGGAAGTAGTCGGGAATACCCTGTACGTTATAGAGTGCGAGGCTCTGTGACTGCAGGCCATTGTCATCGCGAACGTTTATCCAAGGTAGAGCAGCCGTCTGCTGTTTCCAGAAGTGCTCATCGGGGTCGATGCTGACTTGATAGATTTCGAAGCCTTGAGCGTGGTATTTGTTATAGAGCTCACGGAGCAAAAGAATGCGTGCTGGTGAATTCTCAGTGGCAAAGACATGGAAATCAAGCAGCACTACTTTACCTTTCAGACTAGACAGTTTACGCTGCTTGCCCTTGTTATCGGGTAGGGTGATGTCGATGATACCAGCAGAACTAACCTTGTCGGCATCGATGGTCTTGGCACGGGCGGCGTCGTTGATACGGATATTGTTCATACCTTCAATAGCGATGTTGTGAAGGTTGGCACCACGGGCAGAATTGGGGTAATTGGCATCCCAGCTTGTGGCAACGGCAGCAAACGCCTTGATGTCTTCACGATCTGCACGAGGGTTGAAGAGCAGCATGTCGCCCAAGGTCTGGAATAAGGCAAAGTAAGCGTAGGCCTTGTCGGGTTCGGCGTAGATGTAATTCTTTTTAATGTCCTCCTTGTATTGGCGAATCATGTTATAGATGCTGTCATTGGTGGCCTGTACGGTCAGGTCTTCATTCTCGCTGATGGCAATAGCACGTTGGCGCAAATCAATCTGCTTTAGCGCCAGTTCCTTGATTTTCAAACAGTTGTCAGAGCCACTTACCTCGTATTTCGTGGCCATCTGTGGATAATCGGCCTTGATGGTAATCGTCTCAGTAGAGTCGATGGACACGTTGATAATCTGTCCACCGATGCGCAGACGGTAGAACTCAGGAGCATCCTGAGCATCGCCACTAAAACTGAACGCACCATCTTCGCCCAGACGGATGGAGTCAACAACGGTAATCTCTTCAATACCTACATTCTCAAACACAAGCAAGGAATCCTTGGCTTGGGCGATAGAACCTTCTACATGGTATTTCTTCTCACTACATGATGCGATGGCCAATACAGCCACGGCAATCAACAGATATTTCTTCATTTTATTTGCTTATTTTCAATTTTTGTTTGCAAAGGTACACCTTTTTTTCCTAAAAAACAATAATATTCCCGCAAATATTCGTCTCTTATAATAATAATGTGTACCTTTGTGCCCAATTTAGCGCAAAGTCGCATATTTTTTATTTTTAGATGTTTTAATACAAGATGAACGTAATTACGAAAAGTATTCAATTGCCTGATGGAAGAACCATCACAATTGAGACCGGGAAAGTGGCAAAGCAGGCCGATGGCAGTGTGATGCTCCGCATGAACAACACTGTACTGCTGGCTACTGTTTGTGCCGCAAAAGATGCAGTTCCC
>ONCH01000002.1 GCA_900316265.1 uncultured Prevotellaceae bacterium | reverse complement strand
GATCGGCATCGAGTCGAAGGGTGCACAGACCGCCGGCAAGTACTCCGTCGCCGAGCACGTCAAGGGTCTGCACGTCGTCTTCATGCCTGAGCGCACCACGGACTCTAGCGGCAACCGCTCTAAGCAGTTCCTGCAGGGTTGCCGAGTCGAAGAGTTGCCTCTGAACACCGTGGAGAAGGAAGAGCCCGAACCTTAAAAAGTGCGCCCTTCGGGGCGACACTTTTTGAGTTAAGAATTAAGAGTTAAGAATTAAGAGTTGTCGCTAAAGCGATTAAGAATTAAGAATTAAGAGGTAGAAGAATTCACGTTTTTGGGAAGTGCTGTTGAAGGTTATCGTCGCAGCCGCCACCGCCGCCATTACGGCGCTCACGACCACGTCATGTATGGGCCACGGTCCGTTTGATATCTGATGTCTGAAAAGAGAAATCGCTCAGGGGAGTGGCCTCTGGGCGATTCTTCTGTCATCATGTGATGCAATAGGTGTATAGAAAAAATCCCCTCTTCCCTGCGGAGAACAAGAGAAGAGGGGACCATCTACCTGGTAAGATTACGGCTGCAGCGTGAAGCCAAGAACCAAGTAGGCTTTCTGTGAACAGGGGTTTGCAGCCACCTGTGCAAACAGAGGGATTGAAAACGTATCAGTAATCTTGATATCCTTTGTTGCCTTCAAAGCCAGATTGGTAACAGCGAAACCGTTGGTGCCATACTGAAGTGAGGCTGAGGGGACGGCGCCGGCCGTAGCAGTCCATTCTATGGCAGAAAGTTTAAATGGGACAACTACTTCTATGTAACTGCTGTAGGCCCGCTTGCCGTCTTCCTTATAATCGTTGCCTGCGAAGTTGGTGTACCACTGGAACGAGGCAAAACCAAAGTCGTAGCCGATGTTGCCTTCGAAGACGTGGTTGGTGGCGTGCGCATCATATTTGAAGTAACGACCGTCAGGGTCGCCGCCAGCGGGCATCGCACTGAACCAGTAGTCGGTCACACCGATGTTGAAACCACCAAGGGTATAAGCCAGCGTGAAGTCGAACTCCTTGGTATCGGCAGGATTGGTGAGTCCCGTACTGCCCCAGGCTGTCAGCGACAGTCCTTTGTAACCCACGCCCAGCGTCGGCTGCAGTGCCACACTACCCAATTCCTGGCCACGCCAGATATAACTACTTACAACGTCAGCACTAATCGTTGTCTCTACCTCATCCTGTGCAAAGGTGGTCATACTCATGGCCATACCCAATGCGAATAAAACAATCTTCTTCATAACCGTTAATTTTTCATCTTTCATTTTTCATTTTTCATTTAGTTGTAGCAAGCCTCTCCATGTTCATAGATGTCGAGACCTTCTTCTTCTATACGTTTATCAACGCGCAATCCGTGAATATATTTTATACCATAGAACAAAATTACACCACAAGCAGCTGCCCAGAGGTCGATGACGAGGATGCCGAAGCACTCAGCACCGAAGAAACCCCAACCGTAACCGTAGAAAGCACCGTTCGAAGTTGACAGCAGACCAGTCATCAAGGTTCCAAGAATACCGCAGACTCCGTGTACAGACGAAGCACCTACAGGGTCGTCGATGTGCAGCACGTGGTCAATAAACTCGATGGCGAATACCAATACGATACCGCAAACCAGACCGATGAGAACTGCACCGAAGGGTGATACGAGATCACAACCAGCAGTAATACCTACCAAACCAGCCAGCACACCGTTCAACGTCAGAGAGAGTGAAGGCTTGCCATACTTGAAATAGGTGAGGAACATCGTAGCCACACCACCTGCAGCAGCAGCGAGGTTGGTGGTCAGGAACACATGAGAGATTGCAACGCGGTTTACCTCACCACTGGCAGCCAACTGAGAACCGGGGTTGAAACCGAACCATCCCAGCCAGAGGATGAAGACACCCAGAGCAGCCATCGTCAGGTTGTGACCAGGAATAGCACGGCTCTTGCCGTCCTTGCCATACTTACCGATACGGGGACCCAGTGCCAAAGCGCCAATCAGTGCCAGCACACCACCTACAGAGTGAACGATAGCAGAACCAGCGAAGTCGTGGAACACATCGCCAAAGGTAGTCATCATAAAGCTGTCGGCAGCATCGTTGCAGAGCCAGCCACCACCCCAGGTCCAGTGACCCTCAACGGGGTAGATAATCAGCGAAATAAAGGCACTATAAATAAGATACATAGAGAACTTGGTGCGCTCAGCCATAGCACCACTGACGATAGTGGCAGAGGTGGCACAGAACACAGTCTCGAAAATCAAGAAACCCTCAACGGGCAGATCGCTATCGTAGAAACTCAGGTCGCCCCAGTTGGGCATACCGATAAAACCACCAAGTGCGTCGGCACCAAACATAAAGCCGAAGCCAAGGAAGAAGAACAGCAACGAGCCGAACATGAAGTCGACAAAGTTCTTCATCAGGATGTTTGCCGTATTCTTACTGCGCGTGAAACCTGCCTCACACAGTGCGAAACCGGGCTGCATAAAGAACACCAACATAGCAGCCAACAACATCCATACAGTATCGAGTGATAATCCTATTTCGTTCATAACTTTATACCTTTTATATCTTTTTACCTATTTACTTCTTATCACGTAATACGGTGTCACCGTGTTCACCAGTACGGATGCTCCACGTGTCAATCATGTCGCTGACGAAGATGCGGCCGTCACCAACCTCACCCGTATGTGCAACCTCAAGAATCACCTTTACCGTCGGATCAACAAACTGGTCGCGACAGACAATCGTGATGGCCACACGCTCAATCACATCCGTTGAATACTGCACGCCACGATATATTCTCTCCTGCCGGCTCTGACCAATGCCGTGCACGTTGTGGTACTCAAACCAGTCGATGTCCGATGAAAGCAAAGCTTCCTTCACATCCTCGAACTTCGTCTTGCGGATAATTGCTTCAATCTTTTTCATACCTTTTTACCTTTTTAATTAATACTGACCCCTCCGGGCTAACACTTTGTTATTTTTACGCTGCAAAGTTACGGCATTTTGTTCTACTTTTTATCATCTTTCTTTCATTTTGATTGTGAAAACTATCACCAAATGACATTTTGTAAATTATATGGTTGAATATTCTTGCATTTTGTTTACAGTTTGTCTTCTCAGACTACCATTTCGTTACAAAACGTCAGTTTCTATAAAATTGTGTTCGAGCACACTCAATTTTGCCATTAAAAAAAAGAATCCGCAAAACCACAAGGGCTTCACGGATTCCACATCTATTATCGTTGTCTATGGCTTTATCCTTTACTCCATTTCTCAATACGATCGAGGGCCTCGTCAGTCTTTTCATGGCTGTTGAAGGCCGTAAAGCGCACGTAACCCTCGCCACTGGGACCAAAGCCGACGCCAGGCGTACAGACGACATTCGCACCATAGAGCAATGCCTCGAAGAAGGGCCACGAACCCATACCATCAGAGGTACGCATCCAGATATATGGTGCATTCTCGCCACCGTAGCATTCATAACCCAGTGCACGCAGACGTTTCAGCATGCGCTGAGCGTTGTCCATATAATAATCGATGGTGGCCTTGATTTGCTCCTTACCCTCAGGAGTATAAATGGCCTCAGCAGCTCGCTGCGAGATATAGCTCGTGCCATTGAACTTCGTACACTGGCGGCGCAACCACAACTGGTTCAGGGGGATGCGTTCACCCTCGAAGGTGGAGACAGTCACTTCCTTGGGAACAATGGTATAGCCACAGCGAACGCCCGTGAATCCTGCTGTCTTCGAGAATGAATGGAACTCAACAGCACACTTGCGGGCACCGCGAATCTCATAGATGCTGCGTGGAATCTCCGGGTCACGGATATAGGCCTGATAGGCGGCATCGTAAAGGATGAGCGCGTCGTTCTTCAGCGCATAGTTCACCCACTTACGCAATTCCTGCTTGGTAATCACCGTACCCGTAGGATTGTTGGGATAGCACAGGTAGATAACATCCACAGGACGACCCTTCGGCAGTTCTGGAATAAAACCATTCTCAGCGGTCGTAGGAAGGTAGCGCACGTTAGTCCAGCGGTCACCTTGATAAATGCCACAACGGCCAATCATCACGTTGGAGTCGATATATACCGGATAGATAGGATCGGTCACGCCAATGAAGTTGTCCCAATGCAGCAACTCCTGGAAGTTACCCGTATCGCTCTTCGCACCGTCGTTAATGAAAACCTCATCAATACTGAGGTGCACACCACGCGGAAGGAAGTCGTTCTTGAGGATAGCCTCACGCAGGAAGTCGTAACCCTGCTCAGGTCCGTAGCCACGAAAGCCTTTGATGGTACCCATCTCGTGAGCGGCCTTATGCATGGCCTCCACAACGGCAGGCGCCAGCGGTTGTGTCACGTCACCAATACCCAATGATATAACGTCAGCCTTGGGGTGCATCACCTTGAAGGCGTTTACCTTCTTGGCAACGTCAGCAAACAGGTAGTTGTTTTGCAGGTTCAGAAAATGAATGTTTACTAATGCCATATTCTTCTTATATTTCTATTTCTCCATCAAATACGAATTCGGCGGGACCAGTCATATATACATGGTTATCGGCCTTGCGCCACTCGATGCTCAATACACCGCCATCCATCACGATATCCGACTTGCGGCCAGCCTTTCCCGTCAGTGCCGCAGCAACAGCGGTAGCACAGGCTCCTGTACCACAAGCCTCTGTAATGCCACTACCCCTCTCCCAAACGCGAGTGCGAATGGTGGCGTGGTCAGCCTTAGTTTTGTCTGTGGTTTCCCCGCTGACAATCTGCGCAAACTCAATATTACAACGCTGTGGGAAAGCTGGGTGCCGCTCCAGTGCTCGTCCTGTCTCGCCCACCTGATCCACATCGTCGGTAAAGATAACATAGTGAGGATTGCCCATCGACACGAATGTACCTTTATCCAAAACGCGATTACCCAGGAATTGCGATTCATTCTCCAGCACGGGTTCACCCATATCCACCGTGACGCGCTCGACAACGCCATCAACAATATGCAAATAGAGTATCTTGACACCAGACAACGTGAGCAGACGAATCTCAGTCTCCTGGTAAACATTCCCCTCCTTGACAGAGAGGGGCCAGGGGTGGGTCTTCTCATACAAGTACTTTCCAATGCAGCGACTTGCATTGCCACACATCATAGCCTCACTACCGTCAGCATTAAATATTCTCATAGAGAAATCGGCCTCAGGCACAGGGCTCTTGCCTATCAGCACCAAGCCGTCAGAGCCGATACCTTTATGGCGGTCGCTCCATCGGATGGCTGCCTCCTGCGGATTGGGGACCGACTGTTCCATCGTATTAACATAGATGTAGTCGTTGCCGCAACCATGCATTTTCGTGAATCTGATTTTCTGTGCCATATTGCAATGCTTTATGTCAACTTGCTATCCTTTTGTCGAATTTCGCTGCAAAGGTAACACAAAAAGCCAGAAAACAGAAGAAAAACCTAACTTTTTGCATATCCAAACAGTAAAAAAGTGCCGTTTTGTATAGTTCAAGACCACAAACAGCACCCTTTTGCTTACATCTTGACACCTTAACTCCCGTTTTTCTTGCAAAACGTCAGTTGGGATAATAGTAGGAATTGCCTAAATAATAAAGATTGTTAAATAATTGAAGATGTCCCGACTTTTGGGTCAACCTTGCTTTATCTTTGCACCCGATATGCTAACAGAACAGACGATGAAGAAGCTGCGAATACTCGCAGAGTCGGCGAAGTACGACGTGTCGTGCTCGTCGAGCGGCACTGTGCGCAAAGGTAAGCAGGGCATGGTGGGCTCGACAGTCGGCGGCGTGGGTATCTGCCACTCGTTTGCCGACGACGGCCGTTGCATCTCGCTGTTGAAGGTGATGCTAACCAACTACTGCATGTATGACTGCGCCTACTGCATCAACCGCCGAAGCAACGACATCAAGCGGGCAACGCTCTCCGTCAGTGAGCTGGAGGAGATTACGATGGAGTTCTATCGTCGCAACTACATCGAGGGATTGTTTCTGTCGAGTGGTGTGGTGCGCAATCCAGACTATACAATGGAACGACTGGCTGCTATCGCTCGTGACCTCAGAACGGTGCATCGCTTCAACGGCTATATCCACCTGAAGAGCATCCCTGGTTGTTCACAGGAACTGCTCAACGAAGCCGGGCGCTATGCCGACCGTATGAGCGTGAATATCGAGATTCCCAAGGAGGAGTCACTGAAACTGTTGGCACCTGAGAAAGACCACAAGAGCGTATTCCAGCCGATGAAGCTCATCCAGCAGGGCGTATTAGAGAACAAGGAGGACCGCAAGAAATATCGCTATGCCCCTCGCTTCGTGCCGGCAGGCCAATCCACGCAGATGATTGTGGGGGCTACGAAAGAGACTGACAAGGATATCCTCACGATGTCATCGATGCTCTATGATCAGCCCACGATGCGACGCGTCTATTACTCTGGCTACGTCAGTGTGAACACCTACGACCCACGTCTGCCCGTACTGAAGCAACCGCCATTGGTGCGCGAGAACCGATTGTATCAGGCTGACTGGCTCATGCGTTTCTATCATTTTAAGGTTGACGAAATCGTCGACGATGCGCACACGAACCTCGACTTGGAGGTGGACCCAAAATTGGCATGGGCCTTGCGCCATCCAGAGTTTTTCCCTGTTGACATCAACACTGCCGACTACGAGCAGCTACTCCGCGTCCCTGGCCTCGGCACTAAGTCTGCCTGGCTCATCGTAAACTCGCGCCGTTTCAACCGCCTCACATCATTAGATTTGAAGAAGATGGGCGTGGTGATGAAGAAAGCGAAATATTTTATTACGTGCAACGAACTGACCTCGCAATTCTCCCAGCCCATCATCGGCATCAACGAACTGCGTCCAGAACGTCTGCGCCCGATGTTGATTTCGAAAGCACAGCAGAAACGGGCGGCAGAAGAGCAACAACTGAAATTGGATTTTGGAGAATGACAGTATATTTATTTGACGGAACGATGGATGGGCTGCTGACAGCGGTGTTCGACGCATTCCTGTTGAAAGAGCAGCCAGAGCAATTGCTGGCGGAAGGCGACGCGCTACCACTATTCTGCGACCACACCTACCACGTGACCTCGGATGAGGAGAAAGCACGCAGGGTGTGGGCTGGACTGGAGAAGAAACTGACGCGCGAGGCCCTGCGGCTTATTTCCGTCAGTTGGCTGTCGGAATTGCGGGAACTGAACACTCCATTATTCCTATATATATGTAAGGTATTCCGTCAAGGAGATATATCGCGAAACTTCGCTGATGCAGACGTGCTGGCTGTGACGAATATCGCACGCCGCGTATTACACGAACAGTTGCGCATGAAGCAGTTCATCCGGTTCCAGAAAGCGAAAGACGGCACATATCTGGGCGTTGTCTCACCTGATCACAATGTGTTGCCCATCATCACCGACCATTTTCAGGACAGGTTTAACGACCAGCCTTGGCTGATATACGATGCGAAGCGGCACTACGGCTACTATTATGATGGTAAAACCGTTATACACGTGACATTTGAGGACGAAGCTGCTGTGCCCTTCGACCTGAAGAACGGCAAGATGGACGCCGACGTGCTGAGCGACAACGATCAGCTGTTCCAGGACCTCTGGCGCACGTATTTCAAGGCCATCTGCATCAAGGAGCGCATGAATCCACGCAAGCAATTGCAGGACATGCCGCGACGCTATTGGAAATACATGACGGAGAAAAATTAAAGAATAAAAGAATAAAAAAATAAAAAAATAAAAAAGGTGACACAGAAATACGCATTATTCTTCGACATCGACGGCACACTCGTAAGTTTCCAGACGCACGGGATTCCTGCATCGACCATCCTTGCGCTGACACAGGCCAAGGCCAACGGTTCGCGAGTGTATATCGCCACGGGCCGTCCGCCGCTGATTCTCACCAATCTGGGCGCTATCGAGCACCTCATCGACGGATATATCACCACCAACGGTGCGCTATGCTATGTGGACGACGAGATGGTCACGTGCCAACCCATTCCCAAGGAGGATGTGGTGACTTGTGTGGAGGACTGCCGCGAGAAGGGCAACAGCCTCATCGTCGTTGGGCGCAAGGACGTGGCAGTCATTGACCCTAAGGGCGACGTCGACCGCATCTTCCGCCAGATGCTGGCGGTAAAGAACCTCGACAAAGCATCACCGTTGGACGTTGTGCTCCAGCAGGACATCCTCCAGCTGACACCCTTCTTTCCCGCCGACTACGAACCCGTGCTGATGGCCCGCATGCCGCAGTGCGTCTCCGGTCGCTGGCATCCGGAGTTTACGGACATTACCGCCAACGGTGCCGACAAGGGCAAAGGCATCCTGGCGATGGCCCGCCACGAGGGTTTTAATCCCAGTCGCACAATGGCCTTCGGCGACGGCGGCAACGACACCTCGATGATTCTCCAGGCTGGCATTGGCATCGCGATGGGCAACGCCATTGACTCCCTCAAGCATCAGGCCGACTACGTCACCACCTCCGTCGATGACGACGGCATTCTCAATGCCCTGCGACACTTTAACGTCATATAATGATGAAGAAAGCAATAATATACATGCTGCTCCTAATGCCGTTGACGGTATGGGCAGCGAAGAACGGTCTTAAGCCACGATTAGTGGTATGTACGGACATCGCACCTGCCGATGTGGAACCTGACGATATGGAATCGATGGTGCGACTGATGGCGTATGCTGACTGTTTTGAGATAGAAGCACTCATCACGAGTGTCGGTTGGAACTGCGACCCATATCCGTTGGAGTGGCAGCAGTATCTGTTTCGTGTGATTACTGCCTATGCTAAGGACGTGCCTAACCTCATGCGGCGCTCCGGTCAGAAGGGATTCCAGCCGATAAGAAAAGAAAACGGTCAGCAAGAACTTGGCTATTGGCCCAGTGCGGAGTACATCACGAGTCGTGCTGTTATGGGCAGTATGTATGGCGGCATCAAGGCCATCGGCGAGCGCAATGACTCTCCTGGCAGCGAACTTCTCATCCGTCTGGCTGATGAGGACGATCCACGTCCTATATACGTTGCAGCATGGGGCGGAGCTAACACTTTGGCTCAGGCCATCTGGCGAGTAAAACAAACCCGTAGTGATAACGAAGTCAGAAACTTCGTCCGCAAGTTCCGCCTCTTCACCATTACCGACCAGGACATGCAATACAGCATGCGCATGAATCGTGCCTACAGTTCACACATGTGGCTGCGCAAGGAGTTCCAGAACGACCTGCAATTCATCTGGGACGAAGGTGCCTGGCAGGAGCAGTGTGAACTGGGCAAGCGCCATTGGCAGCAACACAAGGACATGATTCAGGGCAAGGGTGCGCTTGGTCGCGAATACCCTAATTACAAATGGGGCGTGGAGGGCGATACACCGAGTTTCCTCTACGTGATGCCCAATGGACTGAACGATCCGGAAGACCCGCATCAATGCAGTTGGGCAGGCTATCACAAACGTGGTATCTGTGCCGACTCTCTCACCACCGCCTGGACCTCATGGCTGAATCCTGTGCGCAGCATCTCTGTGGGCTATAAACGTCGTTTCTATCCCGACGAACTTAACGACTTCTGTGCCCGCATGCAGTGGGCTGCCGAAGGCAAGGGCAATCGCAATCCGCAGATTGTTATCGCCCCTCTCCAAATCACAGCCAAGGCTGGTGATACCATTCGTTTAGACGCCTCGAAATCCTTCGACCCCGATGGCGACGCCCTCCGTTTCCTTTGGTGGCAACAACCGGAGATTGGCAGAACGAAAGTGACGATTGACCAGTCTGACCAGTCGATAACAACCTTTCATATTCCATCAGACACGAAGGGTGACACCATTCACCTCATTTGCGAAGTCCACGATGGCGGTCCCTTCCACCTCGTCGCTTATCGTCGCATCATTGTGTCGATTAAATAATGTATGGACGACAAGCGTTATCTGATAAGCCTCATTAGGGAGGGTGAACACCAACAACAGGACTTCAAGTATCGAGTGTCCGATGCCTGTAAGTTGGCAAAATCAGTATCGGCCTTTGCCAATACCGACGGCGGGCGACTGCTGATAGGTGTGCGAGATGATGGCAACTTGTCGGGTGTTCGTTCAGAAGAAGAAATCTACATGATGCATCAGGCTGCCTACAAATATTGCAAGCCAGAGTCGAGCATCAAGTTCGACACCTATCATATAGATGGAAGAACCATAGTGATTGCCACAGTTCCACCCTCAGGTCATCGCCCTATCTGCGCTATCGACGAAGAAGGTCACAAACGCGCCTATATCCGCATCAACGATGAGAATATTGTGGCCTCGCCAGTTCATCTGGCCCTGTGGCGCGAATCACAAAAGCCACAAGGCAGCATCATGACCTACGATGACACTATCCGCCAACTACTTGACGTGATGAAAGGCCAGCAAACCCTAAACCAAATAGTCCGCCAATCACGCCTGCCCCGTCCCAAAGTTATCGCCCTTCTAGCCCGTCTCATCCGCTTCTCAATCGTGAAGTGGGAATACGCCAATCAGCAATTCCTATTCAGTCTTAGCTAAAAATCTGAATTCGCGGCGTGAAAATGAAAAGATGGAGATTAACGTTTCTTTTTGGGCTTCGGTTCCGGAAGTGCCTTGCAGGTTTCGCGGACTATGAGTGAGACGTAGTCGCGGTCATCGACATCAGCAATATAAAAGTAGTCTTTGGCACCGTCGTAGGGTGGACGCATATCGACTACTCGCAATAAGGGACGGACGGCATCTGTGGGTTTTAGATAGAAACAATCGTCGCAGATAAGTCCGAAGATTTTCCCATCACAATAGATGCCGTAGTCGCCGAACATCTTCTTTACCATAATCTCGCCCGCACCACTACACTGGTCGGCGATATACTGTACAAAATCGGTATTGCTTGCCATGATTTATAGCATTATAGTATTTGCTGAAACATTTGACGATAGGCCTCGACCTTTTTGTCGAAGGACAATGGATAGGCGCGAGAGGAGGAAGGGAGGCGATAGAGCAAGAGAGCCTCACCCCCAGCCCCTCTCCGAATGGCGAGGGGAGTGGTTACAAAAGTGTTAACTTTGGGGATGGTTGGGATGCCGAGCGAGGCGCAGATGGTCTCAGTGGCTTTCTCACCTGTGGTAACGATAGCGCGAAGATGCGGCAATTGAGAGAGTAAAGCTGGAATGTCGGTAGGCTCTACGACCTCGAGGAATTTGTCGGAGGCGTTGTCTTGCAAGCGACGGATAGCCGTAGAGGTATCGAAGAAGGCGATACCCTTTTCTTGGCAGAAGGCAATAATCTCGTCAATCTTGAAGCACTTGGCCTCGATATCCACAAAATGGTTCTTGTCGCCAAAGAATATCTCTCCCTCCAATCTCCAGTGGTCATTTATATAATTCGGGTAGAAAAAATCCATACACCACCGTTTGCGCTGTGGCGGAAAGCTGCCCAAGAACAACACTTTTGCATTCTCAGGCAAGAAAGGATGCAAGGGGTGGTACTCTACCCCACCCTTGCTGCGGGCGATATTTTCTGTATTCAGATAAGAGGTCATCGTTTCATCCAATATTGTCGTTCTGATTCCGGCATCTTTTCAATAGCATATCGCAACATAGTACGAGGCATTTCATGGACGTGCTGACGCAGGAAATCTCTTAACAAGTCCATAGATACTCGCTTACCCATCTCACGAAGCATCCAACCAACGGCCTTGTGCATCAGGTCGTGCGGATGATGCAAGTGGATTTCAGCATAGCGCAGACACCATGACGGATCCCCCATCTGCGACGTCTTCCATGAACAGACCATACTCATGCGCTGTTTCCAAAGACAAGGGCTTTGGGCGAGATTGTCTAATACCTTTATCTTATAGTATCTGTCACCAAGGTTTGTTGGCAGCAGTAGCCAGTGGCCGAGAATCTTATGGACGGAAAGGTCAACGAGATCCCAATTGTTTGCTTGCTCAGCGTATTGCAGGTAGAGCGTGAGGATTTCGTCACGGGCACGGATGGCTTTCTCGTCGTTCTCTAATCGTTTGGTGGCCAATTTCTCGAATTGTGATACGAGTATTAGCAGACCACAGAGGCGTACCTCATGCCAGCGGCTCATTAACAACTCAGGAATTTCGTTCAAGGGAAAACTTTGAGCAACATGCCTAACAACCTCGCGTGTCTGTGGCACTTTCAACCCCAAGAACTCGTCGCCCTCACCATACTCACCGGCCCCTGTCTTAAAGAATCCCATAAGTATCCGTCGCTGCTCTTCATTCTGCAGCGATTCCATATACGTTATTATCTCTTTGGCCGTCATCGTCATCTTTTTGGGGCAAAGATACGAATAAGCGAGCGAAAAACCAAATGTATTTGAGTTTTTCCGAGCGAGAGTTACCTTCGACGAAGTCAAAGATACGAAAAAATCCCTGAAATCAATAACGATTCAGGGATAATTTATAAAGAGATGGTTGATTGTTAACGTTCGAGATAAGCGGCGACCTTTGCGGCTGTCTGTTTGCCGCTAGCCATCGCGCGAACAACGAGAGAAGCACCGTTGGCAGCATCGCCACATACAAATACGTTCTCGGCATACTGAGGATGTTCAGGCTTCAGAAATCCCATTGCAAGCAGTACCAGTTCGGCCTTAATGATTTCAGGCTTACCCTTCTCTACCATAATAGGGCGCCCACCTTCTGGATTTGGTTTCCAATCTATCTCCTGAACCTTTACGCCAGTCAGTTTGCCATCCTTACCCAAGAACTCCAGCGTATTGATATTCCATCGACGTGTGCAACCCTCCTCGTGACTCGATGTCGTCTTGAGGGTGCGAGGCCAGTTGGGCCAAGGGTTCTGGGGGTCTTCAGGTCCTTCAACAGGTTTGGGCATAATCTCAATCTGGGTAACGCTTTTACATCCCTGACGATGGGCTGTTCCAATACAGTCAGAACCAGTATCACCACCACCGATGACGAGTACATCCTTACCCTTCGCGGTGACGCGCTCATCCTTTGAGAACTCGATACCTGCCAGCACGCGATTCTGCTGTGACAGCATTTCGAGGGCGAAGTGTACGCCTTTGAGTTCACGGCCAGGAGCCTTAAGGTCTCTTGCAGTTGGAGTACCCGTAGAAATCACCACTGCATCAAACTGCTTAGCAAACGCGTCGTTCACCTCTACAGCCTCACCATATTTAAACACGATACCCTCTTGCTCCAACAGATTGATACGGCGGTCGATAAGAGCCTTATTCAACTTGAAGTTGGGGATACCATATCTCAGCAATCCGCCAGCAGCTTCGGCTTTCTCGAAGACGGTGACGGTGAAGCCCATGTGGTTGAGGTCGTTAGCAGCAGCAAGGCCGGCAGGACCGGCGCCGATGACAGCCACCTTCTTACCATTGCGCTTAATGTCAGTGCGGGGCTGGATGAAACCTTCCTGGAAGGCCATCTCTGTGATGGCGGCCTCGTCCTCGCGGTTGGTGGTAGGCTCGTGGTTGAAGCGGTTCAGCACACAGGCCTTCTCGCAGAGCGCCGGACAGATGCGGCCAGTGAACTCTGGAAAGGGATTTGTACTATTCAACAACTGATAGGCAAGCTCGAAGTCACCCTTGTAGAGCGCGTCGTTCCATTCGGGCGCCTTGTTACCCAGCGGACAAGCCCAGTGGCAGAAGGGTACGCCGCAGTCCATACAACGACTTGCCTGCAGTTTGCGTTCGCGAGTGCTAAGCGTCTGCTCCACCTCGCCAAAATCGTGGATTCTATCGTGAATCGGACGGTAACCCGCCTCCTGGCGGTGTATCTCTAAAAATGCTTTTGGATTTCCCATAATTAATAATCTCTTTGAATGTCTGCTATTTTTTCATGAAGTCTCGCCATTTTCTCCTCTTCGAGTACGCGCTTATACTCGATGGGCACTACCTGAATGAAGTCCTCGATGTAACGGTGCCAGTCGTCGAGCATGCGACCTGCAAGGGCCGAACCGGTATGCAGATAGTGCTGACGGATGAGTTCGAGCAGTTCCTTACGCGAGACACTGTCCTCTACCAGCGAGAGCTCCACCATATCCATGTTGCAGAAATAGTCGAAGGTGTGCTCAGCGTCATAGACGTAGGCCACACCGCCTGACATACCTGCGGCGAAGTTGCGGCCCGTCTTGCCGAGCACGACCACGCGACCGCCGGTCATGTACTCACAGCAGTGGTCGCCAGCGCCCTCGATGACGGCGATAGCTCCCGAGTTACGCACGCCGAAGCGCTCGCCCACTTTACCATTAATATACAGCTCACCAGAGGTAGCACCATAAAGACCTGTATTACCGGCGATGATGTTCTCTTCAGCCTTGAAATCTTCGCTTCTGCGGGCTGGCGGCAGGATGCTGATGCGACCGCCACTAAGGCCCTTACCGAAGTAGTCGTTGGTCTCACCTTCGAGCCTGATGTCAAGACCACGCACGGCAAACGCTCCGAAGCTCTGGCCTGCTGAGCCCTTGAACTTAATCTTTATCGTACCGTCGGGCAGACCCTCTTCGCCGTATTTCTGAGCAATCACACCACTCAGCATGGTACCCACAGCGCGATCGGTATTTTTGATGGCGTAGTCGAGGCTCACCTCCTCGCCGTCTTTGATAGCCTTTTCAGCGGCCTTGATAATCTCCTCGTCCTTCACACCAGAGACCTTGGTGAATGCGCCACGGTCCCAGAACAGGGCCTTGTCTGTCTCCGGTTTGTATAGCAGACGAGCGAAGTCGATGGTCTTCTGCTTGTCGGTAGCATTAGCGGTATTCACCTCGATGAGCTCGGTATGACCGATAATCTCCTTCAGGCTCTTTACACCGATTTCACTCAGATATTCGCGCACCTGCTCGGCCAAGAAGGTGAAGAAGTTCACCACATACTCGGCGCGACCCTCGAAGTGCTTGCGCAACTCCGGGTTCTGGGTGGCCACACCCATCGGACAGGTATTCGTGTTACATTTCCTCATCATCACACAACCCAGCACAATCAGGGGCAACGTACCAAACGAGAACTCGTCGGCACCAAGCATCGCCATGACAATCACGTCCTTTGCGGTCTTCAACTGGCCGTCAGTCTGCAGGCGCACCTGATTACGCAGGCCGTTCATCACCAGTGTCTGTTGTGTCTCGGCCAATCCGATTTCTGGAGAGATACCAGCGAAGCGCATACTTGATGCAGGGCTTGCACCTGTACCACCCTCAGCACCTGAGATGACAATCAAATCGGCTTTAGCCTTAGCCACACCTGCAGCGATGGTTCCCACACCACTTTCTGCCACGAGTTTCACGCTAACAGCAGCTGTCGGGTTAATATTCTTCAAATCGAAGATGAGCTGAGCCAAGTCCTCGATAGAATAAATGTCGTGATGAGGTGGCGGTGAAATGAGCGAGATACCAGGAATAGCATTACGCGTCTTGGCAATAATTTCATTCACCTTGAAACCGGGCAACTGTCCGCCTTCACCAGGCTTAGCACCCTGTGCCACTTTAATCTGTATCTCTTCAGCGTTTACCAGATATTCGGCGGTCACACCGAAACGACCTGATGCAATCTGCTTGGTCTTTGAGCTCAAACTTACACCATCCACTTCGGTATGATAGCGAGCGTTGTCCTCACCACCCTCACCAGTGTTGCTTCGTGCGCCCAGCTTGTTCATAGCCAATGCCAGTGCCTCGTGAGCCTCGATGCTCAGTGCACCGAACGACATAGCACCAGTCACAAAGTGCTTCACGATGCTCTCTACAGGCTCCACCTCGTCGATGGGTGTGGGCTTAGCGGCCTTCTTGAATCCGAAGAAGTCGCGGATGAAGATAGGCGATTCCTTCTCATCAACAATCTTTGCCCAATCCTTAAACTTATCGTAGTTGCCTTGACGGGTAGCCAACTGCAGTTTGGCGATGGTCTCTGGGTTCCAGGCATGCTTGATACCGTCCTTGCGCCACGAGAACTGACCCTGGTTCTGCAAGAAGCTCTGCTCTTTGGCGGCCTCATGCAGTGCAATAGCGTCGCGTGCAATCTCCTTCAAGCCGACACCTCCGATGGTGCTAACCTCGGTGCCGAAATATCTACGCAACAAATCCTCACTCAATCCGATGCTCTCGAAAATCTTAGCGCCACGGTACGAGCGAATAGTCGAGATACCCATCTTCGACATAATTTTTTTCAGACCTTTATCCACCGCCTTAATGTAGTGAGCTTCAGCAGTAGCATATTCCTCCTGAATCTTGCCTTTCTTCACCAGGTCATCCAGCACGGCGAACGTCATATACGGACACAGCGCGCTGGCGCCATAACCTAACAACAGCGCTGCATGCATCACCTCACGAATCTCACCGCTCTCCACAATCAGCGCGGTCTGCACACGCTTACCTACACTAATCAGATAGTGATGAACAGCACTTACGGCTAACAGCGATGGGATGGCGGCGTGCGTCTCGTCAAGATCGCGGTCGCTCAGAATGATGTAGTTCACACCCTCGTCTACACTCTCCTCTGCCTTCTTGCATAAATCTTCGAGTGCCTGACGCAGGCCTTCCTCACCTTTCGCCATCTCAAAGAGGATGGGCAATTTCTTGGTATTGAAGCCCTTGTAGCGGATGTTACAAAGTATATCAAGTTGTGTGTTGGTCAAAACAGGTTGTGGCAGTCGCACCATCTTACAGTTCGAGGCATCGGGCGTCAGGATGTTCGTACCTACGGCACCGATATATTCGGTAAGACTCATCACCAGTTCCTCACGAATCGGGTCGATGGCAGGATTGGTAACCTGTGCGAACTGCTGACGGAAATAGTTAAAGAGCACCTGTGGACGGTCGCTGATAACGGCCAACGGGGTGTCGTTACCCATAGCGGCAACAGGTTCCTGTCCAGCCGTCGCCATCGGAATAATCGTCTTATCAATATCCTCCTGACCGAATCCGAAGGTGACGAGTTTGCTTTGTAGATCGCTCACGCCGTTCTCTACCTTACGTCCGCTCTTCAGTTTCTCCAGCTGCACACGGTTCTCGTTCAACCACTCGCGATAAGGATGAGCTTTAGCCAGTTTCTCCTTAATCTCGCCATCGTAGTATATCTTGCCTTCCTGCGTATCAATCAGCAAAATCTTACCAGGTTGCAGACGGCCTTTCGAGACCACATCACCAGGTTCGAAGTCCATCACGCCCACCTCAGAGGCAACAACCATCATACCCTGTTTGGTGATGGTGTAGCGACTGGGGCGCAGACCATTTCTATCCAGCATACCACCTGCATAGCGACCATCGCTAAACAGCAGTGCAGCAGGACCGTCCCACGGCTCCATCAGGATAGAGTGATATTCGTAGAACGCCTTCAGGTCTTCCGAAATGGGATTCTTATCATTAAAGCTCTCTGGCACCAGAATAGCCATTGCCTGTGGCAACGATAATCCGCTCATCATCAGGAACTCGAATACGTTATCGAGTGAGGCAGAGTCGCTCATGCCGTCCTGTACGATGGGACGCAGGTCCTTAATGTCGCCCAGCGCCTCGCTATTCAGCACACTCTCGCGGGCCTTCATCCAACCACGGTTACCACGAATGGTATTAATCTCACCATTGTGAGCCAACAGACGGAACGGCTGTGCCAGCTTCCACTTAGGGAATGTATTCGTTGAGAAGCGAGAGTGAACCAGTGCCAGTCCGCTTGTAAAATAGTCGTTCGACAGGTCGGGGAAATAGCGACGCAACTGTCCGCTGGTCAGCATTCCCTTATAAATGATGTTCTTGCTCGACAACGAACACAGATAGAAGTCTTCGTCATTAATGCGATTTTCAATGCGTTTACGTACCTTATATAATATACGCTCAAACACGGGTACATTATCTTCCGACACCCCCGTTACAAAAATCTGCTTGATATCCGGCTCCACCTCGAGAGCAGCTACACCCAGCACCTCCGGATTCGTAGGCACCGTGCGCAGATGCATCAGTTGCAGGCCCTCGCGCTCAATCTCCTCAATCATCACGCTCAGTATCTGCTGCTGCGCCTTTTCATCCTTTGGCAGGAACACCAATCCAGTACCATACTTACCTTTCTCAGGCACTGGGATACCCTGCAACAAAATAAACTCGTGGGGAATCTGTACCATGATACCCGCACCATCACCGGTCTTGTCGCGTGTCTCGGCACCACGATGCTCCATGTTCTCCAGCACCTTCAGCGCGTTGTCAACCAGCTCATGACTTTTACCTCCGTGGATATTTACCACCATACCCACGCCACAAGCATCATGCTCATTGCTTGGTTGGTAGAGTCCCATGTTATCCAACTTTCTTCTTGCCATAGTTTTTATATAATTATGAATACATTATCTTATTGCGCTGCAAAGGTACTGCAAAAAGATTAGCCAGAGATGTACTTCCTGGGAGTTTTATTCACAGATTATTGTACAAATGACACTTTGTTACAAAAAGACAAGATATCGATGCAAAGTGATAGCATATTGTTACTATACAAGCTTCAATTCTTTACAAATTGTCATTTCGTATATGTTTTTGCAAACAAAATGCAATAAAATTCGTTTTCTTTCTTGCAAAACGTTGTAACTTTGCCGCCGAAAACAAATAAAGTGTAACCAAATAGTAAAAAGATGGAAGCATTAAGATTTCAGGTTGTCGGTGAGGCATTCAAGAAAAAGCCACTCGACGTAAAAGCACCCAGTGAGAGACCCGCTAAGTACTTTGGCAAAAAGGTCTTTAACCGTGAGAAGATGTACAAGTACCTGCCGAAGGACGTGTACGAGAAGATGATTGACGTGATGGATAATGGTGCACGTCTGGATCGCACTGTCGCCGATGCAGTAGCTGCAGGTATGAAACAGTGGGCTACCGAAGAAGGTGTGACACACTATACGCATTGGTTCCAGCCTTTGACTGAGGGTACTGCCGAGAAGCACGACTCATTCATCGAGCACGACGGCAAGGGCGGTATGGTCGAGGAATTCTCTGGCAAGCTGCTCGTTCAGCAGGAGCCCGACGCCTCGTCGTTCCCCTCTGGTGGTATCCGCTCTACCTTCGAGGCACGCGGTTACTCAGCCTGGGACCCCACATCTCCTGTCTTTATCATCGAAGACACGCTGTGCATCCCCACCGTCTTTATTTCTTATAGCGGTGAAGCCCTCGACTACAAGGCTCCCCTACTCCGTGCCCTGCATGCTGTGAACATAGCTGCTACGGAGGTGTGCCACTACTTTGACCCCTCTGTCAAGAAGGTTACTTCTAACCTGGGTTGGGAGCAGGAGTACTTCCTCGTAGATGAAGGTCTCTATGCCGCCCGTCCCGACCTGTTGCTGACTGGTCGCACGCTGATGGGTCACGACTCCGCTAAGAACCAGCAGATGGACGACCACTACTTTGGCTCCATCCCTGAGCGCGTTGCTGCTTTCATGCGCGACCTGGAGATTCAGGCCTTGGAGCTGGGCGTTCCTTGTAAGACACGTCACAACGAGGTAGCCCCCAACCAGTTCGAGTTGGCACCTATCTTCGAAGAGACCAACCTCGCTGTTGACCACAACATGATGCTGATGTCGCTGATGAAGAAAATTGCACGCAAGCACGGCTTCCGCGTATTGCTGCATGAGAAGCCCTTCGCAGGCATCAACGGTTCAGGTAAGCACAACAACTGGAGTCTGAGCACAGACAATGGCATCCTGCTGCACGCTCCTGGCAAGACCCCTGAGGCAAACCTGCGCTTCGCCACCTTCATCGTTGAGACGCTGATGGGTGTCTATAAGCACAACGGACTGCTGAAGGCCTCTATCATGAGTGCTACCAACGCTCACCGTCTGGGTGCTAACGAAGCTCCCCCCGCCATCGTCAGCTCGTTCCTTGGCAAGCAGGTTTCAGAGTTGCTTGACCATATCGAGAAGGCCGATAAGGACGACATCCTCGCTATGACTGGTAAGCAGGGACTGAAGATGGACATTCCTGAGATTCCTGAGTTGCTGATTGATAACACCGATCGTAACCGTACGTCTCCATTCGCCTTCACTGGTAACCGCTTCGAGTTCCGTGCCGTAGGTTCTGAGGCCAACTGTGCAAGCGCCATGATTGCCCTGAACAGTGCTGTTGCTGAGGCCCTCGTCAGCTTCAAGAAGCGTGTAGATGCAAAAATTCCTGAGTTCGAGAAGAAACTCGCAGGTACAGGTCACTCTGCTACTTTCCACGCCATTATCGACGTGCTGCGCGAGGATATTAAGATTTGTAAGCCTATCCGTTTCGATGGCAACGGCTACTCTGACGAGTGGGTCGCTGAGGCTGAGAAGCGCGGCTTAGATGTCGAGAAGTCTTGTCCGAAGATCTTTGAGCGCTACCTCGACGAGGCCAGCATCCAGATGTTCGAGAGTCTGGGCGTTATGACGAAGAAAGAACTGGAGGCCCGCAACGAGGTAAAATGGGAAACTTACACCAAGAAGATTCAGATTGAGGCACGCGTGCTGGGCGACCTGTCGATGAACCACATCATCCCTGTGGCTACACGCTATCAGAGTGAGTTGCTCACCAACCTCAACCACATGTCTGTAGTGTTCCCCATCGATACCGCTGACAAGCTTTCGGCTCGTAACAAGAAGATTATTCAGGAGATTTCTGAGCGCACCTCAGCTATTGAGAAGGGTGTAGAGGAACTCGTGGAGGCTCGCAAGAAGGCCAACAAGATTGCCGACGAGCACGAGAAGGCCATCGCTTACCACGACAAGGTAGAGCCTTACCTCGACGAGATTCGCTATCAGATTGACAAGCTTGAGCTCATCGTCGACGATGCCCTCTGGCCTCTGCCAAAATATCGTGAGCTGCTATTCATTAGATAAACAATTGAAGTTTAGAGTTATTATGCTAAGGGACCCGACGCTGCGACAGCTTCGAGTCCCTTATTTAGATGTAGTTTCAAAAAAAGAATTGGAATCGTTGACAATTATCTGCTGCATACAATAAAACAAGGCTGGTATGCGTTATAAGAAGGTATGCGCAGATTCTATATTATAATAGGTGTGACAGTATTAGCCATGCTCCTGATGGGGTGTGGTGCTGAACAGGCTATCAAGAAGGGTGACCGATTCTATGCCTTAGGAGAATACTTTGACGCATCGACACAGTACAAGAAAGTGTATTCGCAGACTCCTGCCAAGGAGCGCACACAGCGTGGAAAGGTGGCGCTGAAGATGGCGGAGTGCTACCGCAAGATAAACTACACGCAGAAAGCTATTGCTGCCTACAACAATGCTATCCGCTATAAGCAGACCGACTCGTTAACATACTTGTATCTGGGTCAACAGCAGATGAAGAACGGCAACTATAAGGATGCAGAGAAAGCCTTCCAGACTTTTCTGGACTCTGCAGCCCTCAGCACTAACCTCTCACCTTGCACCTCTCTTGCCAAAACGGGCATACGCTCTGCACAAAAGGCGCCACAGTGGAAGAAGGAAGGCTCACAATACACCGTAAAGCGCGAACACCTCTTCGACTCGCGCCGTGCTGACTACTCGCCGATGCTGGCTGGCGAAGAGAACAACCAACTGTTCTTCACCTCTACCCGTAACCAGGCTAAGGGCGACGAGCTCAGTGGAATTACGGGAACGAAGAATGCCGACATCTTCATGTCGCAGAAAGACGAGAAAGGCAAGTGGCAACGACCAGAGGTCATCGACTCTGAACTGAACAGCGACGATGACGAGGGTGCCTGCTGTTTCTCGCCTGACGGAAAGACGATGTACCTGACCCAGTGTCGCACGGATGCCTCCTACCCTCGCTATGCGACCATCGTAACCAGCAAGCGCTCGGATGCAGCATGGAGCAAGACGACGGAACTGACGATTACGCGTGACACGCTGTCTGCCTACGCCCATCCTGCAGTATCGCCCGATGGTGAGTGGCTCTACTTTGCCAGCAACATGCCTGGTGGACAAGGCGGCTACGATATCTGGCGCATCCGACTAACCAGCAATGGATTGGGAGGTGTGGAGAACCTCGGTGCACCCATAAACACGCCTGGCGATGAGCTCTTCCCCACGTTCCGCCCCAATGGCGACCTCTATTTCTCCAGCAATGGTCATGAGGGAATGGGCGGACTGGATATCTACTTCGTAGAAAGTGAAAAGCTAAAAGTTATAAGTGAAGAGACGCCAACAGTCTCACTCACTATTGAACACCCGGGCTATCCGCTGAACTCACAGGGCGACGACTTTGGTATGACCTTTGAGGGACTGCTCAACCAAGGATTCTTCTGCAGCAACCGCGGTGACGGTAAGGGCTGGGATCATATCTACTCGTTCTACAATCCAGAGATAGTACAAACGGTCAAGGGTTGGGTATATGAACAGGATGGTTACGAACTGCCACAGGCGGTGGTTTATATGGTCGGCAACGACGGTACCAACATGAAACTCAGCGTGAAGGGCGACGGTTCGTTCACACAACCCATCAAGCCTGGTGTCGATTACGTCTTCTTAGGAACCTGTAAGGGATTCCTGAACCATCAGGAGCAACTGCGCGTAGAGCCCGTCACAGAGTCGGAGGAATATGTGTTGCAATTCCCATTGGCCAGCATCACGGCCCCTGTACTCATCGAGAATATCTTCTACGATTTCGACAAAGCCACGCTACGACCAGAGTCGACAGCTGCTCTTGACAAGCTAGTCACCTTGCTCAACGAGAACGCCAATGTAACCATTGAGCTGTCTGCCCACTGTGACTATAAAGGTTCTGCGGAATATAACAAAGGACTGGCACAACGCCGTGCCGAAGCAGTGGTGGAATACCTGACAGCACACGGCATTTCTGAAGACCGACTGAAGCCCGTAGGCTATGGTAAAGAGAAACCCAAGACCATTCGTCGTAAGCTGACAGAGAAATATCCGTTCCTCAAGGAGGGGGATGTCCTGACTGAGGAGTTTATCAAGAAGCTCGACGAGGAACAGCAGGAGATTTGTAACCAGCTGAACCGCCGTACAGAGTTCATCGTGCTACGTACTACCTACGGACTGTTTCCGAAGAAATAACCTCGCCGACGCCCACAAAGAGCAGGCCGAAAAGGATTGTTGCTACCATCAGCAGATTGACATTAATGGTCTGGACGGCCATCGTCTTTACCATGACCTCCAACTGAACGGCCAGCAAGTTCCAACCGTCAAACAGCACAAATAGTATTGCGAACACCAGAATGCAGAAAACCGTCCACAGGCGGGTCAGCAACCTGCGATGAGCGGCCAACAGTGAATGCTGGGGCAGGCTCTGCATCACCCGCTCCGTAAAATCATTGTCGGCAATCTGCTGTTGAGAAGCTTCCTGGAAGAACTGCTTCAACAAAATATCATTATCTTCGGTCATATCCATTCTGTCTTAAATAGTTTGCTAACTTTTCTTTTCCTCTGGAGAGGTGCGACTTGACGGTACCCTCCTTCATCTGCGTTATCTTAGCAATGCCTGCAATATCGTAACCATCAATGAGTTGCAGGGTGATACACGTGCGTTCGTCAGGCTTCAAAAGCGCCAGAGCGGCGTAGAGGTCGAGTCTTAATTCAGAGGTGAGAGGTGAGTGGTGAGAGGTGAGAGAATTGTTCACACGCTCCTTTTCATTCTTTTCACTTCTCACCTCTCCCCTCTCGCCTTTTCTCGTATGGTCATACCACACATTATACGCTATGCGCATCAACCACGTCTTGAAGGAGGCGAGACCTCGGAAAGAGGTAATGTTTGTATAGGCTTTGATGAACGTATCTTGTGCCAAGTCGTCACTCAGCTGTTCATCGCCCATGGTCTGGCTCAGGAAGAACCTGCGGACAGGTGACTGATATCGGCGTACGAGCTCGTCGAAAGCCCGTCGGTTGCCAGATACCGCCACCTGCGTTACAAGTACTATGTCACTGAGCAAAGCCACCGTCCTATCTATTTTCTAACAGTCCCTTCTCAGGCATCACAATCCAACACACAATATAGAACAGTACACCTGAGAAGCAGGTGCAGAGAGTGAGGAACGCATAGCCTATACGCACAGCTACCGGATCAAAATCCAGATACTCGGCAATTCCTGCACAGACACCGCCTAATATACGGTCGTTACTGCGATAAAGTTTCTTTGTCATATTCTCGTCTTTTATCAGTTAAAAATTATCTTTGTTCTCATGCGTCATATCGAAGTTATTCTTGGAGGCTGTCGATTTGGCGACAATCAGCTTACCCAATCCGATGCAGAACACCAGAGCACCTATGCCGAAGCCAACTTCACCAGCAGCAAACCAGAGGAAAATCATCAGGCCGACACCCACAAAGCACTGGCGGATACCACTCTTATATTCCTCGTCGCCAACGGGTGATTGTTCTTTGAGCAACTGGTCGGGGATGGGCTGTCCCTGCTGTATAGCCATCTGTGCCAGACGCATCTTGTCCTTGCGGTTCTTGTTGACGAAGTAGAACACGGCGATGATAATCAACAAGGGCGACAGCACAAAGATGATGAGCAACACGATCAGCACGAAGAACATGCCGGCAAGCCCCGTCTGCATAACACCAAAATGGTCGAAGAAGCGGTCAAGATTCGTCGTCACCACATAGTCGTCCTCATCGTCAAACGGGAAATTGTCATCAGCTGCAGTGGGTGTCGATGCAGTTGAGGTCGTATCAGAGAACGCCTCTACACCATTCTTACTCGTCGAGTCCACCAACTCCGTCTGCTGGGGTTGAGGTGTGTGGCGGTGCTTCTGGGCAACAGCCTCTGTGGTCAGGCCCAACACCAGCAACATAGTCAAAGTGATCAGTAACTGTTTCATATTCGTAGTTGTTTATTTATTACACATAACTATTTATCTCACAATCAATTCCTCCGTGTCGATATCGCCAGAGCCAAACCTACGCTGATTCATCTTTCTGACGGTACCTTTCAGCTCAATATCGCCAGAACCTTTGACCTGTGCATCCACCTCACCACTATTGTCAAAGCCCATCTCGATATCACCAGAGCCTATCACCTCCAAGCGAGCCTGCTGTGTCTTGACAGTGTTCACCGACACGTCTCCAGAGCCGACGACCGATACGTTGACGCGGTCACAGATGACATCCTTGAAATAGATATCGCCAGAGCCCTTCAAGTCGATGCTAAGCGTATCGGTATCCAACGGGCCAACGCACATGAAATCGCCAGAACCCATCAGGCTAATGCCCAGAAAATCGGGCGAAGTGACATATACGGTGACACCATCGCTGCTGGCACCACCGATATGAATAAAGCTGGACCCGCGCTTCATACCCACCTTCAGTGTATTATTCTCTACCGTTGTCTCCACCTTCTTGATAACATCCTTGGGAGCATGCACCCTGACGGAGAACGAATCAGCTTGGGCATACTTCACATCCAGAGAGCCCATCAGTTGAATACGCTCAAAACCCTTTAAAAAGCGGGGCTCCTCGGCAGTTGATTCAACAGTGACTGTCTTCGTCACATCAAACTTGCAAGAAGTCAACACGGCGACTGCCATCATGGCAAAAACTATTCTTTTCATACCTTTCTTTGTTTATGTTTTTACCTGTTAGACGTAATTAATCCTAATTTAGTTGCAAAGATAGGAAAAAAAATTGTAACTTTGCAAGCAAATGACACAATTACCTGTCGCTTTCACGGAAAAAACTCGCCAACTGATGGGCGAGGAACGCTTCGAACGCTATCTACAGTCGTTCGAAGAGGAGCCTCCTGTCAGTATACGAGTGAATACCTTGAAGATGGCAGAGGGCAGTTGGAAGATAGAGGATGCAACACCCGTACCTTGGTGCAGGAATGCCTTTTATCTTCAGAAGCGTCCGAACTTCACGATGGACCCCCTACTCCATGCTGGCTGTTACTACGTACAGGAAGCCGCCTCCATGTTCCTGGATGAGGCATTGAAGCAAATGCATACCGCATACATCAGCCATCAGCCATCAGCCATCAGACCGCTTACAGCTCTCGATCTCTGTGCGGCTCCTGGTGGTAAGTCAACCTTGCTACGCAGTGCCTTGCCCAAGGATTGCGTGCTCTACAGCAACGAACCCATCCGTAATCGTGCCAATATCCTACTGGAGAATGTGACGAAGTGGGGCTACGAGAATCATATCGTCACCAACAACTACCCTAAAGATTACCGTAGGTCAAAGCTCCGCTTTGACTTAATCCTCTGCGACGTGCCCTGCTCTGGCGAAGGTATGTTCCGCAAAGACGAAGCGACCATCCGCGAGTGGAGCGAACAGAACGTAGAGAAGTGTTGGCAGTTGCAACGTGAGATTATCGACGACGCATGGGCGTGTCTTAACCCTGGCGGTTTGCTGATATACAGCACCTGCACCTTTAACACCAAGGAGAACGAGGAGAACATCCGCTATTTCCTGGAGCAATATGACGATATGGAAGTAGTTCCCGTTGACATTAAACCTGAATGGCACATCACGGGTTCCCTGCTCGACGGTTTCCACGAACCCGTCTATCGCTTTATCCCCGGCATCACTCGCAGTGAGGGACTGTTCATGTGCGTGCTGAGGAAAAGAGGTGAGAAGCGAGAGGTGAGAGGTGAAAGATCAGACCAACGGCAGAAACAGGAGCGAGCATTAACTATCCTCTCACCTCTCACCACTCTCCACTCACCTCTACAAGTCCCCCTCACCTACCACCAAGCTATCGCCTACCTGCGCCACGAAGCACTGGTGCTGCCTGAGGAGACCCCTCGTGGACTAGTCACCGTCTGTTTCCAAGACCATCCGTTAGGACTGGTGAAGAACATAGGCTCACGTGCCAACAACCTCTATCCCAAAGAATGGAAAATAAAGACTACACATATCCCAAACGACTATGAAGCAATACTTAGACATACTGAATCGAATACTGACTGAGGGCACCCAGAAGGGCGACCGCACAGGAACAGGTACTATCAGCATCTTCGGAACACAGTCGCGCTACAACATGGCCGACGGTTTTCCTCTGCTGACCACCAAGAAACTGCACTTGAAGAGTATTATCTATGAATTGTTGTGGTTCCTCAATGGCGACACCAACGTGAAGTACCTACAGGAGCACGGCGTACGCATCTGGAACGAGTGGGCCGACGAGAATGGCGAACTGGGACCCGTCTATGGACACCAGTGGCGTGCATGGCCCGACTACAACGGTGGTGTCATCGACCAGATACAATATGTGGTGGACCAGTTGAAGAACAACCCCGACTCTCGTCGTATGATTGTCTCAGCATGGAACGTCGCAGAGGTCAACAAGATGGCCTTGCCCCCCTGCCACACCATTTTCCAGTTCTATACCGCTCCCCTGCCCGATGGTCGACGTCGCTTGTCGTTGCAGCTCTACCAGCGCAGTGCCGACACGTTTCTGGGCGTACCGTTCAACATTGCGTCGTATGCCCTGCTGTTGCAGATGATGGCACAGGTTTGCGATATGGAGGTGGGCGACTTCATCCACACCACAGGCGACACACACCTCTACTTGAACCACTTGGAACAGGCGAAGCTGCAATTGACCCGTGAGCCTCGTCCACTGCCCACAATGAAGATTAACCCCGACGTAAAGAGTATCTTCGATTTCCACTATGAGGACTTCGAATTAGTCGGTTACGACCCCTGGCCACACATCAAAGCAGAAGTAAGCGTGTAGGAGATGAAAGATGAAAAATGAAAGATGAAATTATGAAAAAGATAACAATAGCTATTGACGGCCATTCGTCGTGTGGCAAAAGCACGATGGCCAAAGACCTGGCCCGCACAGTGGGCTATGTATATGTCGACACGGGTGCTATGTACCGCTGTGTCACCCTCTATGCCCTGCGTCACGGGCTGTTCACTGCCGACGGCATCAATGAGGATGCCTTGCACCAGCAGATGCCGAACATCCAGATTTCATTCCAGTTCAATGCCCAGACAGGTCGTCCTGACACCTATCTCAACGGCGAACTGGTAGAGAATGACATCCGTACCATGGAGGTCAGCAGTCACGTCAGTCCTATCGCCACGCTGGGATTCGTCCGTGAGGCGATGGTTGCCCAACAGCAACAGATGGGTAAGGACAAGGGCGTGGTGATGGACGGTCGCGATATCGGCACCGTCGTCTTCCCCGATGCTGAACTGAAAATCTTCGTCACCGCCAGTGCTGAGGTACGTGCCCAGCGCCGCTATGACGAGCTGAAAGGCAAAGGTATGGAGGCCGACTACGAAGATATTCTGAAGAATGTACAGGAGCGCGACTACATCGACTCTCATCGTGAGGTATCACCCTTGCGTCAGGCCGACGATGCCATCTTGTTGGACAATTCTCACATGACCATCCCTGAGCAGCAGGCGTGGTTGTTAGAACGTTTCAAGGAGGCTACACGATGACTATTAGTATCATTGCAGCCGTGGCCAAGAACCGTGCCATCGGCTTTGAGAACAAACTCATCTACTGGTTGCCCAACGACCTGAAACGTTTCAAGGCGCTGACCACCGGCCACACCATCGTCATGGGGCGCAATACCTTTGAGTCATTGCCTAAGGGAGCACTGCCCAACCGCCGCAATGTCGTACTGTCAACTACTGTCAAGGAGTTGCCTGGCTGTGAGGTCTTCCCCACCCTCGACGCAGCCCTGCAGAGTTGCCAGCCCGATGAGGACATATATATAATAGGTGGAGCACGTGTCTATGAGCAGGCCATCAGTAAGGCCGACCGCCTCTGTCTCACGGAGGTTGACGACATCCCCGCTCAGGCCGATACCTTCTTCCCTGATTATAGCGACTGGCAGGTTGTCAACAAAGAAGCGCATCCAAAGGACGAACGTCACGCCTTTGAATACGCCTTTACGGATTACGAGCGAGCCCGCTAACGGCTCGCTTTTTTATTCCTACTCCTCTTCCACGGGTTCACTGATGGGCAACTGACGCTCGAAAGCCGAATGGAACGAGATGAGCGTCTGCGAGCTCGACAGTCCCAAGGGTTGCAGCTGGTCGTGGATGATGTTCAGCAGGTGGTGGTTGTTATGTGCATAAATCTTGATGAACATATCGAAGTTACCCGTCGTATAGTGGCACTCCGTCACCTCAGGAATCGTCTTCAGCGCTTCCAACACATGGTCGAAGTCCTCAGGATTCTTCAGGTTCAAGCCGATATAGGCACAAGTCTCATAGCCAATCTTCTCTGGGTCAATCACAAACTGCGAACCACGCAGGATGCCCATATTTGTCAGTTTCTGGATGCGCTGGTGAATAGCTGCACCACTCACATTACACTCACGAGCCACCTCCAAGAAAGGCACACGTGCATCTTCACTAATCATGTGAAGAATTCGTTGATCCAATTTGTCAAGTTTCTGTACTGCCATAATATTATCTTTAATCTTTTGTCTTTAACCTTTCAACTTTAATCTTTACGCATCTCCTTTGTTGCTGAGTAGTTGATGTTCAGCGCTCCAGCCTTGCGTAAGGCCTGCTTTACATCGTTGATGAGTCCCATCTCTGTATCTCTGTCGGCACGGATGCTCACCGTCAGTCGCTGACGGTCGTCTTCCGACATGCGGTTGCGCTCCTTTTCTATCTCCGCACCTATCTCGTCCACTGTCACATAGCGGTTACCCATCTGGATGCGTGTCTCGTCAGCAATGACGCGTCCTTGTGCATCAACAGGTTTACCGATAAACAGATACACCAGTCCACTTTTGTTCACCTCCTTGGTCAGCTCCGTACCTTCTGGCACGTTGTACTGCACCTTCGGGTCTACGTCGCGCATGTGGGTAACAATCATGAAGAAGAAGAGTACCGTGAAGATAAGGTCAGGTAGCGATGCCACATTCAATGCGGGCACTGTCCGTTGTCTCTGTCGTTTAAATCTACTCATTCCTAACTCCTTCTTGTATCCGCATGGGCTTGATATCCAGTTTCCTGTATGCCGCCACGATGCTGTTCTGCATCTCGAAATAAGCGTTATAGCTGGTCTTGCGCCCCGTCTCTACGGCGATGGCATAGTTGTCGGTCTGTCGCGAAGCCAAGAACGACTCCACCTGCTGGCGCAACGCATCGGGTGTCACCTGCTGTCCGTCGCACGTCACCACGTCGTTATCGTCGATAGCTATCTGCAAGACGTTCGAGCGGTTAATGTCACGCTGTTCCTGACGCTGATCGTCCATAGGCGACAGCTTACGCCCCAGTCCATGGTCGGTATCCATCGACGAGGTCACCAGAAAGAATACCAACAGCATAAACGAGATATCTGCTGTCGATGTGGTATTCAGTTCGGGGAACTCCCTGCGCTTCTGCTTCCAACGGAACATCTCAACTTTAACCTTTAACCTTTCAACTCTTATTGTTTAACCAGAACGAGCGCACCGTTGACGCCACGGTCACAATCACGGCAACGCCCATGGCGATATACATCAGCCACAGCATTACCTCTGCCAGAAAGAAACTACCTGCCTCAGCCATTATTACGCGCTTTATATTTCACAACAGCATCCATCAGTGTGATGGCACCTTCCTCCATCTGAGTGGTCAGACGGTCTATCTTCGAGAGGATATAGCTATAGAAGAACTGCAGGACGATAGCCACGATGATACCAAAGATGGTGGTAATCAGCGCCACCTTCATACCCTTAGCAACAATCGTCGGACTGATATTGCCTGCCACCTCGATATTGTCGAAGGCCATCACCATACCTATCACCGTTCCCAGGAAACCCAGCGACGGAGCAATGGCGATAAACAGGCGTATCCACGAACAGCCCTTCTCCATGTTCGATATCTGCACCGTACCATAGTTCGTCAGCTGACGGTCTATGTCGTCCACCTTCTCGCGGATGTGCAGCAACGCCTGATAGCAGATACTAGCCACGGGTCCACGCGTATTGCGGCAGAGGTCTTTAGCCCCTTCCACGTCGTCCTTTTCCAACCGTCTATCTACTTCGGCCAACAGCTTCTTCGTGTTCACCTCCGACAGCGTCAGATACACGATGCGTTCAATGCAGAATGCCAAGCCCAGCACCAGTGCCAGCGCCACCAGCGACATAAACCCTGCCGAACCCTCAATGAATTTCCGCTTCAGCAACTTGTGCAGGCTACCGTCCTCCAACGCCTCTTCGTCGGCGCCTCCCAGGTCGGCATCTACCAGCGCCATCGCTGAGTCGACAGCCAGTGTGTCAGCCTGCAATGTGTCGGTAGCCACCACTTTTGTCGTATCCTGCTGCACAGTCTCTCCATACGCCATGGGCGCCACCGTCCACAGGCAGGCGACTACTGCCAACAGCATGATGATTCTCTTCATATCACAATTTTCGTTTATTTGTCCGGCAAAGGTACAAAAAATATTAGAGTTTAGAGAAATTTTTAATCATTAATCTTTAATCTTTAATCTTTTTAGTACCTTTGCAGAAAATTTGCAAGAAAGTAACTTTATGGAATATATGTCACAGGAGGGCTACGACAAGCTCGTTGCCGAACTACGTCAGTTAGAAAGTGTTGAACTGCCACAGGTCAGGGATGCCATTGCCGAGGCCCGCGACAAGGGTGACCTCAGCGAGAATTTCGAGTACCATGCCGCCAAGCGCGAGCAAGGTCGCCTGCTCAGTCGCATCCGTTTCATGCAGCGCGTTCTGGAGAATGCCCGCGTGCTCGACACCTCCCATCTCTCCACCGACAGCGTAGGTCTGCTCAGCAAGGTTGAGATGACCAACGAGAACACTGGCAGTCGCATGACCTATACCATTGTCAGTCCCCATGAAGCCAACCTCCGCGAGGGCAAGATTTCCATTAAGTCACCCATCGCCCAAGCCCTGCTCAACAAGAAAGCTGGCGATACCGTCGTTGTCCGTGTCCCTGCTGGTATGGTCAAGCTCCGCATCGAGAGCGTCACGCTAAGCGCATAAAGGGTGCCCGACACTCTTAGCTTCTCCCCCTCTGTTATTAGGCTGGTAAGGCCTCCGTACTAGGCTGATATGGCGCCGTATCAGGCTAGTACGCATCGCTATCAGGCTGTCTCGTGCGCCGTGAGACCACCTTGATTTTGACAATGCAAAGGTACAAAAAACAGAGGTGATTTCCAAATTATTCCGCAAAAAAGGCACGCAAAAAAGCACGCCCCCGATTAGGGCGCACTCCATTTCTCGCATTCTTGCATTCTTGCATTCTTGCATGACGTGCTTCCATTGGTACTACTTTAGTGCTAATTATTAATATATTATAATATATTAATAATTAGATAATATATCCCTCTTAGGGACACACCCTGTGAAAGGATGCAAGATTGCAAGATTGTAAGGTTTTCACTTCTCTGTGTGTCTTTTTTCAACATTTCACCCACCAAAATTTGGTAGTCTCAGAAAAAATTGCTATCTTTGCACTTAGAAACGTGCGTAACTAACCTAATAACATATACGAGGATGCGAATTCGTTCATTTGCAAACAGACTGAGCCTTTGGATTATGGCCATTCTACTGGCAATGTCAGTAGTTATCATGGTTGTTATCTGTGTGCTGACGAGACAATCGATGGGAATATCTTCAATACCTTCCGTGAAATCGGTGACAACCAGAAGTTGCAAGGCTTAGGTCTTGTTATCTGTCAGTCCATCGTGAAACTGCTGGGTGGCAAGCTGTGGCTCGATGAGAGCTACACCGACGGTTCCCGATTCATCTTTGAACTGCCAGAGAAAAACGAAAAGGCAAACCTTACTTCGTAACGCGCATCCAGTCAATATCCAACCAGCCACGGTCGGCCTTGGCATTGTCCTCAACGCAGACATAGCCGAACTTGGCACCAATCCACTTGCCCTGACGCATCTGGAAGGGACTGCCTGCCTGACGGAACGTCTTGCCGTCCATGCTATAGGCAAAGGTCACCTGCGGTTTACCTTCGTAGCCACCCTTGTTCGTCAACTTGTCCTTATCGGGCAGGGTGACGCGCAACAGCAGGTAGATATCCTCATGAATGCCGGGCTTATAATCTATCTTGTCCTCAGCAGTGGGCTTCAGCGTGGCAATGAGTTCTTCCTCTTGTGCTCCACCCTTGTCAGCCTGCTTACAGGTCAGGCGCAGAAGCTGAAATTCCTTGCCCACACGCTTCACGACGAGTGCCGAATAGTCGAGTCCCATCATGATAATGCCGCCCATCTGTCCGTCAGCCTTCGACGTGAAGCGTACCTTCGTCGTAGCCATAAACTCGTCGGCAGGAGTCTTCTGCAACAGCATATTGGGAACGAGCCAAAGGTTGGCTGTTGACTGTTTGTACGTGAAAACACGCATGGTACCAAAAGCGGTGGGGACACCAAACTTCTCGTCGTAGTTGGCCTGCCACTGCCATTGCTTGCCAATAGTCGTACTATTAAACTCGTCGCTCTCCTGTGGGTTCACCGCCACTGTACTCGAAGCTTTCGGTTTCGAGAAAGTGGTCACGGGCTCTCCCTTCTTTCCCATCACAGGCCAGCCAGTGGACCAGTCCACAGGATTCAGATGTACCACACGACCATAAGCTTCCTTGTCCTGGAAGTGCAGGAACCAGTCCTCGCCATATTTCGTGTGTACCCACGCTCCTTGGTGGGGACCATTAATGTTTGTCTTGCCCTGCTGCAACACGATCTTGTGCTCATAGGGACCATAGGGCGACTTCGAGCGCATGGCCAACTGGAAACCACCAGGCACGCCACCTGCCGGACACATAATCCAGTACCAGCCGTCACGCTTATAGAACTTAGGACCCTCGCAGGTACGGTTCTCCGTACCATTGCCGTCAAACACGATAACGGGTTGTCCGATGGGCTTTGTGCCATCTGCCGACATCTCACGAACGGTCAGTACCGAGGCATACTTCGAGCGACTGTTGGCCCATCCGTTCACCAGATAGCAACGGCCATCGTCGTCCCATAGCGGCGTGGTGTCGATATATCCCTGCCCCTTGATGATGCAAACAGGCTGTTCCCACTCGCCGGCAGGGTAGCCATCCTTCGTCTTCACCATATATACACCATGGTCAGGGTCGCCCCAATAGATGTAGTACTGGCCAGCGTGATAGCGGATGCTGGGTGCCCACACGCCATTACCGTGCTGTACGGTGCTGAAGTGCTCAAGGAGTTTGTCGACGCCCTCATAGAGATTCTTCAAGGCATAGCCCACAATCTCCCAGTTCACCAGGTCCTTCGAGTGCAGGATGGGCAAGCCCGGCGTACACTGGAACGACGAGGCCGTCAGGTAGTAATCCTCACCCGATGGCCCTACACAGACATCAGGGTCTGAATAGTCCGCATTGATAACAGGGTTTGTGTATGTGCCGTCCCCATTGTCGGGCGACCATACCTCTGACTTATACGTCTGGGAAGAGAGTAGCAAGGGTAACGCAATGGTTACCAGTAATAGTAGTCTTTTCATAGTTTGTTTCGCGGAGAGAACAGGAACAGGATTCGAACCTGCGAACCGGTTTTGCCGGTTACACGCTTTCCAGGCGTGCCTCTTCAACCACTCGAGCACCTCTCCAAAAATACTTTGCACCCACCGAAATGAATTTAGCGGGTGCAAAGGTACGAATAACCGAGCAAAATACCAAATATTTTATGTTATTTTAATTGCGGAATACCAGTCCGTCACCAAACTCATCAATGATGATGGGCTTTGAACGGTCTACCTGGTCAGCGAGAATCTTACGCGACAAATCGTTGAGTACCAGGTTCTGTATGGCTCGTTTCACCGGACGGGCACCAAAGTCTGGATCGTAGCCTTCTTCAGCCAGATAGCTGATGGCAGCATCGGTGGTTTCAAGATGAATGCCCTGAGGCTCCAGTATATCCGTCACCTTCTTCATCTGCAGGCGTACCACGTCAGCTATCTGTTCTTTCGTCAGTTGCTGGAAGGTGATTATCTCGTCAATACGGTTCAGGAACTCCGGGCGCATCGTCATGCGCAACTCCTCACGCGTAGCATTGCTGGTCATGATAATGATGGTGTTCTTGAAGTTGGCAGTACGGCCCTTGTTGTCTGTCAGTCGTCCGTCGTCCAACACCTGCAGCAGAATGTTGAAGACGTCGGGGTGAGCCTTCTCGATTTCATCGAAAAGGATAACCTGATACGGTTTGCGACGTACAGCCTCCGTCAACTGGCCACCCTCATCATAGCCCACATAGCCCGGAGGAGCACCTACCAATCGTGAAACGGAATACTTCTCCTGATATTCCGACATATCAATTCGCGTCATCATCGTTTCGTCGTTGAAGAGGTATTCAGCCAGCGCCTTGGCAAGCTCCGTCTTACCAACACCCGTAGTACCAAGGAAGATGAACGAGGCGATAGGACGCTTGGGGTCTTGCAATCCAGCACGGCTGCGGCGCACAGCATCAGAGACTGCCGTGATAGCCTCATCCTGTCCAATGACACGATGGTGCAGCTCCTCTTCCAGATTCAACAGCTTCTCCCTTTCGCTCTGCAGCATACGACTGACGGGGATGCCCGTCCAGCGTGATACCACCTCGGCGATATCGTCGGCGGTGACTTCCTCGCGAACCATCGCATTACCATCCTGAGCAGAGGCTAACTGTGACTGTATCGACTTGATGTCATCCTCTATTGTCTTTATTTTCGAGTAGCGTATCTCAGCCACCTTACCATAGTCACCTTCTCGCTCGGCACGATCAGCCTCCAGGCGCAGGTTCTCCATCTCCTGCTTGTCCTGCTGAATCTTGTTAATCAGCTGGCGCTCACCCTCCCACTTGGCGCGGAACTGAGTCTCTTGATCCTTGAGGTCAGCAATTTCCTTATCCAACTGGGCAATCTTGGGTTCATCACCCTCGCGCTTAATGGCCTCGCGTTCGATTTCAAGCTGAGCCAGACGGCGGGTTATCTCATCCAGTTCCTCAGGAACGCTGTCGCGCTCCATACGCAGCTTGGCAGCAGCCTCATCCATCAGATCGATGGCCTTGTCTGGCAGGAACCGTTCAGAGATGTATCGCTCTGACAGTTGGACAGCTGCAATACAGGCATCATCCTGGATACGTACCTTATGGTGGTTCTCGTAACGCTCCTTCAAGCCTCGCAGGATAGAGATCGCAGAGAGCTCGTCAGGCTCATCCACCATCACCGTTTGGAAACGGCGTTCAAGAGCCTTATCCTTTTCAAAGTATTTCTGGTACTCATTGAGTGTGGTGGCACCAATAGCACGCAACTCACCACGAGCCAGTGCAGGCTTCAGAATGTTGGCAGCATCCATAGCACCCTCACCACCGCCGGCACCTACCAGCGTATGAATCTCGTCGATAAACAAGATAATACGACCTTCGGCCTTCGTCACCTCGTTGATGACACTCTTCAGACGTTCCTCAAACTCGCCCTTATACTTGGCACCAGCAACCAGCGCACCCATATCAAGGGAATAGAGTTGTTTGTCCTTTAGGTTCTCAGGCACATCGCCACGGACAATACGCCCGGCAAGGCCCTCGACAATAGCCGTCTTACCCGTACCAGGTTCACCTATTAATATAGGGTTGTTCTTAGTACGCCGCGACAGAATCTGTAACAACCGGCGTATCTCGTCATCACGGCCAATCACGGGGTCGAGCTTACCCTGACGAGCCATATCCACCAGGTTCTTGGCATACTTCTCCAGCGACTGATAGTTGTCATCAGCCGACTGCGACTGTACCTTCTGGCCTTGGCGCAAAGCCTGGATGGCTGCACGCAGCTCCTTCTCCGTGATGCCTGCATCCTTGAGAATGCGACCTGCCGTCTGGCCGTCGGTAAGCAGTGCCAGCAGCAATGGTTCCACGCTCACAAATTCGTCACCCATCTTCTGGGCATAGTCCTGAGCCTTCAACAATACCTGATTGGTGGCACTCGACAGGTAGGGTTCACCACCCGTCACCTTCGGCAGGTGCTGCAATTCCGACTGTACCAGCACCTCTATCTGCTGTGCATTGACGCCCAATTTCTGCAGCAGGTAGTTGACAACATCCTTGGCTTTCTCCATGATGCCTGCCAACAAGTGTATCGGTTCGATGGTCTGCTGCCCACCGCGCTGTGCAGTATTGACGGCTTCTTGTACCGCCTCCTGCGCCTTAATAGTAAACTTGTCTAATGTCATCGTTTTGTCCTCCTGATTTTATTTGTTATTTTGCAACAAGGCGAACAAACTACGTGCCAAAAGGAAAAAGTCCGACAAAATGACGGTCTTTTCTGTCATTTTGTCGGTGTGTTATAAGGGGCACGCTGGCGAAACCAGCGTGAGCACTATTCTTTCTCAATGAGGATGCGAGCATCGACGGCAACGATGTCGTCGTGGTCGGCCAGTAACGGGTTGATGTCCATTTCCTTGATTTCCGTAGCAAAGCGGAGGAGCGTGGACAGGCGAACAATGATTTCCGCATACTTATTCTCGTTGATACCCTGCTGGCCGCGCGTACCTTGCAGAATCTTATAACCTCTGAGCGAGTGAATCATTGAGTACGCCTCGTTGTAGCTCAGCGGAGCAAGACCCGATGACACATCCTTCAGTACTTCTACAAAGATGCCACCCAGTCCACATAGCATCACATGACCGAAGCGTTTCTCGTACTTGGCACCGATAAAGAGTTCGGCACCTTTCAGCATTTTCTGGACCATCACACCTGTAGCATCGGGAATCTGCATCATGCGGTCGAACTCCAGTGCCAGGTGTTCAGTCGTACGGATATTGAGCGACACGCCACCCACATCACTCTTATGCACAGGGCCTACCACCTTAGCAACAACGGGGTACCCTACCTGGTTGGCAAAGGCCGTCAGTTCTTCCTTCGACGTGCTGACCATCTCTGGTACAAGAGGGATGCTCGCACAAGAAAGGATGTCACGAACGGTCTGTGGAGACACATAGCCATTCTCCTTGATGCCAGAGATGATATTATGGAGGCGGACGATGTCAATACCATAGAGTTGCATTTCTGGCGGTGCCGGCTTGGGAGTGCGTATCATCTGCGAGAGTGCCGTCGCCAGCGTGACCTCATCGGAGAAGTTCACGTGTCCCTTTTTCAAGAATTCCGCCACCTCCGGACCTGCGGTGTGCTGACTCGGAAGAATGGGGAAGATTGGCTTCTTGCACTGTTGCATCTTCTGGTGGAGCACATCGTAAGCCTCGTAAAGCTTCGTCAGTCCGGGGGTACCATAGATAACAGCAATAGCATCGATATTCTTGAACTGCTGTTCACAATAGTCGATAGCGATACCCAGATGCTCTGGTGTTCCTGTGGCGAGGATATCGATGGGATTGGCTACCGCAGAACCAGGGAGAAGTTTACTCTTCAGTTCATCGGCCTCAGGACCTTCTATTTGGGGAACAATCAGTCCACCCTTCGATAATGCATCCGTCAACATCACGCCAGGACCACCGGCATGCGTCACGATGGCAAAGTGCTTACCCTTCAGTTCGGGAAGGGTGAATATACAACCTACCGTTGTCAGTTCCTCACGGGAGAAGCAACGTACGATGCCTGCCTTACGGAACAATGCCTCAACAGCAGAATCGGACGAAGCAATAGCACCCGTATGCGACGACGCCGCACGACTGCCACTCTCTGACGAGCCAGCCTTGATAGCGGCTATGCGACAGCCCTTACGAATCAGGTTGCTGGCATGGAACAGTAGCTTATCTGGATTGGAGATATTCTCGACATAGAGCAGTTTGATTTTCGAGTCTGTCTCAGGATTGAAATGCTCATCAAAGTACTGTAACACATCCTCAATACCAATCTGTTTACCGTTACCGATAGACCACACGCTATTGAACTGCAGGCCTTTGACGACAGCACTCTCCAAAATGAAAACCGCCGTAGCACCAGAGCCGGAAACGAAGTCGACGCCCTGTGGATTGAGGTTGGGAATGGGTTTAGTGAATACCGAATGGTGCCAGCGTGTCAACAGACCGATGCAGTTAGGACCAATCAATGCTGCACCATATTGTTCACAAGTATCGAGAATCTGCTGTTCCAGCACGGCACCCTCGTGGGTTTCCTCACTGAAACCTGCCGAGAGGATGATGAAAGCACGTGTCTGTTTCTCCTTGGCCAGTAATTCCACATACTGAGGACAGAACTTCGCAGCTATCACGAGGATAGCCAGTTCGGTGGGTGGCAATTCGCTAGCGTCATGGAAAGCCTTGATGCCCTGCACCTCGTCCTCCTTGGGATTGACGATGCGCAAGGTTCCCTGATAACCACCCTGCAAAAGGTTACGCACGATGGCGCCACCGGGTTTATGTACATTATTCGAACCACCGATAACGACAATCGACTGAGGTTCTAAGAGTTCGCGATTAATCATTGTAGTAACTTTAAGTTTGGTGCAAAGATACAAATAAGCAAGTAAAAAGCCAAAACAAAATAATAAAAACTTGCAACACGGTTGCAGAAAAGCAGCATTCATGGGCTGTTGCAACCAGGTTGCAGCAATGTTTTCCTACCTTTGCAGCGTGAAACAACAAAAACAATATAATTATGGCACACAAACACCATCACGAACATCACGATGAACACCATCATCACGATCACCACGGACATCACCATCATCATGTGATGCCCACCTCCATGAACGGCATCTTCGTCTTCTGCATCGCCCTGAACCTGCTCTTCGTGGGTGTCGAAGCCTTGGTAGGACTGACACAGAACTCCCTGTCGCTATTGTCCGATGCCGGCCATAACCTCAGCGACGTGTTCAGCCTCGTGCTCGTACTCATCGCTTTCCACTTGGCGAAGGTTCGCTCTGGAGCCCACTACACTTACGGACTGAAGAAATCGACGGTACTCATCTCACTCGTCAATGCCGTGCTTCTGTTGGTAGCCATCGGCGGCATCGTCATTGAGAGTATTCATAAGTTCAGCGAACCAGCCGACGTCAACGGTATGGCCGTAACCTGGACAGCCGGTGTGGGAATCCTTATCAACGGTCTCACCGTTGTCCTGCTGATGCGTGGCCAGAAAAGTGACATCAATGTGCGTGGTGCCTTTCTGCACATGGTTGCGGACACGCTGGTGTCCGTGGGTGTCGTTATCTCCGGAATCATTATTACCTGGACGGGGTGGAACGTTGTTGACCCCATTGTCAGCCTCATCATTGCCTTCATCATTCTGCTCTCTACATGGAGTCTGCTGTCGAGTAGTCTGCGTCTGATTGTCGATGGTACGCCAGAAGGCATCGAACCTGACGAAATCCAACAGTTGCTGGCCAACGAGGAGCATGTCAACGAGGTACACCACCTGCACATCTGGGCTATCAGCACAACCGACAACGCCTTGACTGCACATGTTGTCATTGATGCATTGGAACAGATGGAAGAGGTAAAAGGTCGTCTGAAACACCTGCTCAAAGAGAACGGCATCGGCCATTCTACGCTGGAGTTTGAGACGCCTGGCAGTGGCTGTCACGAGCATTGTTGCGAAGATGCACACTGATTGAGAAAAATGAATTATTGGTAAAACTCGTTAAATGGCTTGGCTGTTTAACGGGTTTTTCGTATCTTTGTGCATTATTTAATCGACAGAAACTATGAAGAAGACATTGTTAGTCGTTTTAGCAGCATGGCTGCTGTTGCCCATGAATACGTTCGCACAGACATATCAAGCATTGTGGAAACAGGTGGAAAGTGCCCGCGACAAGGACCTGCCACGACAGGCCCTGACCCATCTGCAGAAGATTGAAACCAAGGCATTGCAGGAGAAGGCCTACGGTCAACTACTCAAAGCCGAACTGCTGACAGCCAACGTGCAGCAGGACATCTCGCCCGACTCGCTAGCGCCAGCTATAATGCGCATTGAGCAACAAGCCAAGGTGACCACCGACGAAGTGCTGCGAATGGTCTATGCCACCGTATTATATAAGGTCTATTCCTTAAACCCGTCGATAGACAACGAAACATCCGACAAGGCCAACCACTATCGCCAGTTAGCGATGGCTAATCCTGACCTATTGGCCAAGGTCAAGGCCAATGACTATGAACCGCTGGTGGAGCGCGGCAAGGACAGTAAGGTGTTTGGTCACGACCTGCTGAGCGTCGTGGGTTTGGAGTTGGACGAACGGCAGTGGCTCTACGACTATTATATGAAGGTCGGCAACTGTCCTGCTGCCTGTATTGTTGCCAGCCGTATTGCCAAGACCGTTGAAGAATACGACTCGCTGATAGCCATTTTTGGCGACTATCCTGAGGCTGCTGAGTTGGCCATGGGTCGCTATGACAAGATGGTAGATGATTATACCCGTGCCGAGCGCTACAACTGGTTGCAAAAGTCCTTGGAGCGTTGGGGTACCTGGCCCACTTCCAACTACATGCGTAACGAGTTGACCGACCTGACCACACCGCAGTTCACCGTCAGCTTAAAGCGTCGCATCCAGGAGGTGGAAAAGTCGCAGGTAGTCAGTCTGATGAACCTGCGTAACATCAGCCAGTTAACCATGCGTGTCTATCGCACCTCATTGGCTGGCGACACACAACTCGACCCCGGAAACAGCAATGATTACAAGAAGATAAAGGCAGGTTTGCAAGAATTGCCTGAACTGGCACAGACAGTCACTTTCTCAGGACGCGCCAACTACGACGTGTTTAAAGATTCTATAGAACTACGGGGTCTGCCAGCAGGTGTCTATATGTTGGAGTTTGCCAGCCTGCCCAATACCGAGACTATACGCAAACTGTATTTTGTATCTGGTATTCGACTCCTGCAACAGGCACAGCCCGATAACAGCCTTCGCTATGTGGTTGTCGATGCTACGACAGGACAACCCGTCAAGAATGCCTCGGTACGTCTGTCGTTCCGTAAGAACTGGAATGCTCCGGAAGCTACTCAAGTGCTCACCTGCAATAGCCAAGGCGAAGCCGTCTATACTGGTACAAAGAACCCGTCAAGACTCTTTGCATACAGCGCTAATGACAATTTCTGCCCTGATCAGAACATGTACGGCGCCTACAGCTATTACGAGCGTAAGTACAACATCGAACATACCAACCTGTTTACCGACCGCGCTATCTATCGTCCCGGTCAGACCGTTTCTGTTACCGCCATCGTATGGAAAGAGCTGTCTGTTACCGAGAATACCGCCGTCAGTGGCAAGTCGGTGAAGTTTGAGTTGCGCGATGCCAACTTCCGTGTAGTTGCTGAACAGCAGGCTACCACCGACCACTATGGCAAGTGCAGCGTACAGTTCACGTTGCCTACGGGTAAGCTGAATGGTCGCTACTCCATCCGCACCAATAACGGCAACGTCAGTTTCCGTGTCGAGGAGTACAAGCGTCCTGCCTTCCAGGTGGAGTTCGATGAATATAAGGAGTCGTACCAAGCTGGCGACACCGTACATGCCAAGGCCAAGGCCATGAGCTATGCCGGTGTACCCATCCAAGATGCGAAGGTACACTATACCGTCAAGCGTCGTGTCGCTTTCTGGTGGATGTCTTACAGCCGCTACTGGCAGGGAGGTTACTTCGGTGATGGTCTCCGTGAGGTCGTTGTCAGCGAGGGCGATGCTACTACAGCTGACGATGGTTCGTTTACTGTTGACATGCCACTCGTTATGCCTGAAGACTTAGGTCGCCACACCATGTTCTACCACTTTGTCGTTGATGCTGACGTCACCGACCAGGCAGGCGAGACACACCACGGTAGTTTGTCATTGCCATTGGGTAACAAGGCTACCTCACTGACCTGCGACATCCCCGAAAAGGTGCGCAGCGACCAGTTTCCCAAGATTACCTTCACCCGTCGCAATGCCGCCGGCAAGGAGATTCCCGGTAAGTTGCGCTACCGCATTGATGGCGGCAAATGGCAGAATTGGTCTGCTAATGGTCCATTATCAATCAACTATGAATTGAAAAGCGGCCAGCACCGCATAGAGGCTATCTGTGCCCAAGACAGCATCGACCAGACGTTCGTGGTCTTCAGTTTGACTGACAAGCGTCCTGCTACGGAGACCCACGACTGGTTCTATTGCTCTCATGAGCAATTCCCTAACGACGGCACACCCGTCACCGTACAGGTTGGCTCATCAGATCCCAACACCTATATTGTATATAGTCTCTTTGCTGGCAAGCAGAAGATTGAGGAAGGTGCCGTCAAGAAGAATGGTGAGCTCATCAATCGCCAGTTCACCTACCGTGAGGAGTACGGCAACGGCCTGCTGCTGACCTTCGCATGGATGAAAAACGGTGAGTGCTACTGTCACCAGCAGCTCATCCGCCGTCCCATGCCCGAAAAGAAACTGAAGCTGCAGTGGACAACCTTCCGCGACCGCTTGACACCTGGTCAGCAGGAGCAGTGGCAACTGAAGATTAACAAGCCTGACGGTACTGTCGCTGACGCCAGTCTCATGGCTGTGCTCTACGATAAGAGCCTCGATGCACTTACCCCCCATCAGTGGTCGTTTGCACCATCATCCTACCTCTCTCAGCCAAGCACCAGTTGGCAATATACGGAATTTAGAAACATCTGGGCATCTGCCACCAAGCAGATGAAGCTCATCGATGTCTACCAACTGCAGTTCAGCCGCTTCGACGAGAGCATCTTCCCCTATTTCCGTCCCTATGGCATCCGGATTCGTGGCACCCGTACCATGCTGATGTCCAAGTCGGCAGGCATGATGGAGAGTGCACCGATGGCCGCTCAGGCAAGCGATGGTCTGCAGGAGGTCGTTGTTGCCAACGATGCCAAGGGGGGTGAATTGTTAAGAGCTAAAGAGGCAGCAGATATAGAAGAGCAGGAAGAAGTAGAACAGCAGGTACAGCTCCGCGAGAATCTCAACGAGACAGCCTTCTGCTACCCCACCCTGCAGACTGATGGCGACGGCAACGTCACGCTGTCGTTCACGCTTCCAGAGAGCCTGACCACCTGGCACTTTATGGGTATTGCCAATACTGCCGATATGCTGTACGGCTACATCGATGGCGAGGTCATCGCACAGAAAGATGTGATGATACAGCCTAACATGCCGCGCTTCATCCGTGAGGGTGACAATGCCACCATTTCTGCCCGTCTGTTTAACACCACTGACCATAGCGCCAGCGGCACGGCAAAGCTCCAGCTGATTGACCCCAATACTGACCAGGTCATCTGCGAACAGGCAGCCCCTTTCACTATCGATGCCAACAGCTCCACTGCCGCTCAGTTCGCGGTCAGCGGCTTGTCCGCTGACATCAGCCTGCTCATCTGCAAAGTCACTGCCACTGGCGACGGCTTCAGCGATGGCGAGCAGCACTACCTACCCATCCTGCCCAATCGCGAATATGTTACCAAGACGGTGCCCTTCACCCAGCATGAGGCAGGTATGAAGACCATCGACCTCACGAAGCTCTTCCCACAGGGTACCGACCAGCAGAAGTTGACTATTGAATACACCAACAATCCCGCTTGGCTGATGGTGCAGAGTCTGCCGACCCTCGGACAGCCATGGGAGCATAGCGCCATTGACCAGGCTGCTTCTTATTACAGCAACTTGTTGGCGAAGCATCTCCTCGACCAGAACCCACAGACCAAGCGCATCTTTGAGCAGTGGAAACGTGAACAGGGAAGCGAAACATCCCTACACTCGCAATTAGAGAAGAACGAGGAGCTGAAGGACCTCGTGCTCACTGAGACCCCATGGGTGGCTGCTACCGACCGGGAGAGCGAACAGCGCCAGCGCCTCGCCGACTTCTTCGACGAGAATGGCATTAACAACCGCTTGACAACCACCGCAGAGAAGTTGCAGAAGCTACAGAATGCCGACGGTTCCTTCTCGTGGTACCCAGGCATGGAGGGTAGCACCTATATCACCGTCACCGTTGCTGAGATGCTTGCCCGCTTACAGCGTCTCTCACCACTCACCACCCACCTCTCACCGCTTTACGACAACGCCTTCAAATTCATCGGCAAGGAAATGGTGGACATGGTGAAGAAGATGAAACAAGAGGAGAAGAAGGGCCACCGCCAGAGCTTCCCGACATTCACCGCCCTGCGCTGGCTCTACATCTGCGCCATCGACGGACGCACACTGAAGACGGACGTAAAGGCCGCCAACGACTACCTCATCGGTCTGCTGAAGAAAGATATCAAGCGCCAGACCATCTATGAGAAGGCACTCACCGCCGTCGTTCTCGCCCAGCATGGTGAGAAGACCAAGGCTGCAGAGTATGTGAAGAGTCTGAAGGAATATACCGTCTATACTGAGGAGATGGGGCGCTACTACGATACTCGTCGCGCCAGCTACTCGTGGTACGACTACAAGATACCTACCGAGGTAGCCGCTATCGAGGCCATCCAGCGTGTGACACCTGCCGACCAGCAGACCGTCGATGAGATGCGCCGCTGGCTGTTGCAGGAGAAGCGCACTCAGCTGTGGGACACACCCATCAATAGCGTCAACGCCATCTATGCCTTCCTGAATGGTAATAGCAGCACGCTGACTACCAGCCAATCTGCCACCGCCCTTGTGGTCGATGGTTTGCCCATCGACACCAGCAAAGCGTCTGCCGGCCTCGGCTACGTGAAGACTGTCCAGCCCTACCACGGCGAGCACACCTTCACTGCCACAAAGACCAGCGAAGGCACATCATGGGGCGCCGTCTATGCCCAGTTCCTGCAGAAGACTGCTGATATTGAGGCTTCGCAGAGCGGCATTAGCGTGAAGCGCGAGGTGATTGCGGCAAAACCGCAATCCGCACTGGCTGTTGGCGAGCGCATCAAGGTACGCATCACCATTGAGACCAGCCGCGACCTCGACTTCGTACAGGTTGTGGACCGTCGTGCCGCCTGCATGGAACCCGTCAACCAGCTGTCGGGTTACCGCAATGGTGCCTACTGCTCACCCAAGGACAATGTCACGCACTACTTCTTCGGCGGTCTGGCCAAAGGCAAGCACGTCATAGAGACCGAATACTACATTGACCGCGCTGGCACCTACGAGACGGGCACCTGTACCGTAGGTTGTGCGTATGCACCGGAATATCGCGCCACAGCACCGTCGATGACATTCAATATTGCAGAAAAATGAAAAGAATACTGATTATACCCGTTATGCTACTGGCAGTACTGACTGCTACTGCACAGAAGCTGATTATCGAGAAGACCACCGTCGACGTGGGTCGTACGGGCTACCAACAGCCCATCACTGCCGTCTTTGAGTTCCGTGTCAAGGGCAGCAAGAAGGTGCGCATCAGTGAGGTGCGCCCCGACTGTAACTGCACCAAGGTAGAATATCCCAAGACCGACCAGAGTGACAAGTTCCAGATTCGCATGACCTACGATGCGCAACAGTTAGGACATTTCGACAAGCAGGCCGCCGTGGTGACCAATGCCACTGCCAAGCCTTTTTTTATCCGCATGAAGGGTATCGTGCTGCGCGACTATCAGGATCTCAGCGCCAATTACCCTATCACGATGGGTAACCTGTTGCTCGACCACAGTGAACTGGAGTTTGACGATATCAACCGCGGTGACCAGCAGGTGCAGGTCCTACATATTTATAATAGCAGCACCACCGTCTGTCAGCCCAACCTGATGCACCTGCCTTCCTACCTGAAGGCAACGATGGTGCCTGAGCGCTTAGGGCCCGGTCGTGCAGGTACGCTGACCGTTACGCTCAACTCCAAAAATTTGCACGATTACGGACTGACACAGAGCGCCGTCTATCTGGCCGAGAACCCTGGTGACAAGGTCAGTGCCGACCACGAGATTCCTGTCTCTGCTGTCCTGTTGCCTTCGTTCATGGGTATGACGAGTGCGCAGAAGCAGTATGCGCCGAAGATGCAACTGTCGAAGACCACTTGCGACATCCTGTTCGAGGGTAAGTCGAAGAAGAAGGACATCATTGAGATTACCAACAAGGGACGCACGGAACTCGATATCTCGTCGCTGCAGCTCTTTACGGGTGGTCTGCAGGTGTCGTTAGGCAAGAGCAAGTTGCAACCTGGCGAGAAGACCACGCTGAAGATTACCGCGCTACGCGATGACCTGAAGAAGGTACGCACCCGTCCACGTATCCTCATGATTACAAACGACCCCGACCATCCCAAGGTCACGATAACGATTAATGCCAAATAATATGGAACATCCAGAGAACAGCTCAGAATATGCAGGCTTGCAAGTGAACAGCGGTGTTGAACAGCCGTCAATCATCAATCCCTACCTGAAGCGCAACCGCTTCCGTCGTCGCGAACTCACCGCAGCAGAGATGGTAGAAGGCATCACGAAGGGGGATATCACCATCCTCTCGCAGGCTGTCACGCTGGTGGAGAGCGTGAACCCCGACCACCAGGCCAAGGCTCAGGAGGTAATCAACAAGTGCCTGCCCTTCAGTGGCAACAGCATTCGCATAGGTATAAGCGGTGTGCCGGGTGCCGGCAAATCGACGAGCATCGACGCCTTTGGCATCCACGTGCTGAAGGAACATGGCGGTCGCCTTGCCGTCTTGGCCATTGACCCCAGTAGCGAGCGCACCAAGGGTTCTATTCTGGGTGACAAGACACGCATGGAGAAGCTCTCCATCCATCCTGACTCGTTCATCCGCCCCAGTCCAACAGCCGGTTCCTTGGGTGGTGTAGCCCGCAAGACGCGTGAGACGATTATCCTCTGCGAGGCTGCAGGCTTCGACAAGATATTCGTTGAGACGGTAGGCGTCGGACAGTCGGAGACCGCCTGCCACTCCATGGTCGATTTCTTTCTGCTGTTGCAGGTGGCTGGCACAGGCGACGAGTTGCAAGGCATCAAGCGTGGCATCATGGAAATCTCTGACGGCATTGTCATTAACAAGTGCGACGGCGACAACGTGGACCGTTGCCACATGGCCGCCACCAACTTCCGCAACGCCCTGCACTTCTTCCCCAAGACGGAGAGTGGCTGGATGCCGAAGGTGCTCTGTTACAGTGGTTTCTACGGCACAGGCATCAAAGAGGTATGGGATATGATTTACGAGTATGTCGATTTCGTCAAGGATAACGGCTACTTCGACTATCGCCGCAACGAACAGGCCAAGTACTGGATGTATGAGACCATCAACGAACAGCTGCGCCTGAACTTCTACCACAATCCTACTATCCGCCAGCAGTTACAGGCCGCCGAGCACTCCGTCCTCGCTGGTCAGCAGACCTCGTTCATTGCTGCCCAGCAACTACTGGACACATATTATAATAGCCTACCCAGCCCATTAGTCCCATCAAACCCATGAGTTTAAAGATAGAGATTGACAACGGCAGTGGCTTCTGCTTTGGAGTGACCACCGCCATCCAGAAAGCCGAAGAGGAGTTAGCCAAGGGCAACACCCTCTATTGCTTAGGTGATATTGTACACAATGGTATGGAGTGCGACCGTCTGCGACAGATGGGTCTCATCACCATCGACCATGAGCAGATGGCGCAGTTGCACGATGTCAAGGTGCTGTTGCGTGCCCATGGTGAGCCACCCGCTACCTATGAGTTGGCACGCCAGAACAACATCGAGATTATCGATGCCACCTGCCCTGTGGTGCTGAAGTTGCAGCAACGCATCCGCAAGCAGTATGATTTGGCTAACGGCCAAATCGTCATCTTCGGCAAGAAAGGACATGCCGAGGTACTGGGCTTGGTGGGGCAAACGGCTGGCAACGCCATTGTCATTGAGCACTTCGACGAGGTGGAACACCTCGATTTCACCCGCGATATCTATCTCTATTCGCAGACCACCAAGTCGCTCGACGAGTTTCACCGCATCATCGACTATATCCAGTCGCACATCACCCCTGGCGCCACCTTCAAGAGCTTCGACACCATTTGCCGCTCTGTGGCCAACCGCATGCCCAACATCTCGCAGTTTGCCGCCCGCCACGACCTCATCCTCTTTGTCTGTGGTCGCAAGAGCAGTAACGGCAGGGTGCTCTTCAACGAGTGTCAGCGCGTCAATCCCAACACCCACCTCATCGAGGGACCAACAGAGATAGACCCCGCCTGGCTTGAAGGTATTGAGACGGTAGGTATCTGTGGCGCCACCAGCACTCCCAAATGGCTGATGGAGCAATGTCGTGATGCTATTGCTAATCGTTAAATATATTTAAAACCAAAAGAAGTAATAGACACAATATTGCTATTTTTTGTATTTTTGTAGCCTAACTGCTACAAAGAATACATTAACCGTGGAACAGACATCAGAAAAAAGCACTAAACGAACAGGACTGTATGCAATACTGACCGTATTAGTCGTTTGCTGTGCCCTGGCTGGAATATCATATTGGGTATGCTCCAAGGCTGTCAAGGCAGAGTATCATGCACGCTATGCGGGCATCATGAATATCGCTGCAGAGAAGTTGGCCAAGACCATTCATGGCATGGAGATGAATGCCATGAACGAGTTCGACGAGGTAGAGAAACACCTCGACTCACCAGAGGCCGTCATTACAGCCCTGCAGAGCAAGACCAGTCTGAATCCAGAGATACGCGGCTATTTTGCTGCCTTTGAACCTGACTATTTCCCCCAGAAGGGTAGATGGTTCGAGCCCTATGTACACCATGTTGACAGCAGCGCTTTTGAAGTGCGCTTGGTAGGCTCTGCCCGCCACAACTATTTCAAGTCGCCTTGGTACATCCGTGCCAAGGAGTCCAACAAGAGTTTCTGGTCTGAGCCCTATTATTACTATGATGGCACGAATATCAGCGGCCATTACACCACCTTCGTCAAGCCTATCTACGACAAGGCTGGGCGACTGATTTGTGTCTGTGGTGCTGATATGACTTTCGAATGGCTCGCCAAGGAGTTGCAGCGTATAGATGCCAGCATTAAGAGCAACGAAATGCTGAACAGCCATCTCTTTGCCAGCACCAACGACTTCTTTACCGTTGTCGTCAACAAGGACGGCAGTTGCATAGCCGGACCGGAAGGCAAGAAGGTAGCGCTGACGGAGGAACACCTCATTCGCGACCTGGAGAATGGAAAGTCTGGCACCGTCGATATGACGATTGACGACGTTCCCTCAACAGTCTTCTATGGTCCAATAGAATATGTCGACTGGTCAGTAGCCATCGTAGTGGCTAAAGAGAAGAAGTAAAAGGGTAAAAAGTAAAAAGGGAAGCCCATGCTGAAGCTGTTTAAGATAAACCTCCCCCACACGTCCATCAGACTCAATCTGATAGTGGTATGCGAAATCATACTGCTGCTCTTTCTGTCGTTGACGGTTCTTTTCTACTTCTCGCGCCAGGCGCTGAAAGAAGAGGCTTTCAAGGATGCCGAAGAGAAGTTGGAGGGTACCGTACAGCATATTGACAACATTCTGATGAGCGTAGAGCAGACGGCCTTTAATGTCTATTTCGACATGCAGGGCCATCTGAACGAGCCAGACCGTATGACTGACTACTGTCGGGAGATTATCGAGAACAACCCCTATGTCTCTGGCTGTGCCATCGCCTTTGTCCCTTATTATTATAAAGGGCAGGAGCTGTTCATGACCTATGTTCACAAGAAAGGGCATGAAGCTGGTGAATCAACGCTAACCATCGCTAACACGTTTGGCTCAAAGCCCTACACCCAGCAGGAGTGGTACACGACACCGATGAAAACGGGACATGCCTCCTGGACGGACCCGTTGGCAGAAGAGCAAGACGAGGGTGTGACACTCTCGTTTTGTCTGCCCATCTATCAAAGAGATAAGGACTTAGAGACAAGGAGTGAGAAGATAATCATTGGCGTGCTGGCTGTTGACGTACCCGTCTCATTGGTTTCACAGGCTATCCTTTCCATCAAGCCCTTCCCCCACAGCTATAGTGTATTGTTGGGACATAACGGTTCCTTTATCGTCCATCCTGACGAACAGAAACTCATCAAGCAGGAAACCGTCTTCGACCTGCAACAGAGCGATGACACGCAAAGCGTGAGGGAGGCTGCAGAAGCTATGCTGTCAGGGCAGACAGGCAGGAAGACATTCCACAAGGATAACGAAGACTGGTATATCTTCTATAAACCCTTCCAGCGCTCGTGGGCTACCGAGGCAGCCAAACTGGGTACCAATGAATTGGGCATCCCCATGGATAAGCTGGGATGGAGTGTCGGACTGGTATATTTAGAGGACGACATTGTCGGCGAATACAACCACCTCGTCTTTCTAGTGCTGCTCATTACCGTTGGCGGTGTGCTTCTCTTCTTCCTGCTCTGCCGCATCGTGATTCGCCGGCAGATGAAACCGTTGCGCATGCTGACATGGTCGGCACAACGTATTGTTGACGGCTTTTACTATGAGGAGGTTCCCCGTACAGATCGAGAGGACGAGATTGGCCAGTTGCAGAACCGCTTCCTGCAGATGCAGTTGTCGTTGGCCAGCAAGTCTGTCGAGCTGAAACAGATGACGGCCACAATGACCCAGCGCAGTGAGGATCTCAAGAGGGCTGTAGGACAGGCCAAGGGTTCGGATCGCATGAAGACTGCCTTCCTGAATTACATGACCACACAGATGATTGTGCCGTCTGACCTCATTGAGCACAGCGTTACCAAACTCAGCAACAACTATCAGGACCTCAGTTCCGCAGAAGCAGAATACGAGGTGGAAGTCATCAAGAAGCAGAGCGAGATTATCCTCGACCTGCTCGACCACATGATTGAAGCCCTGGAAATCGAGAAAGAAGAAGACAGAAAGGAGGTAGCCCATGAGTAAAATTAGCAAAAGCCTCTCTCGCAAGTTAAGCCTCAGCCTCATGCTGCTGGCAGTGCCTGTCTTCATCTTGTCGTTAGGCATCTTCTACCTGCAGTCCAGATACCTCATTCATAAAGAGGCGGTTGAACGCTCCAATAGCGTACTGCAGACAGCGCTCCAGCGCGTAAAGAACTTCATGAACACCATCGAGAACTCTACCGATGCCAATGTATGGATGCTGGAGGAGTCGTTTACACCAGAGTCGATGGAGATGGTTACGCAACGCATCGTCAGCCTCAACCCCAACGTCGTAGGCTGTTACGTCAGCGCCACGCCTAACGTCTTCCCACAATATGGACGCTCCTTCTCTGTCTATAGCTACAAAGAAGGCGACTCCGTATCTTCGGTGCGCGAAACCGACTTTGATTATTTCAATAAGAAGTGGTATCAACAAGCCGCACGGACAGGCGAGGCCTTCTGGATAGAGCCCTTCAGCGAGCAGTTGGAAGGTGCCATCAACTATACACAGGCCGTAGGTGCCTATTGTCGCCCTGTGCGTTCAAGCACGGGTCGCATCATGGGCTTCATCAACACCGACTTCCTGTTTAGTGAGCTGGCCAAGAGCATTTATTCCATAGAGCCCTCCTACTCAGATGCCTATTTCGTGGTGCTGGGTGCCGATGGACGCTACTTCATCCATCCTGACACGACACGCCTGTTCCGTAAGACCATCTTCACCAATGCCGACCCCAAGAAGAATGCTGACATCATAACCTTGGGACATCAGATGACAGCAGGCAAGCAGGGCATGATGCATGTCGAAATAAACGGCCAGCGATACCACGTCTGCTACCAGCCAGTACCAGGCACCACCGCAAGTATGGCAATGGTTTGTCCTGACGGCGAAATTCTGGCAAGTTATCAACGACTGGGTTATATCATCATAGCACTGATTCTCGTCGGACTATTAGTGATTCTCTGGCTCTGCAACAAGGTAGTACGCCAGACCACCCGTCCCATCAAGCGACTGCTGAGATACACACAGCGCTTCTCAGAAGGTGACTACGACGAGCCTATTCCACTGTCTGACCAGACGGACGACATCGGTCAGCTGCAAAACAGCTTCGTGGCCATGCAGCAGTCGCTACAGGAGCGCATTGGCAGTATCAGCCAGAAGACAGAAGAGATGCAGAAGCATAACGAACGACATGCCCACGACATAGAGATTGCTGAGAAGAGCCTCGAGAAGAAGACGCTCTTCATCCAGAACCTGTCGCACCAGATACGCACGCCGTTGAACGTCATCACGGGCTTTGCCGACGTCCTGCTGAATAACATCAGTAGCAAGAAGAAGAAGGAAACGGACGAGAAATACATCAAGGAAGACCTGAGCATCGCCACAGGCATGATGAAGTATAACGCCATCCACCTGAAGCGTATGATTCTCATGCTCTTCGACAGCTCGTCGGCAGGTAGCGCCCAAAAGCTGATGGGCAATCGTCAGGATGAAGTTTATTGCAACGAGATAGCCCGCGAGTGCATCGAATACACCAAGGAACACTTCCAAGGTCTGGAGATTCAGTTCACCACCGACCTGTCCGATGCCGTGCAGATACTCACCAACCATCTCTACCTGATGCGTACCATCCGCGAGCTGCTCTACAATGCCGCCAAGTTCTCTGACGGAGAGCACATCCACCTGCACGTGTCAGAGAGCGATACCACCGTCAACTTCACCATCGAAGATACCGGTACCGGACTGCCCGACGAAGCCGACGACCTGCTCTACAAGCCCTTCATCAAGATCGACGACCTCACCGAGGGTCTCGGCCTCGGCTTGCCTTTGAGCAAGCGCCATGCATTGACCCTTGGTGGCGACCTCATCTACGACAAGGACTACCGCGACGGTTGCCGCTTCATCGTTGAGATGCCGAAGTAAAAGTATAGGGGGTTATTTATTAGCTGTAGCCAGTTCCGTATTAGCTGTATCTGTCTCCGTATTAGCCTATTTAGTATACCAGCTACAGCTATCTACGATCCATATTAGCTGTATCTTCGCCCGCATTAGCTATATTTCCGCAAATCATTTAACCTATTAACATAACACCCCTTCACCCCCGATAAATAAAGGGCTCAAGCCATGTTAATAGTTGTCCCGACTATTAACGTACATTTAACATGTTTTTTTGAGCCCAAAAATTGAAGTTTGTTAGAAGTATGTTAAATGTTTGCGAAACATTTAACATGCCTCAAACCCCGATGTACAAAGGGTTTGAGGCATGCTATGTTAATAGGTTAAATGTTTTCTCCCTTTTTATTAGAACTGCAGATATTCCTCGTCGAAATCGAACTCATCGAGGTCGAACTCAGGGGCGAGGGCGCTACCAGGGGTATGTGGATCGTCGGTATGGATACCTTCACCGCTACCTGCCAATAGCTTACACTGCTGCTGTATCTTCACTACCTGCATGGCGGGTGTCATATATCTCTTTTTCATCTTACTACCTCCTTTCTGCCATTATGGATATACAATCCTTTCGTTGTGGGCTTACCACTAAGCTTCACGCCATTGAGTGTATACCACTCCCCTCCATACAGGGAGGGGTCGGGGGTGGGTCTTTCCATCTTCGTGGCTGTGCCGTCGTCATACACCCATGTGAATGCACGACCACTGCTGACCTCTGCCGTAGGCAGTTGCAGGTATGCCTTGTTCGCTCCTATGGTACCGGCCTCAGACAGCGTGTACCAGTCGATTCCGTATTTGCCGTTGGCGAGGATGAAGTTCGTGTATGAGCCATAGGTCTTTGGCACGATGGTTGCGCCACTTAGCACACCCACAAGCAGGTTCGTACCCACTGCCTCTGCACTCTCTTGGAGTGGCAGGGCGATGGTCTTTCCCTTCTGCTCGTCGTTCTTTGCCTTCAGCAGCAGTCCCGTATTGGCAGGAGCCTCCGTGACCTTCGACAGCGTCAGCGTGCTGTTTCCGCTGTTAAAGCTGCTAACGACGTAGGCATTCACATTGCTCAAGTCGAGGGCACACGGGCTGGCATAGGTACAAATGCCCGCGCTGTTCATGCCGAGAGCCGCTGCTGGCTGCAGCGTCTTGGCGCTCAAATTATTTTTATTGACAGTGCCGCTATAGACAGACTGTCCGTTTGAAAATGCCTGCCCGTCGCGGATAGTTACATCTTTATTGTATGTTTTTGCATAGAAGCGGTCCGAGGGACTGCGCCACCCCAGGGTAATGCTGCCGTCGGCATAGAGGCCATAAATTCTGTAAGAGTTACTTGCTGTAGCGCTGACATGACCTCCGTTGAAGGTAAAATCGCCATTTGTCTTGATACCACAAGTATAATTATTCTCACTACTATTATCGGTAGCGGAGGCCTGAACGATGCCGCCGTTGATGGTCATATTGCCAGAGCTGTAAATTCCCATAATTTGATACTCATGATTACTACTTCCCGTCTGACTTACAGTATTGCTGGTGGTCAGCGTACCAGTGCCCTCACTTTGTCCGTAGATAGTAAGATTACCATTGACTTTGACAATGTTCTTCAGCCCCGAAACTGTTTGAAGCGCAAGGCTGGCAGTGAGGCTGGCACCGTCGAAGAGGATGAGATGGGTGTCACCGCTAAATTGGAGGGCATAACTGTAGGTTCTCCCCTTGACGGTAACATCATCGGTGACTACATACCAGTGCTCCTCGTTATTTTTACCGAAGCTAACATAACTTTTGCTACTCTTTATGACGGTAAAGTCGGTACAGTACTGCCCGTTGCCGTCGGCATCGATGTAGTAGGCCGCTAAGCCAGTGATGGTAGCGGTGGTATACCATTGAGGCATGATAAAACTCGCCGTGCCGTCGGCATTGATGGTTGCAGGGAAGTTGGCGAAGGTGCTGAACTGGTAATCTGCTGCGGTGATAACCAGTTTGGGAACGCCGAAGGTAACGGTGGCGCCATTTTTGTAGTATTCATCGCCGTCGAGGGTAAAGCCGTCGGCATAGATCATACCTGCGTCATTGCCGATGGCAGTGCCGTCTGTACGCATAGCGATGGCAGGACTAGTAGGACTGACGAACATCAGACGATAGGCAAGAATATTACTATCATTAACACCATTATAGAAGTGCGCCTCACCACCATAAAGATAGGCGGAGTGGGTAATCTGATATTTGCTGCCGCCTACCCAAAGAGAGAAAGTGAGGTTGTTGCTGCTGGTGAATGAGCCGTCGAAGACACAACAATCTATTAAGATAGAATTGTCGCCGGTGTAGCCGATAAAGCCACCTCCTCTGAAATCGTTGCCCGAATATGAGGAAGTGATGGCCACACTGCTACGGCAGTTGGTGAATGTGACGGAAAGGTTTGACTGGGTCATGAAGCTACCCACATACTGTCCCTGACTCACAATGCTGCCATCCAGCGTGAGGTTGCTGATGGTACAGGGGGAGGCAGCACTCCAGATAAGGCCATTAGCCTGGCCGCTGTTGTCGTTCATCGCCAGCGTTATCTTATGTCCCTTACCGTTCAGGTGGCCACCAAAGTAGAGAACACTCTCAGTGACATCGCTGATATTTTTAGACAGTTCGAAGTATTTACCATTGGTAATATTATTGTAGGATGTCGTTTTCGTCACAAGCAAGTCCCAGCCCGCCTTGTTGCGGATGACGTAGGGATGCTCCGCCGAGCCGTCGTTGCCCTCGCCCCAATAGTAAGCCACTTCGTCCAGGAAGGTAGCACTAACGGTGACATCGTGCTGCGGCATGGCGAAGGAATAGACGTTGTTCACGGGTGTGATGACGTGGTCGGTGCCGTCGTTCCATGTTACCGTGCCGATGGTGTAGCCCTCGTCGGGCGTCAGGGTGAGCGTGATGTTGTCGTTCCAATAGGCCGAGGTGCCCGATGGTGTAACGGTGCCGTGCTCGATGCCTGTGGCCACACTGACGTTATAGCGCGGTTCCTCCATCACCGTCACGGTAAGGTCGACGCCTTGGTAGGTCGTCTCATAAGCCGATGCTCTGAAGTAGAGGCACATAGCTTTGCCCGTCGTGGTGACGGGGCCGAAGTTGGTTTCCTCGCCGTCGGAAGGGCTATTCACTGTGGCAAGAATGTGGTCAGAGTCTATATGGTCGTTATCAAACACACTCAAGAATACCAACTCAGGGTAGTATTCCGTCCACACCGTGCCAGCTACTTGGATGATATAGCCCTTGGGGACGTAGATGACCATCTTGCTTTGGCAGCCGGAGGAGTGGTTGCCATCCTTGCCGCCGTCATCATATATCTTGAAAACGTTCTTCCCCGCCGCAAGGTCGTCGGTGGAGAGCGGCAGCACTTTGTCACCGTAGGAATTGCGCCCGAAAGTCACATAGTAGTGTCCTGCGGTGCCCTCTGGGATGTCAGGATCTACAGAGAGCGTCACGGCGTCCTTGCGGAGGGTCCATTGGGCGTAGAGAGTGATGGTGACACCATCTTCGTCCGTGAGGTTAGAAACCTCCTGCTCGTCGGTGTAGCTGGTGCCGTTGCCATCGGTTTGGGTGTTCCAGCCGCTGAAGGTGTATCCCCCGCGTTTGAAGGTGTTGGCGGTGAGGGTCTGCGCCACGTCGTAGGTGAGGGTCTGGTCGCCCATTGTGCCCTCGGCATCGTTGTGGTTCTTATTGAAGTGCACGGTGTAGGTGTTGGCAAAAACGGTGGCGCTAACGGTGACATCCTCACTGGGCATAGTGAGCGTATTGCCCTCTAAGGTACCGGCTGTGGTGCTGTATTCCACGTGGTAACCGATATTATTGCCGCTGTAGCCGAGGGTTACCGTCGCACCAGCATAGGCATAAGCCAAACCGTTGATATCCGCACCATTGTCGTAAGTCATATTGTTAGTGCCAGGCAGTGGGTCGGTAGCAGGTGTGCGGTCGATGGTAACATTAGTGCCAAGCGTGATGGCGTAGAGGGCGCGGGCGCCGTCCACATCGCTAGTGGTCTTGCTACTTTCGCCGTTACCCCTTCCTACACCGGTGGCGTTCGCCACGCCCGCCACGGTGCAGCCGCGGTAGTAGTTGCGGGTGAGTGTTCCAACGTTTTCCTTGTAACCGACGATAGCTCCGCGGCCGTTGACATCGGGGATGACGACGCCCTCAGCGATGCAGTCGGTGATGGTGTCGCTCCAGTTCTTGCCAACAATACCTCCATAGCAATAGCAGCCGTTCAGGCCGTCGGCCACAGTGAGGGTGGCGCGGCTGATGCATCGGCGCACGGGGGCGCCTTGATTAGCACCCACAATGCCGCCGTGGCTCTGGATTTCGCTCTGAGCGGTATGGATGCACACGTCGTCACCCACAGTGCAGTCCTCAATGGTGGCAATGTAGGTTCGTCCTACGATACCAGCGGCACAATGGCCGGCCGTGATACGGGCATCTACGAGGTTGACACGCTTGACGGTGCCGTTTTCCATAACCGCACCAAAAAGACCAAGATTGGAGGTATTGGATTTATAGATACGTATGCCACTGATGGTGTGAGCCTGACCGCTGAAAGTGCCACAGAAGGGATTATCATAGGTACCAATGGCGATGTAGTTGTTCTCGGTGCTGGAGCTGCTGTTCCAGTTGGTGGCGTGGGGGAAAGCGATGTCGGCCACCTGCAGGAAGGTGAGATTTTTGCACTTGTTGCCGCTGTTCACGAATCCGGCCAGACCGATCAAGTCTTCATGCGTTTTAATAAGGTAGTTACCGTCTTCCTGCTGAAAGTCATTGATGGCGTAGGCGAAGTCAGCATCGAGGGAGCAGAGATTACTGGCAGTAACACCACCACTCAGGCTTTTGCCTGCAAGGTCCTTGATGGTGCCGCTGATACCAGTAATGTTGAGGTTACCAGTAGCATCCTGCGGAATGGTAGTGCTGAAAGTCAGCACGTTGGTGCCGGAACCTGCCTCAAGGGTCATTGGGCCCCAAGAGGTGGAAAGCGTGGCGTTGGTGCTAGTAACAATCTCGCTGAAGGCCACACTCACATAAACGGTATTGCCCTTGGCATGACGGCCTGGGTTAACAGATACCGCACTTTTGGTGGGGTTGGTGCCGTCAACGGCCTGGATATGGGCCTTGACGTTTTGAGCATACCACGTATCGCTGTTATTGCCGCTGGCGTTGAAGCGGACATAGAGACTGGTGAGTTCGGTAGGAATGATAAGTCTGCCGTCGGTAGCACGACAGTTGGTATTGAAGTACTGCTGCTCAAGATTGCCATTGCTGTTGCCACTCCAAGGATGAGCCACATAACCACAATTGCTCCCCTTAGAAGTTAGCGGAAACGTGTAGGGGTAATAGGTGCTGGACACGTTACCGTCGATGGTGAAACCAGCCATATACTTGGAGTAGTTGATAGTGCCAGGATTGCCATTCTTGGCTCCCGTATCGGTGTGGTCTGCATCGGCAGTTGTATTAGCGTAAATCTGTATATACTGATAGCCGTCATCCTTCTCGCGGGCATCGAAGGTAACGGTCATACGCAGTTGGGCGCCGACAGCAGTGAGGTAGGATTTAGGCGCGGCGGTATAATAATTACCTACATTCACGCTATGATAAGCCTGAGCGTAACCGCCATCGGTGACGGTGATGGGGTTTGAATGTATATTTAGTTCCTTCTCATCAAAGATGCCGCTGGCAGGCACGCTGGTACCCCACGTCTTGCTACGCTCGGCATAGTCTAAGCGGAAGCCGGCACGGTCAGTCACTTCGAAGCCGTACTTGACTGTCGTTCCATTCGTGTAGTACAAGTAAGCGCCGGTAGGCGACAGCTCATTGACAGTGACGGTCTTGGTGTCTTCGTCTTCCTTGAATTCCAGTTCACCGTATTTGGCGGTGAAGTGCTGGCCAGCATAAGCACTGAGGCTGATGGTGCGGTAGAGCACCTTCTGCACGTAGCCCGTCTCGCTTCGCTTGATAGTAAACGTGTTGCTATTGCCGTTGTTGTTCGTGACCGTCCACGTACTCTCGGCCCACGCCGTCTGTCCCGTCGCCAGTGCCACTATCGTCAGCGCCACGGCGAGGACTAGGTTAAGTTGCTTGTTCATTAATCGTTTCATTATTTATTCGTATTTTTTTCAATTCGTCTTATATTCTCGGCGATAAAGCCATAGAATATAGATGATGTACCCCATCAGTGCGACGTAAACCGCCGAGAGGGGGATGCTGACCCACAGGGGGAGCTTTAGGAATTCATTGATGGCTTCAGTCATAACTCTTACATGATTAATTTGCTATGCAAAAATAAGGAAAAAGGAGGGGAAAAGATGTCTGAAAAATGAGATTGGTGTCTGAAAAACAACCGTTAGGTGTCAAAAAAGCGTGTTTTTCTGACATTTGCGCCTCCTTTTGGCGGTTATTTCGTAGAAAATATGTAACTTTGCGGCCAATAACTAACGTGCAATGATTACAGTAGGCGAGATGCAGATTAGCGGTATGCTGACAATGCTGGTATTGTCAGTGATGCTCGTGATGTGTGTGCCCAGCCGTTCCACTCGTCAGGGCAGCTTTGCCAAAGCGCGCTGGATCATGGCGGCCGGCACAGGACTCATCGCCCTGCAGTTCCTATTGCAGCATACGTTCGGATTCCGAGAGATGGGAATCACTCAGGCGGTGCTCTGCAACCTGCTGTTCTTCACACCCGCCTCGCTGCTCTGTGGTATGGCTATCCTCTACGTGCAACGACAGGGACACATCAGCAGGAAGGAATGGTTGATTTGCAGTAGCATCTGTGCGCTGTCTGCTATATTATTAATAGGTGTAACGGTGCTCGACGGCATACCCTTCCAACAGGAGTCGACAGCCCTGCGTACAGCGGAATATGTGAGTTCAGTGCTCTACGTGCTGATGCAGAGTCACATCTTCACTATGCAGTATAAGTCCTACAAGCAACTGGAGCTGGCCGTGAACGAATACTACGACCGCAGTCGCCGCGACCTGTTCGGATGGATGGGACTGAGCATGAAGACCATGACGTTGCTGGCTTTCATCGTGCCAATTGTCATCTTCATGCAGGGTGCTCCGCTGGTACTGTTCTCCATCGGTTTCTTCTTCGCCATCTCCTACTCTACCATCAGCCTCTACACCTATGGCGTCAGCAAGGATGTGGAGCGCGTGGAGGAAGCGGAAGGCCTCTCCACAAAAAGCGAGGGAAGTTCCGATACCACTCAAGGAGAAAACTCTCAACTTTCAACTTTCAACTCTCAACTCGAGGAATGGATTTCCAACGCTCACTATCGTGAACACAATCTGACGCTGGGCATCGTAGCAAGACAGATGGGTGTGACACAGAAGCAGTTGCAAGAGTGGCTAAGGCAGTCGGAATACAGGAAGCTGGCAGGACTGGTCACCAAGCTACGCATTGAGGAAGCCCAGCGCGTGCTGGTAGAACATCGCGACTGGTCAGTAGAGAGCGTGGCTGACTACTGCGGCTTCAACGACCGCAAATACTTCCACCAGGTGTTTCAGCAATATACCGGCACTACCCCAGCCAAATACCAGGCAAATAACTAAAAGACGTAGGAGAGGTTGACGAGAAGAGAGGAGGCGGAGACGTGATATTTCGCGTAGCCGACCGTCAACTTAAAACGCTCCAGTTCGATACCACCACCAAGCGACAATCCAGCACCATGATTAGAAGACGTATCTTCGCCTTCATAAATCTTCATCTCACTGCTGCGACGGAAGTTATAGCCACCAGAGATAAAGATGGAAGAACCGAGATGGATGTCTGCACCCACAGCAAGGTGTTTGATAAATGCCTGATCCCAGTTGTTCAGACGTGCCAACGTAGCATGCAGCGTGAGCGGTGAGTTCGGCAACTGGCGACTGACACCCACGAGCAAGTCGAAAGGAATGCGCTCAAACTCGTCGTCATAGGCTTTAATCTGACCACCCAAATTGCGGGCAACAGCAGACACCGACCAGCCGCGCTCTACATCCTGATAGTTCAGGCCCAAGTCAATAGCAACGGCTGCCGACGAATAACTGCCAATAGTCGATGAGATAAGACGTCCAGTAATACCACCACTGATGCGGTCGGAGAGCAGGTAGGCAAAGGAGCCTGCCAAAGCTATATCCTTAGGTGAAAAAGTACCCGTCTGCTGGTTGCTGGCGGTGGTTTCCTTGATTTCTCCATACGACATGAACTGTCCGCTAATACCCCACGAAGCGCGTTCCTTGTAAGCCTTGACAAACGAAGCCGAGGCAGTGGTACAACCCTCCATATAGGTCATAAAGTTGGCGTTCAGCGTCTTGTCGGAGACATTGGTGATGAGGGCAGGATTATGGAAGATAACCGTAGCATCGTCGTTGGTCAGCGACACATTGTCGCCACCCAATGCAGCGACATGGGCAGAGACGGGCAAACGCAGAAAGCTATACACTTCCTGCGACTCCTGTGCCTGCATGCTAACAGCAAACAGCAAACAGCCAATAGCCAACAATCCTTTCTTCATCATCAATAATAACGGAGAAGTTAGGAAAAAATTATGAGACCACCAAAATTTATTGGTGGCCTCACTATTTTATCTATAAGAATTAGATCAGTTTCAGTGTGCCCATGAGGTAAACGAGGCCGAAGCCAAGAACCATGGAGATAACACCCATGATAACACCAATCTTAGCCATATCGTTCTGCTTGACATAACCCGTAGCGAAAGCCAGTGCATTCGGGGGCGTAGAGATAGGCAGAATCATGGCGCTCGATGCTGCGATAGCTACACCGATGAGGACGGTACCCGTACCACCGATAGGATCCAGCTTGTCGCCCATAGCACCGCAAACTACAGCGAGGATAGGCATCAACAGCGCTGCCGTAGCAGAGTTCGAAATGAAGTTCGAGAGCACATAGCAGATAGCACCACCCAGGAACAGGATAATCAGTGGTGAGAACTCGCCGAAGGGGATGCTCTCTACAGCGTTGGCTGCCAGACCAGAAGCATTCAGGCCGTAACCGAGGGCGAAACCACCGGCAACCATCCAGATAACACTCCAGTTGATCTGCTCCAGGTCGCGCTTATTGATAACACCCGTCAGGGCGAAGATACAGAACGGAACCATAGCCACCGTATTGGCGTTGATACCGGTGAAACGGTCAGAGAGCCAGAGTGCTACAGTGAGGATGAAAGTGAAGATAACCACCTTAGACTGGAAACCCTTCTGCATGCCACCGTCAATCTTCAGTTCGACAGTCTTCTGACTGAACGGGAAGAACTTCAGCAGCAGGCGCCAGCTGATGAACAGCAACAGGACAACCAGTGGGAACATGAACATCATCCACTGACCGAAGCCGAGACCCATATTCAGACCCTCAGGGTCGTTGAGGTACTTCAGTGCGATATTGTTAGGAGGTGTACCGATAGGCGTACCCATACCACCGAGGTTGGCAGCAACGGGGATAGACATGGCCAGTGCAATACGGCCCTTGCCCTCTGGGGGCAACTGACGGAATACAGGTGTCAGGAAGGTCAGCATCATAGCAGCAGTGGCAGTGTTCGACACAAACATCGAGAACAGACCTGTCACGAGCAAAAAACCGAGCAGCACCATCTCACTCTTCGTACCGAAGGGGCGCAGCAGCACCTTAGCCAACTGTGCATCAAGACCTGTCTTCGTAGCAGCAATAGCCAGCACGAAACCACCAATGAACAGCATGATAACGGGGTCTGCAAAGCAGGCCATCACGCCCTTGTATGAGAGCAGCTTGCCTACTTCCTCTTCATTGACCATCGGCGCTATACCACTGTCCGTACAGAACAGTAACATGAGCACCATGATAGCAATAGACGTGGCCCATGAACTGACGATTTCGAGAATCCACATCAGCGTGGCAAAGGCGAAGATGGCAATGATACGCTGCTGGACAACAGTGAGGTTCTCGATGCCAAACCACTCTGTCGGCATGTTCCAGAGAAATAATGTGACAAGCGCTACCAAGGCAATCTTGACAACGCGTTTAGTACCATCGGTAGGATGGTATTTACGTTGATGGCGCATAGCGTGATACGTATCAACGAGATGGAATCCTTTGTAATTATTGAACATGGTATGGTTATGTTATTATTTTTGTGAGTGCAAAGGTACAAAAAAGATGGGGAAGAAAAGCGTAAAACTGACACGCATTTTTGTATATATGCTGTATAATGTCACAAAAAAGACACTCCACTCTGCAGAACTTTTACATTTGCAAAGTGGAGTTGTCAAAAGTTGATTAAATAGTTAGTTATTTTATTGTAAATGAATCGACGTCAACATAGCCTCCAACTTTCTGGGTAGCGAAGTTAAAGAGGGCATACTTCGAACCCATGAAGAAGCGTTGCCAGTCGAAGCGCATGCGATAGTCGTTACCCATCTTCTGCCAGTTCTCACCATCGAGACTGTAATAGAAGGTAGCGATGTCCGTACGTGGCACGAAATTGCCATCGATGCGCAGCCATATTTTATTGGTTGTTAATGGTATACTCTCAATTATCTTCTCTGTGGCATCCTCAACGACCTTATCGCGCTGAGACAGCTTGACAGAAAGCTCAGCAGCACAGAGTGTCAGCTTCTTACCGTCCTTCTTAATCATCAAAGCACCTGTCTCATCATTGAAAGCAGCAAAACCAGCACGGTCGCCAGCTTTCATGTGTGACAAATCAAGGACGACAACAGCACTACACTGCGGACCTTTCATACGCTGAGTCAGCGTATTAGGAGCGAGGTAGAGGTTTGGAACGACACGACTGGTCTTCAGACGCAGGAATCCAGGACGCTCGGTCAGTGACCAAGCAGTATTGACGGGGTTATGGTTCCACTGCCAGTGCAAACCGAGCTTCTCAGCAGAGAAGTCGTCACTGCAGATGATTGATTTCTCAGGTTGACCACTTACTAAAGGACGCACCTTGTCGGGTACACGTCCCATCTCATCACCCAGCATAGGCCAGCCATCAATCCAGCGGACAGGCGACAGCGTCAGTACACGACCTACACCGCCACGATCCTGGAACATAATGCCGTACCAGTCACCATCGGGTGAATCGACGATAGTACCTTGTGCCAGATAAGAGAAACCGCCGAAGTCAGACTCCAGAATGGTGGTCTTCTCATATGGGCCATGGATATCGTTAGCACGGTAGCATACCTCACGGCGATGACGTCCCGGTGCATAGACGTGGGAAATCATCAACAGGTAGTAGCGACCGTTATGTTTGATAACACGTGAACCTTCCAGCAGGCCTGTCTCGTCGGCCTCACGCTGGAATATCTGCATGTGCGTACCCTCAATGACATCGGAGAGGTCGGGCTTCAGCTCCATCAACTCACCCGTACCATAGACGACATACACACGGTTGTCATCATCAAAGAACAGCGAGCAGTCGTGGAAGTGACGCATACGCGATACCAGTGTCCATTCACCGGCAGGGTCTTCAGCACTATAGATATAGGTGTCGCCCATAGCACCACGCTCGTTGGGAGCGAAAAGTACATAGAAGCGACCATTGTGGTATTTCAGAGAAGTTGCCCACTGACCACGACCATAGACGGTACCTTCCTGCAAGTCGTACTTAGGTGAGTCGGTGAGACGGTCATAGACGTAGCCAATAGTCTCCCAGTTCTTCAAGTCCTTGGAGCGCATAATCGGAGCACCAGGCATCAGGTGCATGGTGGTGCTCACTAAATAATAGGTATCGCCTACGCGTATGATATCGGGATCGGGCACATCAGCCCACAACATCGGGTTCTCAACAAAAAATCCGTCTGAGCTGCTGGGACGCTTCCCAGCAGCATCAACGGTTACAAAACAAACTACTAATGATAATATTACTACTAAAACAAATCTTTTCATACAAAACGGATGGTCAAATAACCGGGTGCAAAGTTATATACTTTTATTTAAAGTGGCTTTCTTTTTTGTTTCATCTAATTTCCCAAATGTAACAAAATCCCCCACGCGGTTGAAAAACAAAACTTTTTGGTAGTTTTTTCTGTTTTTCTATTCGCCACGTATGGTCTTTACCAGGCTCATCAGTCAATAATGTAACATTATTCCCTTTGAAGTTGAGAGCAACTTCCTTGACACTGTCCGTACCATTAATACCTGCAAGATACCATTTGTTACCACTGCGACGGGCCATGATGACATATTCACCAGGGTAACCGGCAATGAAACGCGTCTCATCCCAAGCAGCAGGCAGCGTTGACAAGAACTGCTGTACCTCCTTGGGCTGCGCAAGATAGCTCTCCGGACGGTCGGCCAAGTGTTGCAAGGCACTCTCGAAGAGCACCGTCAATGCGAGCTCATGACCGTGGGTCGTGATATGTGGATGCTGCGAATCGCTGAACGTACAAGGCGTATAGTCCATCGGACCTATGACATTGCGGGTAAACGGTAGCGTAGCATTATGGCTGGCTGCCTTATTGGTGAATGTCGCTACGTTGTTATACCACTCAGCCCCATAGACGCCCTCGGTACTCATCAGATTCGGCCAAGTACGCTGCCAGCCACGTGGAATGGTAGCACCATGGAAGTTTACAAGCAAATGGTGCCGGGCAGCACTCTCTAAAAGGTCGAGCTGGAAGTCCATATTGCGCTGGTTGTCGCCAGAAAAGAAGTCAATCTTCACACCAGCCACCCCCATCTTCTCCAACCAAGCGAATTCCTTCTCTCGGTCTTCGGGTTTGTTCAGGCGGTACTTCGGTGTAGGAGCACCATCAACCCACCCTATCGACGAGTTATACCAGATAAGGGGCTTGACACCTTTTGACTTGGCGTAATTGATGGCATCCTCTATGGTTTTACCCTCGTTAGAAGCCACCTTGTCCATCTCATCCCATTCGGCATCGATAAGCACGTATGGCAGACGGAGCGTTTCCGCCATATCGACATATTTCTTAATGATATTATAGTCGTTAGAGCCGTGGTTGTAAGCCCAGTAAATCCACGACACTACACCTGGCTGTATCCAACTGGTGTCGGCAATCTTGCATGCATCACTGACATCAGTAATCAGCGTCGATTCCACCACATCAGCCAGTTTTCCGATAATCGCCACACGCCAAGGTGTGTGGTCGCTGGTTTCGCCAGCGACATGCTCTGCCTCCACAACCTTGAACAGCTCACCGTCGTTATACAAACACGACGCACTCTGTCCGTGCTCTATATTTGCCTCCGAAATTAGCACAAAAGTGCCATCAACAGGTTCCAACAATGCCGGATATCCCCAGCGGTTGTTCCATCCCTCGGCAGATTTAAAGGTGCCGCTATACGATGGTACGGGGGCTACCTTATAGGTCGTGGACAGGGGAAAGAAACCCTCATAAGAGTCGCACCACTGTTGCATCCAGCGGCGAGTACCTTCGGGAATGCGGTAGGCGATAGATGGCTGAGGGCTGATGGATGATGTTCTAAATGCAATACCATCGTTATAGACACGGAGCACGGTAGTGCCAATCTGGTATTCGTTAGCCTCGTTGGTACAGTGGCTTCGCTTACCCGTCAATATCTGGTAGTCAGTCTTGATACGCTGTGTCAGCGTTATCGCAGCGATGGCGTCGACACCGGCCTCAGCGATGTCAAGCACCTGCTGCTTTTCATAACATACTTTTAAAGCGTGACCGTCAACAGTCACTGTTATCTTACCATTGGGTGAGCTCATGGGAGCAGCCATTGCTCCCACAGCCACCATCAGGAATAGTTGAATGAATAGTTGTTTCATTGGGTTAGTTTTTTCTGGGTGCAAAGTTACAAAAAATCCACAAGACTCAGCTATATGCTTTGTCTCATGGACTTTTTCTCATGTATCATATTTTATAATTTCGCTATCATCGCGGCTCCACATGCACGGCAATATGGGTCTCTCTACCATATCGACTACGCAAAAGCTGCTCTACTTCCGAGGCTTTGTCGTGGGCTTCACGCAGCGTAATGTCGGCATCCATCAGGATATGCAGTTCAATAGCATAATGATTACCGATGCGACGAGTACGCAAGGCATGAGGCATATTCACGCCATCAACAGAACCAGCCAGTCGGAGTATCTCCTCCTCCACCTCGTCGGGCAACGACTGTTCCAATAGGTCGCCAATACCACGGCGCAACAGTTCGATAGCCACCTTGACGATGAACAGACCAACGATGATAGAAGCTACAGGATCGAGCACCGTCCAGCGCTGACCAAGGAAGATAGCGCCACCGATGCCAATGGCCGTACCAACGGACGATAGAGCGTCGCTGCGATGGTGCCACGCATTAGCCTCAACAGCCTGCGACTGCAATTGGCGGGCCTTCATCATGGAATAGTGATAGACTGCCTCCTTCAACACGATGGATAGCAGAGCTGCCCACAGTGCCAGCGTTCCTGGCGCCTCCAACTGTTCACCACCTGCCCAAGCAACAATCTTCAAGATGCCCCCATAGACGATGCCGACAGCTACCACCAACAATGCCACACCGATAATGGTCATCGCTAGCGTCTCATATTTACCGTGACCGTAGTCGTGCGACTTATCCTGCGGCTTGCCGCTGATATGTACAAAGACAATGACGATGATATCGGTGATGAAGTCGCTGAGCGAGTGGACGGCATCAGCCACCATCGCAGCACTATGACCAAGGATGCCTGCCACAAACTTGAAGACGAGTAGCACCACATTGACCACTCCGCCCACCAGCGTCACCTGATATATCTCTTTCTGTCTTTCCATCGTTTATTTCATTTGCTGCAACAATCGTGCCAGTTCTTCGAGGTGGAAGGGATCAACTTTGATGTCAAGCAGTTCCCCGTTGCGGTTGAAGAGCTTGTAGGTGGGGAAGCTATGGACGTTCAGATAACGTTCGATAGCATCTTGTTGCTCGCCAGGCAGGTTGTAATGGGCCACATTAGGACCGCTGACGTTATATTCCTTGATGACGTTCTCCCATGCCGTCTGCGGACTGCTGTTGGCCAGATAGAGATACTGGATATCGTAGTCCTTCAGGCGTGCATACTCCTCAGTAGAGTGACTAAGGGCTTCCTTACACGGTCCGCACCACGTCCCCCAGATATCCAAGAGTACGAACTTGCCCTTATAAGGTTCGAGGATCTTCTTCAGCAATGCCTCACCCTCAGAGATATCCTTGAGATTGTCCGACGACTTGAGCACCAGCTTGTCAAACTCGCGGTTCTCAATAGCGAGATAGTGGTCGTTCTGCTTTTCAATCATCGCTATGCAGATAGGATTGTTGATCATTGTCTTAATGGTATCCAAAACGCTGGGTGCCAGTGAGGTGCGCTCATGGTCAATATGACTGAGGGCCTGTCGGGTGAGCCAGATGTTCTTGATAAACGGTTCGGCACCAAGTGAGTCAAGTGCTGCAAGATGATTTTTCAAGTTGCTGATGAGCAAACCACCATAGACGATCTTCTGGGATCTTGGTGTTTCGAGAATCTTATTCACCTCCTTCATCACACCGGCATTCAGCGAATCGAGTTCACGGGATTTACTTATCTTCGCCTCCACGGTGGGTTCAGCATCAATGATGGGTGTCACTTCATCAATCCATTTCTTCCAACGTGTGAGCACTGCCAGCTCCTCGTCGTTGGAGGCAAACTCCTTGTAGTGGTCACGAAGACTGAAAGCGGATACGCCATTGCGTGCTCGTACGGCATCGTCAATATAGTCGTTCAAGAATCCGCCGAGGTCGCGGTGCAGCGTATAAGGTTTCTCTATCTTCGTCCAGAACATGTCGTAGGCATAGCGACGGGCATGGTCAGAGAGTTGCATATCTTTGGCACGGAAGCGGGCCTGACCAAAGGCACGTGCCTGCTGCATCAGCGTGTTGCCCTTTCTGTAAACGTTGAAGCGAGTGGAGAGTGTGGGATGTTGCTCACAGAGCGCGTCGATATTGGCGTATTGCGCCTTGATGAGGCTATCAACCGAGGCAATGTATGGTTCAAAGGGTTCTGCACCTCCTTTGCCGGCAGTCTCCAGCCCATCATACATAGTTATGGTCTTCCATTCGAGCGGATATTTGAAGAGCTCGTTCTGCAGTCGGCAGTCGTCGCCCATGAAGAAACGGCGACCCTCCTTGAAGTCGTAAAGCAGGAAGTAGGTCTTGCCAGGCTCGAACATCGTGCGGATGAAACAGCGTTGCCAGTCCATGAAGAACTCCGTTGTGTTCAAGACAGGAATTTTTACGCAGAAGCGTCCCTGTTCGTCTAAGTCGGCATAGACAGCCTTTTGTTCGTCGGTATAGAGGTCATTATAACCGAAATCGAAAGTTTTCAGCTGTTTGAACTGCTCCGGTATATCCTTGATCCAGCCCACAACGGTGATGGTATCCTCCTTATAGCCAGAGTTCACAAAACCTGTGCGTGTGTCCTTCATTGGATAGTCGGGCAAGAAACGACTGGTAATCATCGAATACACAGCCTTATTGTTACCAATCTGTATCTGACGCTGGCCTTTCTTATCCTTGCCGATAACAACCTTTACTTCGTCGTTACCATTGGACATTACGATGGTGGTCTCACCCGTCTTCTGGTTTACGTCGCACTGCTTGTAGTTCCAGAACTTGCAATCGTAGATGGCGCAATTTTCGAAGAAGGCTATCTTCCAGTCGCCCTGGTTGTCGCGCCAATAGGAAGGAAAGAGTTGCTTCCAACGTTCCTCCACAGGTTTGATGCCTTTGATTTGGAAAGCACCTTGGCCGTCGCCCTCGATAAAGTCGAACACCTTAGTGTCCTTAGGCAACGGCGGGAAATGGAACGCCATATCCCGCTTGTAGTCCTTGTTTGTCTGTACAAACTTGTTGAGTTCTATGCCATCGGCAGAAGTGATGGTATAACGCTGCTCCCCTACTTTCAGATAACTATCGCCAGCAAACTGAAAGCTAAAGTCAGGATAGTCCGAACGCTGCAGGGCGGTGATATACACCACGGTTTCGTTGTCCTTCAGTTCCACCTTCGTCACATCAAGGGCGAGATTGAAGAATCCGTCGCCGTTACTGTTTCCATACTCAATGGTGGGCTGCTCCCACACCACATCTTTCGCCTGCCCCACCATAACGATGAGGGCCAGCAGGATGGTTGTTAATAGTCTTTTCATTATAATTCAAGGTTTATTTTACTCGTTCAGCAGTTCTTCTACCGTTACATCCTTGCGCAGCTTGCCATTCTTGTCGAGGAGTACTACGAAGGGGATAGCTGTGAACTGGAACTTCTCTTGCAGATAGCCCCATTCGGCGCGAGTGATGTGGATATGCTCGCCCTGGATGTTGTTGAGTTCCAGGAATGATTTGCAATGCTCGGGTGTATCGTCAGTGACGTAGAGATACTTCACGGGCTTGTCCTTGTTGGCCTCTACTTCATCGCGCATACTGAGCATGCCAGCTCGGCAAGGGCCGCACGACATTTCCCAGAAATCCACGAAGAGCACGTTGCCCTTATAGGGTTCGATGATGCGCTGGAAAATGCTGTCGCCTTTGGTCAATGGTTTGTCTTCAACTACCTTTATCTCGTTCTCCTTGATGAAGTCGCGATAAGCGAGTACGGCACGGCGTATCAGTTCGGGATGAGTAATGACGGTCATCGTGGCGGCAAAGTCGTCGGCAATAGTATCATGTTCGTCCTTGTGCCATTTTATCGTGCTGAAGAAGTCACGCAACTTGCACACCTGGGCGCTGAAATCAGTAGGACTGATGTGTAGCTTGTCGTGCAACTCATTCATCGCACTCCTATTAAATTCGCGGGAATAAACCTGCTTTTCCTGCGCTATCATCTCAGCTATCTTAGGATCATAATCGAAGGGCATGAAAACCATCACTCTCCTTTGCAACGGGCGGAACTGCTGGAATTCTATCCTGTTGAAGAAAAATTCGTCGCCAGCAATCATCAGCAGAGGATTGTCCGTCAGGTATTTCGCACGTGGCCCCACAAAACTGAAGTACTGTTGCCAATAGGCCTCAAAGTTGAATGTACTATCCTTACGCAGCAAATCTTCCCCACGCATATAGTAGTCGTTGATATGTTGCAAGCGCATGGCAACGATATGGGTGCGCATGATGTCGGAAGCCAATGGGGAACAACCTGCCAGTTCGGGCAGTCCGTTGTTCATCTGTCGCACCAGTTCGTCCAACTGTGCCACCTGCTCGTCCTTCCACATCATCAGCGAGTCGGGCCCCTTCTCATACACCTTGTTCGACCAGTCGGACTTGCAGTATTTTTCGTCAATCTGCTTCCATAGTCGGGTGACCTCACCACCAAGACCAGTGCCATCAAACTTTATAGCCTCCTCTTTGGTTCGTTTTGTTGTGTCAATGGTGACGTTGATGGTATCGCCAGGGCATGCATATACCGTTCCCATGGGGTAGACGAGCATCTGCATAGGGTAAGGCACATAGACGTTCATGGAAAACGTACCGTCGTTCTTAAACTCGATGACCGAGGTCTTCTCCTTGCGCACGATATAGTCGCGCATGATGACGGTAAAGCGGCCATTCAACTGGTCGAGAACCTCCTGAGGAATCTTCTCACCTTTCGCTTCTTCAGGAATAATAAAGGCTCCCTGTACGACCACATTGCCGCCATGCAGGCGGTATTCGTTCAGTGTCGCACTGGGATAGTTCTGCAATTGGGGCACCTCAGCCTTTTTTTCTTTCTTTTTTGCTTCCAGACTAACAGGTGCAAAGAGCACAGCCATTAGGATGATTAATAATAGTTTCTTCATATTCGTTAGATTTGTATAATTAGCGGTCCTTATTTGTGTGTTACCTTGCGACCATTAATGATATTGACACCCTTGCGTGGCGTCGTTACCTTACGACCTGACAAGTCATATATTTGACTATTGGACAATTTACTATTTACTGTTTTACTGATGCCAGCAGGAGCAGTAGAGACAACGTCGATGTAGTCGATATCGGGCATCCAGTTGGAAGCGTTTGACAGGCGGATATTGTTCTGACCTGGCTGCAACTGGATAGTAAGCGTCTTGGTACCCACCTTCTGCCAGCCACCGCTGTTGCAAGAGAGGGTCTTTACCTTCTCACCATTCACACTGACGGCGATGTTACGACTCTCACCACAGATAAAGCCAATGGTCAGGTTGTACTCGCCACCGTTCTTGCTATAGACATTACGCCACTCCAGAGCGTTAGCCTCACTATATCCTAACCAGCCAGCCTTATAGCCACAGGAGCAATAGTCGGCAGTCTCATAGATGCCCGTCTTCTCAGCCTGGTTATTCTTGATTTCCTGATAGGTACTGATATAACCCGTCTCGGCTTCATAGCGGGTGCGCTCCAGACGTTGCTCAGCCTCAGCAACATAGATACGAACACCATGAGCAGGGACTGTCACTTCAAAACTACCAGTTGCCTCTTTTTTATTGCGAGGCATAAACGCATCGTACATCTTCACCAGACCACCCATGTCCAGGTCAGCGAAACTAACCTGAACAGTTTTTTGAGCATCATTAGGATTATATACGGCAAAGGCACGCTTCGTACCGTTCAGCTCTTCCAGGTCCTTGACCAACAGATAGCAACCATTAACAAAGGCAGCCACATAGGCCTGCTGATACAAGGGGTCTTGGTTTAGGGCGATGAGTTCCTCTTTCTTCAGGAGGGTAAGCGTCTCCTGCTTGATATTTCTCAGATCACAACCGATGAGCAGCGGCGAGTTCATGATGCACCACATGCCGAAGTGTGTCTTGTCCTCCTCTGTCGTCAGCGAGCGTCCCACCTCCAGCATGTCCATATCGTTGTAGTGCCCCTTGCTGCAATAGGCAGAGAGATAAAGGTTCTCGGCAATGATTCCCTTCACCGACTCCCAGCTGCAATTGATGTCACCCGTAGTACGCCACGAGAAGGCGGCATTGTCAACCCACGTGCCAGGATAAGCCCAGCGACAGGCATTCATGCGCACATCAGTGCGTCCTGTATTCTTGATAGCCTGCGCAATGGCCGTGTAGCGTTCTTGCTCGTCGAGTACCAAATGGTCCTCATTATGATAATAGGAACCACCACAGAAGTCCACCTTGATGAAGTCGAAGCCGCAGTCCTTGAAGAAGAAGTCAGCATCCTGCTGGTCGTGGCCATAAAGACCTACGCCCTTACCTGTGACGTCGCCATTGAACATCGAGCCACAGGTATTTCTTCCTGCATCGCTGTAGATGCCCGCCTTCAGTCCCTTCTCATGGATATAGTCAGCCACCGGTTTCAGTCCGTTGGGGAAACGGGTGGCATGAATCAGCAGATGACCGTCTTCCGCATCGCGACCACCAAAGTATCCGTCATCGATATTGATATGGTCGAAACCTACTTCGAGCAGTCCTTTGGAGACCATTGCATCGGCCTGACCTTTGATAATATTCTCACTGATATTCACGCCGAAGGTGTTCCACGAACTCCAGCCCATCGTGGGCCCCTCCTGGCCTACTGCCACGCCAGCCACCATCAGGGCAGTAGCCAACATGATTTTCCTGATACTCATAGTGTTGTTTTCTCGTTAGTTAGTATTCCGCCTGCAAAGGTAATCATAATTAGGGAAAATTACCCACAATTTTCCCTAATTTCTTTCCATAAAAGATGTTATTGTTTCTTCGGCGTCAGACTGAAGCGGTAGGCCAGCGAGAACATCACATAACGACGCATGTTGTTCGTCCACGTCTCGTAGCGACCATTGGAGTTGACGTAGTACTGCCACTGCGATACCTTTCCCAGCAAGTCGTAGCCCTTGACCTTAGCCACCCAGCGCCCTTGCTTCCACGACTTCGTCAGCGTGGCATCCCAGTAGAGGCGGTTGTCGTTCATATCTGCCTCCGCATAACCACGGCGCGAGTGCATCTGCAGGTCAGTATCGATGGTGAAGTGCCACGGCAACTGGTAGTTGGCATTGAAGCCATAGTTGAAGTCATAGGTATCGACGGCCAAACCGTCAACGGCAATGCTGCGGTGGAAATGCTGCCATGAACCGCCTGCCAGCAGGGTGAAGGTCAGCTTGTCTTTCTGGTAGCGCACGTTCGGCGAGAAGTTCAGACGCGTGCTGGTTACACGGTTGCGCTGTGGTTCTGACATTCCGGCAATAGCCGACATATCGGTACTCTGCGTGATAGAGCTACCCAGATTACCACCAATATGCCAGAACTTCTTCTTTCCCAAGGCACGGCTGAAGTCGATGCTACCGCTGAGGTTCCAGTTGCCGTTGATATTCTCCGTCCACGAGGTATAGATACCCGTCATTGCATCGTAAGTATAGGCATTAGCGAAGGCATTGCGCTGGACATTACCATTCAGGCTGATGTTCAGCTGCTGGTCTGTGCTGTCCTTACGACTGCGATAGCTGGCATTAAAGGTCCAATAGGTCATCGGTTCCAAATCAGGATTACCCAGACTGATGTTCAGCGGATTGGCCGTCGACTTGATATCCACCAACTGACGGATGCTCGGCATGTTATGATAGCATTGTGCATAGGCGCTGATGGTTTTGTGCCAGTTGTCGAAAGAGTACTGGAAGTTGAAATACATCTGTGGCAGATTGTAGTTCTTCTGCACGGCGGCTTGCACCTGATCGTTCTCGTAGGTCATGTGGTTGCGACGGAACGTCTCCGCGAAGTAACCATGGATGAAGATGTAACGGCCCTCTTTCTGTTTACCGTAACTGAGCGCCAAGCGCAATATCTGAGCATTCACGCGCTGTCCCTCCTCCGAAGAGTTCGGACGGTCAAGAGCCTGCTGCAACACATCATCGGTAGGCAGACTGCCGAGTGCATTCGGTCCATCAACAGCCCAGTCTGGTCCCAGCCAGTCGAGACGGTAGAGACGATTGTCGTTATTGTTCCAGTCGAAGGTTGTGCCGACAGAAGGCGTCAGATACAAATCCTCCGTAAGGGCGATGCGATAGCCCACGGTTCCGTTAAAACTGTAGCTCTTCGACGGACTGTCATTGAACTGGTTGCGCTGGTCAATGGTGCCCGTGTTATAAAAGGTGTAGTGATTCTGCGAGAAGGAGTGGGCATTCCAGTAGCGACTGACATAGCCACCGAAATCAAACTCCAGCATGTCACCCCACGGCATTTTGAACTCAATGTTGTTGCTCAGGTTCAGCGACATGCGGTCGCTGCGGCTCTGACTGAGACTACGGCTCAGGTTAATCTTGTCACCAAACAGCACGTCGCGGGCGGTCAGTGAGAAACCCTCGCTGTCATAGTGGCTATGAGAGTAGTCAAAGTTCAGCCACGAATAGACGAAGAACGGTTTCTGCAGCTGGAAGTTGTTGCGCACATTCATCGAGAACGGTCGACTGTTGTTCACATTCTCACTCTGTCCGAAGGTGCTGGCACCCGACAGGAAGTTCTCCGACTGGGTATTTCTCTCCTGGTGGTTGTCCTCCCACTTCAGGTTATACTCCAGCGTATTCGTGGCACGCTCCTCTGCGCTGTTCAGCGTCCATAGTCCACCCACTTGGTGTACCTTGCGGTCGCCAGAAGCTTCAGTACGTCCACGCTCATTACCCTCGCGGTCGTAGTCGATATACTCGTTCAGGTTATTCGAACCGCCAAAGAGCACCGCACGGCTATGGTCTGAATAGCGCAGTCCGAAACCCTTGCCCTTATAGCGTTTGTCTGTACCATAACCACCCTCAACATATACCGTACCACCCACGCGGAACTCCTTCTTCAGCACCACGTCCATCGTATATTCTTTCTGCTCTACGTCGTGCCCCTCAAACTTGCTCTTGGGCGTCTGCTTGTCATAGACCTGCACGTTCTTCACTGTATAGTACGGCAGGTTCTCCAGCATCATCTTGTTCTTGCCCTTGAAGAAGTCGGCACCGTTCAGCGTCAGGTTCTCTATCTTCTTGCCATTGACGAATATCTCGCCGTTGTCCTTCAGTTCCACACCTGGCAACTGCTTGATGAGTCCGTCGAGCATCGAGCCCTCAGGAACGTTGAAGGCATCGGCATTATAGATAATGGTATCGCCCTTATATACCATCTTCACCTTCGTGGCCTTCACCACCACCTCCTGCAATGAGCCGCCGTCCTTGTCGTAGTTGCTACGCTGGATGCGGTGCATGCGCAGGGCAGGCAGTTCGAAATAGCGATTTCTGCCAATGCGCTTCACCTCGTAGTCCATGTAGGTGGTCTCGTAGTCGGTGTGGGTAGCCTTGATGATATATTTACCTGGGCGCGCAGGCACCTTAGCCTCCCAGTAGGTCTTATCGAAACCCATGTAGGTACGGTAGCCATAGACATGTGCCGTATCGACCAGCACGGAGTCTGTGTCCAGCACAAAGACCTTCAGCGAGTCCTGTGGTACGGCAGCTTTGGTAAACGTATCGATGATGTAGCCATACAGCTCCGTCTTCTTCTCTTTCTTCTTCGCGTTATCCTGAGAAAAACCCGCCACAACGATGGTGGCGAGCAGAATGGTTGATAATAGTTTTTTCATAGTTTGGTGTTGGGGGACTGCTATTGCAGCAGGGTTTTACTCATTTCGTTCATGTATTTCTGGATAATTTTGTTGACGGTTTCCTGAGTCTTCTGAGCTGACTTGGGCAACTGGCCCTGACCTGACATCTCTGTAAGGCCTCTGTTCTGCTCGGAATAGAATTTCAGGATTTCCTTATACAGCTCGCTCCACGCCTTCGACTCTTCGTTCTTGGGCATTTTTATGCCTTTGACAACCTTGATGACATCTTGAAATTGCTTGTCCAACTCCTTGTTCTTCTTGGTGATGTTGTCGAAGACTGCACCCTTGTTCACCCAAGAGAGATTCTTTGAACGAAGTTGCTGGTAGAGGCTCTTTATCTCCTCTATCTTCATCCTTGCAAGCTCCGTGATGGGCTCTAACTGCATCCTCTGAACCTCTGTAGGCTTGAAAGACTGACTATCTTCCACCTTGACAGCATTGGGTTCTATCAGGCTGTGACCCGACTGGCGACCTACACGACGCTCGTAGTCCTTATCTTCATCGTAGTAGCCGTTGTGGACGGTAATGTTATAAGTCTCACCAGGTACAAAGTCGAGGTCTATCCATGCAGAGCAGAGCTCACCGTCAGGGAAGATGCAGCGCAGACGACCTACACAGGGCTTGGTAAGTTCTGTCTGCCACTCGAAGCGCTTGTTGACCACAGGAACACAAGCTACATACTCATGATCTTCAAGATTGTAGAGGGCTTCACGCGACTCAGCGATATAGATATTGTAGAGCGAGTCCTTGATATTCTCATCGACGCGACCAACAATCTTAAACATCCTGCTCTCGGCAGCCTTCTCGTACATATCGGGGCGCAGCGAAGAAATCATATAGATAGTACCTTCTATTTCGTCAGTATGCTCCCAAACGATGGCATAAGCGTCGCGCAACTGCGGGTTCTCAGGATTCTTGCAGCACATCAGCCACATCTCCTGGTTTTTATTGGTGCGAATACGCTGCGTGCTTTGATTCGTGCCGTTGTTGGTTATCACCTTCAGTGAGAACAACTCGTTGCTGCCTGGCTGAACATGCAGGAACTGGTATGCCAAAGGTTCCTCTTTCGGAAAGTTGATGGCCACAGCATTCATCACATTGTCGTTTTGGATGCGGTTTGCCGAACAGCGGAAAGGCACGATTTTTATGCTCGACTCGATGATATTTGTGTTGGGATTGCGATTGACAGAATATACCTGTCCCTCGTTCTGGCCAAACTTCTGGATAATGGCGTTCAGCGTGAAAATCACCATCTCAGGCTTCTTCTGGGGGGCTGCCGACGAGTCGGCGCTAATGGTTGTGACGGCGCTGCAAGCAATGAGCAGCATAACGATAATTCGTTTCATAATATTTTAATTTTGTGCTGTTTTTTCTTGATTATGTTTTGCTATCTCCAGTTCCAGTTCCACCCACTTCAGATAGGCTTCGTCGGCCTGCTTCTTCAAGAGGGCGATTTCCTCTGGTGTATATTGGTAGTTCTCTGGGCGAGTGATGGGAATGTCGCGCTCTGTCAGCGTCTTTGGTTTGACCTGAGCAACGGTCTTGGCTTGAGCAACGGTCTTGACCTGCGCTACTTGCTCCGTCACTATGGCCTCAACAGGTGCGGTTTCCTGTGCTACCAACTGCTGGGGGGCAGTAGAGGGAGCTATCAGCTTGCGCATCTTCAGTTTCTGACGCTTAGCGGGAGTGATGGGCTTTGCATCCGGCAATGCCTTTATCGGCGTTTCAGGCTTCACTACCTTCTTTTTCTCCACCTTCTTTTCCACCTTGGCAACTATCTCCTTCTCACCCATCGACTCTCTGGGAGGCATCAGTAACACCACCAGCACGCCTGCCACACAGGCTGCAGCTAGCCAGGGCCAGAGTCGGCGACGTTTGTTTCTGGCGGTTTTGCCGTCAGACTCAGTGGCAAAACCACTGGGAACACCCATTTTCTGCATCACCCTGGCGTTGAGGTCGGCAGGCATCTGAGGACGCTCTGCCTCTTCCTGACGGATGGCGTCACGCAGGCTCTGGTCCTGCTGTAGTAAAGCTTTGAGTTTGTCCTCGTTCATGACTGTAACATTTTTATGATTTTACAAAGTTTCTTTCTCGTTCTGCTCAGCTTCGAGGCTACTGTGGTGGGCAGCGACTCGGTGACGTAAGCAATCTCCTTGAGGCTCATCTCCTCATAATAGAACATCGTGATAATCGCTCGTTCCTCAGGTGGCAGGTGTTTCAGCGCTGCCCTGATTAGCTGTACCGTTTCCTGGTTAGCGTGTCCTAAGGTCTCGTCCACCTCTTCGTCTGACAGCGCTTCCGCCTCATGGCCCCTATCTTCGAAGTAGATGACGGGCAAGGCCTTATGTCGGAGGAAACTGATAGACTCGTTATAGGCTATTCGTGATATCCACGTCCTCAGCGACGACCGCTCCGCATCATACTTCCCGATGTTCTGGAAGACCTTGATGAAGACATCCTGATACACCTCCTCAGCATTCTCCTGCACAGGGATGAGTCGCATCACCTGCGCATAGACGTCACGGCCATATTGGTCGAGCATCTGCTGCTGGGCTTTAGGGTCTTGCTTGCACAACCCCTCTATCAGGTGTGTCTCTGTATCGGTCATGATTGTCTGTTCTCTGACCCAGGTCAGAGTGTGGCGTTGCATTCTCTACCTATATATACGCAGAAAATGAAAGAAACATTGCAATAGTATTAAAAAAATTATGGTTTGATGTTACCAGCGCTGTCAACGACGATGCTGAAAGGCGTGGCGTTGAACTGTAGTTTGGCATTCAGCAGGAGCCATTCTTCGTGTTTCAGGAAGATGTGTTCGCCCTTGATGTTATTCTCGTTCAGCCATTTCTCCGTGCGTTCACGCGGACTCTCCTTCTCGTCGCAGATGTAGAGGAAACGGACGGGTTGGTCTTTCATTTGTTCCACCTTCTCGCGTTCCCCCAGCATTTCTGCTCGACAAGGTTTGCAAGTCATTCCCCAGAAATGGATGAAGAGCGTATTGCCCCTGTATGGCTCGATGATGCGTTGGAAGACAGCATCAGCCTCAGGCATCGCAGTAGCAGTTTCAATGGCTTTGCCTTCGCGCTGCTTGACATACTGGCGATAGCGGTCAAGGGCGTGTTGGGCCACAATGGGATTGCTGATGAGTGGAATGATGCCTGCGAAATACTCCGCCAGGACGTCAGGGTCGGACTCTTCATTCATACGGTCTTCGTAGAATACATCCTGAGAGAGTATCAACTGTTGCATGAAACCAATATTCTTCAGGCCATAACGCTCTGTGACGATTTGCGACACCCGCTGGTAATAGGCCGCCTTGCTCTCTCCAGCCACTTTGGGTGCGAAGTGGATATCAATCATGGTGTAGTTTCTTATGCGATTGATAAAGGTTGATGGCGTTGAGATAACAAACAGCATAGCGGGGTTATCCAGTAGCCACTGCTCGCGATCAGCCAGGAAATCATAATATTCGCTCAACTCATCTTTATTAATATTGTAAAGGGGGCCTGTGGTCATGTTGTAGCGATAGTTTTCCATGATGGCCATGAAAGGCTCGCTCAGCAGATTGACTGCAAGCAGCTCTTTCTCGAAAGCACTCGTACCAGCAGGCAGGGGCAGGCGGTCGCCCTCAATGTCGGCAATCACGCTATCCAGCTGTTTCACCATCTGTTTCTTCCAAGCAGGGATTTCCTCTCTTGTCAGTCCTTTGGTGAATAAGTTGCCCTCACCAAAGTAGTGTTTCCTTAGTTTCGGCCATAGTCGGTTGATATTAGCACTGATGGTATTCCCAACGAATGTCACCCCTTCTTCATCCTCCAGCTTCGCGTCCTTCGTCATCTCCAAGGTGTCGCCAACAGCCAGGAACATAAAGTCCACATCCCGCACCTTGATGCTTTGGGAGTATGGCAGAGGAATACGACTCTCAAACGAGCCATCGGCAGCAACAGGAATCGCGAGGACCTGCTCCTCCTCATCTGTAAACACGTTGTAAATAACTACCGAAAGGATATTCCACTCGTCTGCGGGTTTGTTCAGGATGCGCCCTTTCAATACTGCAGTACCTGGCTGGAAGTGGCTGTTGTCAATGGCATAGCCAGCGAATGTCACGAAGGCAAGTAATAAGATTGATATAGTTAGTCTCTTCATCATATCATCATACAATTTTCTACAAAGTTAGCAATTCCTTTTCGAAAGCAGCAAGCCCAGACATTGTTTTAACATTCATTGTCGTCAATTCCTCGCAGAATTCTCACCCATCACCGTTGATTTAACTTTACTTTAGTCTTTAGCATCCTCATTCCCCTTATCTCGTTTCTGCCTCGTTATTAGGCTGGTAAGCACTCCGTACTAGGCTGATATGTCGCCGTATCAGGCTTATACGCATCGCTATCAGGCTGTCTCGTGGCGCCGTGAGACTACCTTGATTTTGACGATACAAAGTTACAAAATAAACCGCATGGCGACAAGTTATTGCCAGTGAACGTTTAGTTAAAAAATGTAAAGACTTGCGCGGTGCTCGTCAGAATTCCCGAGGCGCCTCAACCGCCTCAAACGTCTTTTCATGTTTTTCTGCAAACGCACATAACTGGTCGGTCACAACACCAAAGCCTCGCGAACCTTATATATAATAAATAATATAATTAATATATATTAACTATCTATTCCTCTGCGTCTCTATGTTTTCGAAAAAAGACGCTAAGACGTTTGAGGCGCTTGAGACGCTTGAGACGATATGCAGTAAGTTTCTGCATGAAAATTTGCTCATGTCGGAAAAATTTTGTATCTTTGCATCATAGATACAAACCCTCATTTCCTGTAATAGAAGAAGCTAGCGATAGCAAGGATGATAACAAGGAACGTTACGATGAATGCCCAGACGTTGGTGACACGTGAAGTGATAGCCACATCGTAGGGGTGAGGAATCAATCGTTCACCAGAGAACTTATAGCGAACCACGTTGCCTTCTACTACGCCATTGCCAGCGTCGATGACCTTACCAGGCATCACATAGTCCAGCATGGGCTTCATCATGACAAGATTGTCATAGTCCTTGTACTTTATTTCGAGCAGGCGTTCCCATTTGGTGCTGTCGCTAAACAGCGGGGTATAGGCATCGGACTGATAGAAGTCCTTGAGGATGTTGCTGACCTGGCTGATATTGCCGAACAGATTGAGGTCACGCACGGCGGGTGACATGACGACGGAATCCTTTAAGGCCAAAAACTGCTCCTTGCTGACAGGTGGATTCTTTACCTCGTCATAGTTTAGCCAGACATGAGCATAAATATTGGATATGGTGCAGGCACAGAACCACTGACTGATTCTCGCTTCGATATCGTCTAGCATCTCTTTCTGCTCTGCACCTGTGAGACCTTCAGCAAGGTTGGGCTCACCTGTAAACCAATAGGATGCGGAGTCGGCACTGACAAAACGGTCTAAGGGGACAGGGAATATCTGGTTGATCTCCGTGATGGCAAGCGTCTCCTTATAGGTGTAATCGGTATAGAACCACTTGAAGTGCTTGTCGAGCGATGCTGTGGCCTTGAATAGATGGCGGACAGCTTGGGTGAGCGAGTCGCTCATCTCGTTGACATTCTGATACTGGCGCTTGAGGTGCATCAGAATCTTATCGGGTACATTCTGGTCAGCAAATACATTCTGCAGACTGTCCCATTGCTGCTGTGTCATAGGACATGCATGGCGGACAGAGTCGCCCATGACTGACCAGGTGCGCTCCCAGTCGGTGTTGTAGTACAAGCCGTGGGTCTGAATGGTCTTATTGAGTGGAGCCATCACGTCTTCTCGGACAGGGTGGAACGACATCTCACGACTGCAACTACCATCTTCGTTGATGATGGTGAGCATACGCTCGTCACGATTGCTGCATGAGGTCATCAGCAGCGCTGCAGCTGCCACGATGATAAAGAATCTATTGGTTTTCATAAAGCTTCTGTTTTAATTGTTGATAAATATGAGGTTGAGCCTTGCGTCGTTCCATATAGCACATCAGGATTTCCCGGGGTGTACCTTCTGTGCAGTATGAGGGTTGGGGCGTAGGCTGAGTTTGCTCTACTTTATTATTATATGCTGTCTCTATCTTAGCTGTTGGTTCTGTTTGCAGCCAGAAGAAGAGACCTACCAGATAGATTGCAGCCGTAGAGAGGATAACCCGCAGGGCAATGAGGAGAGCAGAGGGTTTGCGACTGCGCTGCTTGATGATGGCATCGTATTCTGCTTCGCCAATCGCCAATTCACCCAGCATCAGACGGACAGCATGCCACTCTTCAGGTATCTCCTGATATTGGGAAAGTTCCAAAGCCAGTTGTTGCTCCTCCGCTGGCGAAGTCTCGCCATTGAGATACTTGTCTATCAGTTGCTGTATATCGTTGTTTGTCATTGCTTCATCCTCCTTGTTAGTTCTGTAAATACTTTCTTTCGTGCTGCTGAGACCATCGCGATGACAGAGGTTTTGGGAATGCCCGTCTGTCCAGAGACTTCCTCTACCGAGAGACTCTCTATCTGTCGCATCTCGAAGAGTTGGCGTTCTCGAGGCTTCAGCAGGTCAAGTGCTTCTGAAAGCATCCGTTGCGTATCTTTTGCCTCTAACTGTTCTTGTGGTGAGTTGCTGGATTCCTGCTGTTTGAGTGTTTGTTGGTCGATATTGACAACATTAGCCTGTCGCTGTTGTCTTCGATACATACTGACGCAACAGTTCTTGGCCACCTTGACAGCCAGCGCCTCTACATTACGTTCAGCATCGATATGTTCGCAATAGCGCCAGAGCTGTACCATCGTCTCCTGTGTTGCATCTTCAGCATCCTCTTTGTTGCCGAAGAAGTCGAGGCCGACTTTCAGTACCCTCTGGCGCAACTGCGCAGCAATATGTTCGAATTCTGGACGTGTCATACAACTATAATACGCAGAAGACTTCGAAACATTAAGTTGGAATCCTGATTTTTTCTGTTATTTCAGTTTCTCCTTCAGTCTTTGGAGGTCGTAGTCGAAGTTATAGAAGTTGCTGATGCGGAGGTCGTCACGAACGCGATAGCCTTCGGGAGTGATGGTCTCGTAGTGAGGGATGCCATTGAAGCCGAAGAGCTCCTGCAGGCGGGCATAGTCTTGGTTGGTGAGACAGACGGTCTCTTCATCAGCCAACCATTCAGCGACATATTTCTTATAGGCATCACTACCCTCTGTGGTGTGTTCGCCAGCAATGAAGACGAGCTTGATGTCATTGCGCTTGGCAATCTCGGCACGCTTCTGCTTGCTGCTCTGAATGGCCGAACGACAGGGGCCACAGCCCATACCCCAGAAGTCAATCATTAGGAACTTACCAGGATACTTGGCCGTGAGCTTGTGGATAAGGTCAGCCATCGGAGCGTTGGGCAATGGTATGGCAAGGTCCTTTTGCGACATCTTATAGGCATAATATTGCTCCGCCTTCTGATGGATATAGGGATTGGTGAGTGTGGCGAGGTATGGTGGGTACATCTTGCTGAGTATAGGGAGCTCTTCCACTCCTTGCTTGCGTTCTTCTTCTGTCATCGTGGTGTCAGCAAGGATGTTGGGAATATCATTCTCGTTGTTGCGCCAAGTGTTGAAGTCGTTGAGCATATCCTTATATTTACATATCTGCGCCATGAGGTTGTTAATCTTTGTCCCCATCAGGTCGCGCAGTCCAGCATAGCCATTGTTCAGTACTTTCAGGGCATTCGCCACCGTATTTTCATAGCTGCCGTCCTCGTCGAGGATATCTTCAAGCTGACGTTCGCGCACAGGCTTAGCAAACTGGATGCGGTTGAGCAGCATGGGGAAGTCGCAACTGGCAAACATCAGGGGATTATTGAAATCGATGCGATGCAGCGCCGTATAGTTTTTCTCATCGCGAATTCCCTTCCACTCCACGCTGTCGGTTATCTCCACGGAGTAACCACCATTGCGCACCACCTGCTTTGTCAGATCGGAATTACGATACATGAAATAGTCCATCACCGCATAGCCAAAGCACACCTGCGCATCGGCCTGCGCCAACTGCATCTCCATGGGTGAATATTGCTTGCGGCGATTCTCATCCTGCAAACAGTTCGTCAGGTTCTGCCACACCTCGTCGGCTTTTTTGTTAGCCTCGGCGAGAGTGCCCTTGAAGAGATGAAGCGGTCTGGTAATACTATCGAACAAGTCGTAATCGCGGAGCCAATGCTGGGCGTCACGACTGCTACCGTTGTTATAGATGCATTGGTATTCTCCGTTGGCATCCTTGCGGACTGTGATGTCAATGGTCTCACCAGGACGGGCGAAGAATGGAATCATGTGGAAGCCATTATTCGAGTTGTTGGAATGGAAATTCTGCTTAACGGGATAGCTGGCCTTGAACTTCTTGCAGAACGTGCCGTCAGGCGCAATCTCAAGAACGATGGTCGAGGCGTCCTTGTTGAAAACATCCTCGAAGTAGCACTCCATAGACGTAAAGCCGAACTGCTCAGCATCGTAGCCTTCAATGCGGCCTTTGATGGTAATGGTATCGGTCTTAAACCAGTCAGCAGGCGCCGTCCATGTGGTCGAGACGGTCAGATCTTCGACTCTCTTGATGTCGTTGGTCTTTACATCACGACCTAAGAGGAAGCGGTCGATAAAAGCCTGCACCTCAGGGTACTGCGTCTCTGGCAAGCGGCAATGGCCATGTTTGCCAACAATACTCCAACCCATACGGTCGCCGATGCCGAAGTGCTCCCACACCTTCTTGGCAGCCTCAGCAGAAGACAGCATGGAGCCATCGGCCAACCACTCATAATCAGGATTACCCAACAGCAGAAGGGCACGTGGACAAACCATCGCACAGAGCTCGTGCTGGTCGTAAGGCAGACGATAGACGCTATCGCCGTGGAAGTTCTCCTTCTGACTCTCCAAGAACCAGTGGTAGTCGGTCTTGTCGATATCCTCCAGATTCTTACCTGCCAGTGTGAACTCGTGCGACTTACGCCAAGCGGCAGCACCACCGCCACCAGGCTCCTGGGCAATGACGAGGGCGATGCGTTCGTCGAAGGCACCACAATAGAGGGCCATCTTACCAGCATAGGAACAACCCGTCACACCGATATGCTTCGTGTCAATCTTCGTAACCTTAGGCCCCAGTTGCTGCAGACCGTCAATCAGGCGGCTCATACCCCATGCCCACTCACTATAGGCGCCATTGTCTTTGAGAGCAGGATACAGGCGGTCGAAGTGATGCTCACCACGATCATGATGCTTGCCAAACTGTTTATAGTCATTGACCTGCGCCGAGACGAAGGTAGCAGTAGCAATCGGTCGGTCATCGAAGAGCTGACGAGGCAGCGCTATCATGTCAGTACCAATCATCAGCGCATAGGGAGCCTGACCCGTCTTCGGATAGCGGATATGGGATTTCAGCGTCAGCACCTCCTGACCAACGGTAACATCGACAACGAGTGTATCGCCGTCCATGTGGGCCTTCACCTGACTGGCCTTCACAGCGGGTTTGGTACCGATGCCATAGTGCTGAATCATATGACCAATATCACTACGACGCTTCGACCAGTTCTTGAATTTCTTGACACCTTCCAAGGCATCGGGCAGGTCGCGGATAATGGGCAACTGGTCAGCAGCAGGCATCACGGGTGCTGCAAACTTGCTACCCGTATTCTCTACGTCATAGACAAGTGGTGTCTTACTCTCTTGGGCCGACGCTGTGGTCAGAGCCAACAGCGCCAGCAAGGTCAATACTGTCTTTTTCATAGTTGTGTGTTGTTTTGAAGATTGTTTATAAAATATATGTAGTTAAAGGAGTTAAAGAAGTTAAAGGAGTTAAAGAAGTCAGTCGGTAACCTCCACGTCTGAGAAGTAGTGGTCACGCAAAGGCTTGGTAATCTTCTCACCCTTCAGCGTGATGTCTTGTTCCAGCCGGATATCAGCCGACGAAGCACCCACCTTCACAGTATAGGTGCCAGGCTGTACGTTCCATTGGCGCTGACCCTCGTGAGAGTAGTAGCCGAACTGGTCGGTATAGAGTTTCATCTCTACGCGCTTGGTCTGTCCTGGCTCCAGTTCCACACGGGCAAAGCCCTGCAACTGGATAGGCTTCATCGGTTGGTCATCGGCTGTAGGCGACAGATAGACCTGTGCTATCTCTGTAGCTGCTACCTTACCCGTATTCTTCACCTCGAACTGCACCTTGACGTAATCTGTGCTGACACGTGCCGACTGGTCCATCAGCAGGTGCTTATACTCGAAAGTGGTATAGGTCAAGCCATAGCCGAAAGGCCATTGAATTTGACTATTGGACAATTTACTATTTGGATAGTTATAGCAGATAGGCGTATAGATTTCTTCCTTGGGATAGCTGACAGAGAGCTTGGCAGAGGGAGAGACGATGCCATAGAGGATGTCTGCCACAGCATTACCACCCTCCTCACCAGGATACCATGCCTGGATGACGGCAGCGCAACGCTCAGCAAGGTCGCCAATGACCTGTGCACGACCACCAAAGAGTACCAGCACGACGGGCTTACCCGTAGCCAGCAGTGCCTCCACATATTCCTGCTGCTTACCCGGCAGGCGCAATCCCTGACGGTCGCGGTTCTCACCACAGAGCATGACGTTCTCACCCATCGCAGCGATGATGACATCGGCAGAGTCGGCCATAGCCAGTGCCTCTTCCTTGTTGGCTGTCTCACCAGAATTCACCTTTCGATGCAGCAAAGGATATTCCCACGAACGCTTGTCGCCGACATGCGAGAACTTCGTCTCAATCTCTTCCGTCCAGTCGCAACCACGCGAATAAACGATGTCGATGCTGTCGGGCTTATGGTTCTTGAGACCCTCCAACAACGTGATGACATGCGGATGGTCGAGATCCTCCTCCATCTTCTTCCAGAAGAACGTCATAGACGGGAACGAATAGTCGCCACACATCGCCCACATGGAGTTGGCATTAGGACCAGTGACCAGAATCTTCTGAGGTGATTGAGAGTTGAGAGGTAAGAGGTTAGAATCGTTCTGCAACAACACTACTGACTGGGTAGCGATGTCGTAGGCCGTCTTACGCTCCTCTGGGGTGTCGAGAACGATTTTCTCTGTGCTATACAGATACGGTTTCTTATCGAACAGTCCTGCACGGAACTTATAGCGCAGCACGTTCTTCACAGCACGCTCAAAAGTCTGTGGTGCAACGAGACCAGAATCGAGGGCCTCCTGCAGATACTGGTAGTTGGCACCGAAGGGGAAATCAACATCGTTACCTGCATTGATGGCCGCAACAGCTTTCTGCAAGGTATTCCAACCCTTCTCCCCATCAGGGAAACCATCGGGCACAGGAAGCTGGTCGATAGCAGTATAGTCGCTAACTACCATACCGTCGAAACCGAGATAGCCACGCAAGATATCATTGAGTATGGTACTGTCAGCCACACAGGTCAGTTTGTTACCCTTCATGGCATGATAGCCAGGCATGAGGGCACGACTGCCAGCCACACGAATCATCGTCTCGTGAGGCAACAGGATTTCTTCCATCAGCTCTTTCTCGTCGGCATCGCCACCACCGCCATAGCCAAGGTAGTGTTTCGAACAGGCACCGACACCTTTACGCAGGTCGCCCTGCTGTAAGCCCTTGACGAAAGCGGTACCCATCACTGCTGACAAGTAGCCATCCTCACCATACGACTCTTCCAAGCGGTTAAACGAGGGATTACGACACACGTCAACCATCGGCGACAGCGACAGGATGCCACCCATCTTACGCATCTGGGTAGCCGTCTGGCGCGTCTTCAACTCCGCCAGTTCAGGATTAAATGAACATGCCTGGCCTATCTGTTGTGGATAAATAGTAGAACCCTGCGTATTTATACCTGACAAAACTTCCTCATGGAAGAGTGCAGGGATACCATTGGGAGTATTCTCCATCAGCCATTTCTGCACAGCAGCCACCATATCGCGCACCACATTCGGATCGCGTGGTTTCTGTAGAGCAAACTGTGAGAAGTGACCAATACCAAAGGGTATCAGTTCACGACACTTCACGGTATCTAACTGGCCCTGCTCATCGAAGAGCTCATCCATATACATACTCTTCAACTGGGCGATACGCTCCTCTTGCGGCATCTTCTGATACAGCGCGTCAACTTGCTGCTCGACATCCATATCGGGAGCCGACTGGCAGCCTGCTATTAGTGCGGTCATGCACGTCATAATAAATCCTCTCATTTATTTGTCAAATAAAACATTCTTTTCAATAGTCCAATCCTTACGCTTTGACAGTTCACAGTCATTGCCACGGAACATCTTAGCAGCCTGTTTATCACCCTTCAACTGCCACTGCAGCCAAGCCAGTGCTACCACGCCAAACTCACCACCGTGAGGCTGGCGATAGGTTCCACCGTGACCTACGGGGAAGTTACAAGCACAAGCGGGGACGTGATCTATGCGGTGGAAGTCGTCCATACCGTTCTCATAAGCGATATCTGTCTTGCCACCCAACAGGTACATGATGGGCGTGTGAATCTCCTTCAGCTTCTCCTTGGGAGGCATAGGCATACCACCAACAGCCTGATTAGCATTCTGGCGATTGAACAGTCCACTATTGCAAATCATCAGCGCTGAGACACGCGGGTCAGCACAGTTGAACAGCGTCTGCAGACCACCACACGACATACCCGAAAGACAGATATGCTTGGTGTCTATCTTATTATAATATGGTGAGTTCTTGTCCTGATTCTGTGCGAACACCCAGTCAATGCTCTCTATCTGCTGCTGGGTGGTAGACATCGGACCGCGATAGGGTTCTTCCTCCATAGGGATATAGCCAGTAGCCACAACGATGAAGCCATAGCTGGCAATCTCGTTGAGGAACTTATAGTGCTCCCAAGGAGAATTGGTGCAAGCACCGTTACCCCAGACAAGGACGGGCAGTGGGTTTTTCTTGTCAAACTTCGACAGGTCCTGCGGCGCAAATACGGTATGAGCCTGCAAACCTGGTACCTCGGTCATGATGGCCTTATAAGGGCCCTGACCACCATCTTCAACAATCTTCGACTTCAAGGCGTCAGCCTGTGCCATAGCTGCTGCAGCCATACACAGCATACATACTGATAAGAGAATCTTCTTCATAATTATTGTTTTTCTTGTTATTTACAACTATAACGTTAATAAGGAACTATTTATTTTACGACAACTTTTCGTCCATTCTGGATATACAGACCAGGCTGTAGGTTTTCTGCACTCACGCGGCGGCCATCGAGAGTATAGACCGTACTGTGCGTCGTGATTCCATCGCGACAAATCGCACCAATACCAGAAGCCAGCGTGCGGTGGCGCAGGGCAGAGCGCACGGCATACCAAGCGGGTTTCTTACCCATACCTGAATCATAAAGCAACGGATTGGAGTTCGTGCGCCAACTGTCGTTATCTTTGATACCCCAAATAACCATGCTGGGACAGTTATCATTGTTCAATACGATGTCAGTAATCATACGGTACATACGAGCCTGCTCCTCCAAATCGGCAGAAGAGGTAGAGGAAACACCCATATCCAACTCAGTGATGATACATTTCAGACCTACCTCAGCAAAGCGTTTGATGGTACGGTTCAGTTTCACACCATCAACCTCACCAACAGAGAAGTGACATTGCAGGCCAACACCGTGGATGGGCACACCTTTGTTCTTCAGGCTGACAGCCAGATTATAGAAAGCCAGCGATTTCGCCTTACCCTGCAGTTCTACGCCATAGTCGTTGAGGTAGAGTTCTGCATCAGGGTCAGCTTCGTGCGCATATTGGAAAGCCAACTCGATATAGTCATCACCAATGGCACGCTGCCAGACACTCTGCTGGCGCAGGTCGTAGCTGTTAGGATTGCTGCGAACAGTTGTCTGGTCATCATCCAAACACTCGTTGACGACATCCCACTCGCGCACCTTACCTTTATAGTGCTGCATCACCTTGGTGATATGGTTCTTCATGATTTCCAAGGCCTCCTCACGGGTCCAGTTCTTGTCGTTCTTCTTTCCGTCAGACGACACCCAGGTAGGCAACTGATTGTGCCATACTAGGCAGTGACCGCGGATAGCCATATCGTTCTGCTGGGCAAGAGTTACCAAGTTGTCGGCACTGCCAAATGAGAAATTGTTGCGTGAAGGTTCCAAGGCGTCGAACTTCATCTCGTTCTCGCAGACCATCATGTTAAACTGCTTAGCAGCTGCTTCACGGTCACTAGACAGTCCCTTATAGGTGCACAGCGCCACACCGATAGACTTCTCGTTCTTGTCAGCATAGTAGCGCAGTGAATTTTTGTCGGCAGCATCGTCGATGCCATCGTCATAGAAAGCACCCATCGTATAGATAGGATCGTCAGCCTCATCAGGATCGTCAGGATTGTCAATTGTCTCCATGTCGTTATAGGACTCCAAGCGCAGTACGAAAACCTGTTTCCCATTCTCTTCACGTTCCTCGACTACCCATGTGTATTTGTTAGCACGCACGTCGAAATGCCAGTCGCCAGTTTTACCATTGGTCGTCAACACGCGATACTCCGTACCGATGGGCAGATAGGCAGTCTGTTCGACTGTCATCTCGATGATAGGCATTTTTTCACTTGTTACGAAGTCTTCCTGGATATTACTATAGTTCAGCATACCATCAACCAGCAACTGGTCGTAGCTATCTGTTGCAGCCACCTTGAAGTGCAGACGTGATAAGGGATGGAGGGTGAGGTTCGCATCCTTTTCTTCAGCATAGTTCTTCAGCGTCAGCACACCGATACCGTCAGCACCGGGTTCGATGGTTCCGTAGTTATCGACCATTCCACCAATGCTTCCCGTACCCCCCAGCACGCCCTTGCTGAAGACGTAGGCAATAGCTTCCGTAGCATTGGGCTTGGCACCCAAAGCACCACGCAACTGCAGACTCTCAGCCTCAGCACGGTCGTTCATGACAAGTACCCTACCCTGCAGAATACGCAAGGCACCACTCAGGTAGTTGTTGTTACCCGTAATAGAATAAGTACCAGTACCCTCCTTGATGATACTCAAAGGCGTATTTTCGTAGTCCTTCGACGGGATGATGGTTCCCGCTAAAGTAGCATCAGTATTCATACAACCTAAAAGATAATAGCCAGCACGTTTATCCTTCATATATCCGTATAAAGTAGAGCCTGCCTCCATCTGCAACTCACCGATGCGGAAACCAGCACCAGCGGTATTGGCCTCGCAAGCAATGGTAGCACCCTCATGCAATATGACGCGATTGTTCTGCATGGTCTTATTGACCTTGCCAGAAGCAACATCATCCTGGGCATTCTCAGGCGAGGATGATTTACCACCATGGGCAAGGATGACGCCAAAGAAACCTGGCATAGCAGAACCTTCTGGAACGTTCTCTGGGTAGGGATAGACATGAATATCTCCTGTAAAGTTTGTGAGATCTGCCCACTTTGCTCCACTCTTGGTTCCCAGATAGCAGCGTTCACCACCAGCATAGAAATTTAAAAGTCCCTTGCCTGTTACGGTTGAACTGAAATAGCAGTAGCGTGCCATCTTCACGTTGACGATGTCAGTAGCAGGAATAGAAACTGAAGTACTATACGACTTATAGCTCGATGATGTATTATAACCACTGATGTCAATGGTACGCTCTTCGGCTGATATAGACTGCGAACTCATGGCCAGCAGGACGCCGGCCATGAGAAATGTTTTATTGAAAGAAATAAGTGATTGATTACTTGTTCTGAATTTCATGTTATTATTGTTTTCCATTATTCATTCCCTTGGAAGCCACCGCCACCAAAGCCTCCGCCTCCGCCGAAGCCACCACCAAAGCCGCCAAAGGCAGGCATCTGTGGAGCCGGTTCCTTACCGATGGCTACCAGCAGTTTGAAAAGGGCTCTACGGCGCTGACTCCATGTGGGATAGTCGTCAGCACGCAGCGTGCGCACCCTGAAGCCTGGCATCTGAGGCATCCCCTGACCCTGCATAAAGTCGAGGTTGCTAGTGGTCAGGATGCATGGTTTGGTATTACCATCGGCCAATAAACGGTCGACGATGGCAGCAGCACCACCCACCTTAAACCAACTCTCCATCGTATCACCCTCGCCAGGTATTAGCTGTATCATAACAGGCATTGTCATCATACCCTGACCCTGCTGTGGCATAGCAGAGGTGTACCACGCCTCACCACGATCCAGCTCGTAGGCTATACGACCATGAGGGATATCACCCTGTGAGGCGAAATTAAACGGTGAGGCAGGATTGTCGCAGATGCTATACTTAAACCCTTGATCAGGCGAGAGATACATATTGTTGGGGTCTGCCACCGGCGTTCCGTCAACAACAAAGCAGTATTTGAACGTCTCAAAAAGGAAATCGGTGAGTGTCGTTGTCCAAACACCATCAGAGTCGCGCTGCAAGGCAATATTCTCTGGTGATATCTCACAAGCCAACTCCACCTTCTGAGCTTCTGGAGCTTTGAAACGGAAAATGATGCCTTGCTCCGTGTACTCTGGCGAAATGATAGGTTTGGGGAAGAGACGAGCCATCACACCTGGGGTGAACTGCTGTTCCTTGCCGGTCTTGGCAGGAGCAGGCTGTCCGTTCTTCATAGCATTCTCTGCAGCCTTCTTGTTAAAGAGCAAGGGGAGCGTCTTAGCCAAGAAATACTTGGCATTCATCCATGTATGTCCGAACTTGTCGTTGGTAAACTCCTTGACAGTACGAATGCCTTTCTTGTCGAGGAACTCCATATAGTCACGGGCATTGCCATAGAGGAAGTCGTCAGTACCGACGCCCAACCAGAACAGACGGATCTTCTTATTGGTATCCTCAGCCTGATCGTAGACATTGGGAATGTCTGTCGATGTGAATGAGCTATAGGAGCACAGGTAAGAGAACTTGTCAAGGTTCGACAGGCCATTAAACAGTGCCTGGTTGCCACCACGCGAGAAGCCACCAATAGCACGACTGTCGCGTTCGTTCTTGGTACGATAGTTCTTCTCAATATATGGCATCAGGTCGTTGATGAGGTCTTGGCTGAAGGGATCACCACCGAACTTCATGGCCGTCACGGGTCCATCCTGCTTCTTCAGCTTCATGGGGTTACCGTATGGCATCACCACAATCATCTCCTTAGCCTGACCAGCAGCCAGCAGGTTGTCCATGATATAGTTCACACGACCTACCTTGTAGTACACCTCTTCAGTATCGGTGGTACCACTGATAAGGTAGAACACTGGGTAGCGCTTCTGGTAGTCACGCATATAGGTCGGTGGCAGATACACTACTGCATGGTTGGTAGCGCCAATGGCCTTCGAGTAGTAGTTGACATACTCTACCCTACCATGCGACACATTGGTAATATCATGAGGAAGTGCACCGTTTTTGTCGCGAGCAGGTATCTCCAGCAGACTGTTCTTAAAGCCTTCATTGGGGAAGTACTGCGGATTTTCTGGGTCCATCACACTAACACCGTCGACAATAAAACAGTAGGGATACATGTCAGGGGCAGCAGGGCCAAGAGTTACTGTCCACAAACCATCAGCACCTCGCGTCATATCCTTACGTCCAGCAAACTGCACGTCAACCTGCACGTTCTTGGCATTCTCGTTCTTGTACTGAAAGGTTACTGTCCCGTCAGCATTGCAGCGGGGCTGTGCCACCATTGCCATCGGCAACAGGGCAAAAAGGGAAAACAAGGTCAGTTTTTTCATAGTCTTATTCTTCGTTTTGTGTGTTATAGTAATTATTTAGGCATCTCGTCAACCAGGAACTCTCCCATGTCAGAGGCTTCAGCATCCTTATCATCCAATTTGAATCGCATGAAGTAAGGTTTCTCTGTGGTGCAGGGTTCCCAGCCAATATTAGTTGTTTGCTGTTCGCCGTTAGCAACTGACTCTCCATTAGGATTGCTGTACTTGGCGAAGTTGGTCCAAGCAGCAAGCATCTTCTCTGACAGGTCCCAGTCGCCCTGCGTCCAAGGACGCCAGCAGTGCTTCAACGACTTGAAGACAAACCACAAGTCGCTACTATGGAAGGCTCCCTTCAAGCGATTAGTGATAGCAGGATGCTTACCGTCGTCAGGCAACTTACGACAGAACTCATAGGCCCAAGCCTGAGCGCCCTGACTTTGACGAACCTTACAGAACTCAGCAATACCAGGTCCCATCGAACCCATATCGTTCAGTGTGTAACCTATCATATAGGGCACATCAGCAATGGTTCCTTCACGCGTAGCGGCATCAAAACTCTTCAGCGACACGTAGCCATCGACAATGGGACGCTGCATGACGAACACATCGCTCTTGTTCACCATATTATACAGCTGGGGAATAGTATAGAGTATCTCCGTAGAGGCAGCACGCAGGGCTTTCAGGTCGGTCAGTCCAGCCCAGTCCATCACTTTCTTAGTCTCTGCCTCACTCTCAGCAAGTGTGGGGTTATAGGTAAAGAACTTATTCACAGGAGTAGCGGGTTTAGCCTCCTCACCATCCTTGGCTGGAATGTTAATACCACCACCACTCATAATGACGGCTTTGTGGAAAAGACCGCGAGCCAGTGGACTCTCACAGAGGGTACGGACACTACCAGCACCAGCACTCTGTCCGAAGATAGTCACATTATTGGGGTCGCCACCGAACTGGGAAATATTCTCCTTCACCCATTTCAGCGACTGTATCTGATCGAGGATACCATAGTTACCACTGACGTGATTGGGACTCTCAGCAGACAGCTCTGGATAGGTCATGAAACCAAAGATACCCAGGCGGTAGTTGATGGTAACAAGCACAACATCCTTCGACGCCCACTCTTGTCCGTCGAATTCTGGTTCTGAGCCCCATCCTTCACGATAGCCACCGCCATGTATCCACAGGGCTACGGGCAACTTTTTGTCTGCCTGACCAGGAGCCTTGGTCCATACGTTCAGATACAAACAGTCTTCGCTGTAAGGAGCCTCATCACCGTAACCCCACTCTGAGGTATAGAAACCGGGATAGTGGACAGCCTGATAGCCAGGATGACCGAACTTGTCACACACTTTGACGCTATCCCAAGCCTCAACGGGCTGTGGTTCACGCCAACGCAGGTCGCCAATAGGTGCAGCTGCATAAGGAATGCCCTTGAATGCGTACACACCAGGAATCTCAGCCTGCACACCTTGGATTTGACCACCTTCAACGGTCAATACGGGGCTCAGCGCTTCCTCTTCATCGCAAGCGCAGCCCACCAATAATGCCATCAGCGGCATCAACAGAAACAGTTTTTTCATTTCACTCAATATAATAATTGGTTAGTTAGTATGGTTTTACCCTGCAAAGGTACAAAAAATCCGCGACACCGACCTTACGTCATGTGTCGCGGACTTTGCGAAATGTAACAAATGTTACATCTCACTTTATAACAATCTTCTTACCATTCATAATATACAGTCCTGGACGGAGGTTTTCAGCGTTTACACGACGACCATCAAGGGTATAGACACCAGTCTTAGCTAGTGACTTCTGAACTCTTACCTCCTGAATACCAGAGGGGTCTACATTAGTCTCCTTCAACGTGCAGAAGGTAAAGTAGGTTGGCTCATCGAACATAGCGGGATGTGCTGCATCCTTGAGGTACTTGCCTGTGCCCACATTCTTGACAGCCCAGCCCTTGCCTTCCACATATTGGAGATCCCACTGAGCACCATCCTGAATCTCATAACCTCTCTGACCACTCGGGCCAAGTCCATTGAGGAAGCAGCAGGTGCCAGTAACTGCTTGTGAGTTCAGATAGGCTCTAGTACCTTTATCATCTACCTCGTAGTCTGCGCCTTCAGGGGTAACGAGCTTGATACCACGACCCTTTCCGACCTTAGCCAACTTGAACTGGTAGCCGTCATTCATGAATTCATCGAATGCCTTGCTGTACTTGTCGAAACCAAGTTCTGTACCATTGGGGCCAAAGAAAGCCTTCACCTCTGACTCGTTAACGATGGCGAATGCCTTACCAGCGAGTTCTTCCAAATTTGTGTAGCGCTCGTCAACAGTCAGGAACTTGTTGTACTCATCAGGATTGTTCATTACCTCCAGAACTTTCTCAGCATAGCGCTTGCCGAAGGTGCGATAGCCTGCTGCAGAGAAGTGCCAGGGGTCAGTACCATTACCAGGAATACCCTCGGCAGAGACTACATGACCAGTAGGAATGACTTCAGGAATCTTAGCGACAACATGATTATGCCATGAGCAACCACCACCTTGGTCCTCATATTCCGTCTCGCCGACATAGATATGCACATCAGCTGCACGAAGGCCTAAGTCTTTCAGCATGTCCTTATAAATCTTCTTCACCATGCCAGGCCACTTCTCGTCACCATTGTTAGACTCACCCTGATGCAACAAGATACCCTTGATGACACCTACCTCCTGGGCTTTCTTTGCCATCTCGATGATACGACCATAAGGGTTCTCACCATAATAGTTACGGGCAATCTGAGCCCACCACTCGTTATAGTTGTCCTGGTACTTCTGCAGATAGAGGTCCTTGTCGAACATCTCGATAGGACTACCACCCATAGCAACAGCAATCACACCAATCTTTTTGTCAGGGAGACGCTCAACCATGGTACGACCGAAATAGTCAGAAGGGCCGAGCTTACCAACAGGGCTGACGATAGGGCACTCAGCCTTATACCAATTACCAAGTGTACGTTTGGGACTTGTGAAATTACAAGTGGCCAGCATTTGGAAACGTTCGTCAACATTGCCTACATCCTGAGCTTCCCACTGGGCATTGCCTTCCATGTTTGACTGACCGAAACAGATGTAGATGTAGAAGTTCGGATCAACTTCTGCCTTTGCTCCCATCACGGAGCACAGCAACATCATAGCAGTAAGTAAAAAGTGCTTCATTTGCGTTTGTTTTTTAAGTTAGCATTAATTTCGAGTGCAAAGGTACACAAAAAGTATATATTATACACTTTATAATGTAACAAAAACTTTTCACTATGTGACATACAGCAAAAAAGTCCCCTCGCACACCGTCAAGTGGCAAGGGGAATAATAAGAGGTAAGGGGTAAGACATTAGTTAATCAGGAATATCTTCTCCTTTCCCTTATAGGTAGCCTTCACCGTAGCACGTCCCTCAACAACGGGACCTACCTCAATCTTCACCTTAGTAACGTTTGACGTAGCCTCTACTTTAGAGCTCGCCTTCAACGGACCATAAAGCTGATAGTGGTTGCACTCGGTATATCCATTAGCATTGGTTGACATGATGGGCATCTCAGGAATATTCAGCTGCTGACCATCAACCTTGATGGTTATTTCTGGAACCATAGCAGGTATGCCACCCTTACCATTTTTAGCAAAGCCAAGGCCATGGAGATCGAAGAGTCCTTCAGGACGCTGAGGTTGCTGAGGACGACGGCCCCACTGGCCACGCTGTGGCTGTTCGGGCTGCTGAACCTCCGGACCTTCTACCACCAGATAGATGGCGTGCTTACCTGTCAGACCCTCCAAGGCAGGAACAGGTACAGAGTAAGTGAGTGCCTTACCTTTGGGGAACTTGTCGGAGACCCTAATAACACCTACTTCTTCGCCCTTCCAAGGATCATCGAGCTTAACGTGAATCATGAAAGCACCTTTGCCATTGGATGTCAGGTTGAGATTAAGCTTGGCATCATCGCCTTTCTTAATACCAGCGAAAGCTTTCACACCCTTGGTATCCTGAGCCAGACCACCAAAGCCGAAGTACTTAAAGCCAATGATACCACCATTCTGAACACCTGCCAGATCCATGGAGTTCTTCCATACGTCGTGGTTGTCCTGCATCCAGTTGTTGCTATTAGGACCATACATGAAGCAGGCATAGCCAGCGCTATAATATTTATAAGGTGGCAGACCGAAAATCTGGAAACCCTCACTGGTCACCTCAGCACCCGTATAAGTATTGCCGTCAGAAGCTGCAGCCACCCACTCGTTGTCCTTCGCATAAGGGTCGTAACCCGTAATGGTCACCTTTCCACCTTTAGCGACAGGTTTCTTATCCCATGTAATCTTCACTGGAGCAACCATCGTCTGACGAGCATTACCAAAACCACGGGGAGGACGATGATAGAACACATACCACTGACCATTGATCTCCTGCAGAGAGCCATGGGTATTGTGAGCGGCATTGGTGGTAATCAGCTTAGAACCATCCTCGTTCAGAACAACACCACGCGAGTCAACAAGCACACCACCCGAACGCCAAGGACCAAGAGGTGAGTCTCCGTAGGCATAGCGCAATGCCGAATTGGTATTGCCCAAGCCATACTCCTTACCAGAGTAGCCAGAGAACACCATCACGTACTTGTTGCCTACCTGACGGATAGATGAAGCCTCAAAGAAATTGAAATCGAGAGGGTTTTGGCCTTTGTAAAGAGCCTTATACTCGCTGCCGGCCTTGTCTAGCAGACGACCATCGGCACTGCTGGCAGGAATGAAAGGGTCGATAAGTTCGGTACCCTCACGCTTTGAGAACATAGTATTCTGGTCGAGCTCACACGCGGTAGAGTGCTGGAAGCCATAGAACACATAGGCACGGTAGCCCTTGTCGAAGTCCTTGTCTTTTTTATCTGTAATCTTCTCAATGAATACCGACGGGTCAAAATCGATGAGTGAGCCTGGCACACACTGCGTACCGTCTTCCGTCAGGTTCACAGGAGTAAAGGGACCATTGGGACGGTCGCTTTTACATACCATTGGCACACGACGCCAACCACGACTGTGAGGATAGAGCCAATAGGTTTTCTTACCCGTAGCCTTGTCAACGGTCTCTACGAGGTCAGGAGCAAACATGGTGTCCCACTGACCATTGACAAACCAGGTAAAGATAGGACCTTCATCGCGCCATTGCGACAGGTCTTCGACGGGTGCTGACCACATACGGATGTCAGGACCACAGTAGGCAGTATAAGTTACATCATGCGAACCAATGATATAGGCACGGAACTTGCCAGGCTGATCTGGGTCTTCAAAGACACGTGGTTCACCATCGGGCACATGCTCCCACAAGGGGAGATACGGGTTCTGTGCGTTGGCCGTCACCGTAGCAGCCAGCACAAGGAGTTGTAAGAATAGTCGTTTCATTGTATCAAAAGATGTTTTCTATTATTTCTTCTTTTGGTTTCTTACCTCATTGAGGAAGTTTACCATCTTCTGCAGGTTCTCTTCTGTGTACATCTGAGGGCCGCCATGACTACCCTCAGCAGGGAATGTTGCTTCAGTCTTTACACCTGCAGCCTTCAACAGTTCGAAGAACATTTTTCCCTGACAACCTGGAACAACATTATCCTTCTCACCGTGGAAGATGATGATGGGAGGATTGTTCTTGTTGACGTAGTAGGTAGCACTCAGACTACGGTATTTGTCCGGTTCCTTATCCAGCTTAGAGGCGAGTAGCACATCCTCAGGAGAGTCAGCCCCCATCTTCATGCCCTCACCACAGTCCATTGCCGTAAGGTCTACAGGACCCGACCAATCGCATGCCGCATTAACAGTACTTTTCTCCTTGAGGAAAGTACCTACAGTACCTTCAAGGTCGATATCTACTGTACCTACTTTGGTCTGCTTCACACCACTGGTAGTAGCAGCAATAGAGGCCAAGTGACCACCACTGGAGAATCCGCTGGTGGCGATAAACGAGGTATCGAACTTGTATTTCTTGGCATTAGCACGTACAAAACGGATGACGGCACGAATGTCGTTAATCTGGGCAGGCCACTTAGCATCCATGCTGCTACGATGGTTAGGACAAACCACTGCATAGCCGTTGTCAAGCAGGGTTTTGCCAATCGTACCGAGGTCGGCCATGCCCTTGCTACTATTGCTGAACCATGCACTACCATAAATATGGATGACGACAGGATAGCTCTTTGCTTCTTTCTTAGGCAGGTAGATGTCGCAGGTATGATATGCCTTGTCATCACCTGCGTAGTTCACGTCCTTCCACTCTTGGGAAGTCTCCAATTTTGTTTGCTGCTGGAAACCACCAAAGCCTCCTGCGGGCTGTGCTACTGCTGCAACAGCAGCCATGCACATCACAAATGTTGATAATAATGTTTTCTTCATAGTTAGTTATTACTTAAACTGCCAGTAGTCTAGGCGGACGTCACCCTGTGCCTTGTCGAAGCAGAGGTAGAGGTCGTGAACGCCAGTAGCACCACTGACCTTAGTGTTAAATGTCTTATATTTCTCAGCAGAGCCAGTGCTCTTGATGGTTGCCGTACCAATAACCTCACCCTTAACGCTGTCGAGGCGCAGAGTAACGGTACAGCCTGACTGGGCAGCAGCGGCAGCAATGATGCTGAACTGCTTGGCACCCTTCCCAAAGTCGACACCACGCAGACGGATGTACTCTCCATCATTGATATCGAAAATATACATATTGCGCTTGCCGGTAGACTCGGGCATATCCTTGACGACACCCGTATTAGGAATACCCATCTTAGCAGACTTCAGACCATAGCCCCAGTTCATGGTCTCAGCCTCCACACGGCGGTAGGGATTCAACCAATGCAGCTGCTTCATAGGCTCCTGATCCATCCAGTATGGAACCTCCTGGATAGTGCCATCAGCATTATAGGTAATCTCCGTAGCAGAGACGGTACGACGCTCATGGTGCTCGTAGGTATCGAGGTGCATCAGGTCGTAGTTCTGACCAAAGACATAGGAATGACCTTTGAAGTCGCAGATGCCAGGGTGGTTACCACGATCACGCTGTGTGGGCTTCATGATATAGTTCTTCCACTCCCAAGGACCTGTGGGACTGTCGCTCATGGCATAGCCTAAAGCCTCCGGACAGCAAGTAGTGGCATAGCTGAGATAGTAATTACCATTACGCTTGTAAAGCCATGGACCTTCCTGATAGTTCTTTACAGTCCATGTAGCCTTCTCGCTCCAAGGAGCACGGAGGTTAGCCTTCGCACCCTCCTGCTTGACAGGACGCATGATGCCATCCTTTGGATTCAGCACGAAGATGTCACCCTGGGTAGAAATCATGTCTGCATTCAGCTTGGTGTAGTAGACATGGGGATTGCCCCAATACATATAAGCCTGACCATCGTCATCAGTATAAACGGTGGGGTCGATGTCGTCCCAGTGCTCCTTCTGCCATACCAGCGGTTCACCGAGGGGATCCTTGAAGGGTCCGTAGGGAGAGTCAGCCACCAAGACACCAATACCATGACCATGCAAGGGAGCATAGAGGTAGTACTTACCATTACGCTCAACGGTCTGGATAGCCCAGGCGCCATTCTCACGGCTGCGCCATGAGAACTCCTTCAGCGATGCTACTGCACCATGCTCCGTCCAGTTGACCATATCCGTGGTTGACCACAGCAGCCAGTCGTACATGTAAAATCCGGCGTTGTTACGCTCGTTAGGATCGGGGATATCCTCAGGAGAGGCATCGTGCGACGTATATAAGAATAAGGTGTCGCCTATCACCAGTGGTGAGGGGTCAGCGGTGTACTTGGTCTGGAACAAAGGCATATTGACCTGCTCCAGTCCACGCATCTCCCACCAGTCGAAGTTAAAGAGTTTCGGACCCTTACGACCCTTGAAGACCAGATAAAGGTCACGGGTATGTAGGCGAGAAGGATAGCTGTCAAGTGCTGCCAAGTCAGTCGTGATAGTCTGCCACTTCTCCCAACCGCCAGTACCAGGGACATCGAGTGTTCCGAGGAGTTTTCCTCCCACACTGTCCAAACGAATCTCTATCTGTCCACCACGCAGACCACTGGCTACACGGGCAGTAAAAGTACGTGGGGTCTTGTAGCAGAGGTGTACAGCCTGCAGTTTGATATAGTCACCATTATGAATATCGGTGACATACACGCCTACCTCATCATTCTGCTCGGTCTTCACGCCCTTTGAGAATGCCATCGTCTCAGCCTCTACCTTACGGTAGGGATCGAACTTAGCGATAGGTTCCACGCCCTCGTCAGTAGGCATGATAGTGGGGAAGCTGCCATCGGCATTATACTTAAACTCCTCGACAGCCACACTTCGGCCAAAGCCACCACCTTTAGGTAGCTTACCGGTGTGATAGAAGAAGTAACTGTGGCCCTTGAAATCAGCCACACCACAGTGGTTCGTAAACGACTTTGTATCTGATAGCGGCATAATCTCACCAGCATATTTCCAAGGACCTGTAGGATGCGGAGCAGTACTGTAAGAAATGTGTTCAGGAACACCTCCGGCAGCATACAACAACTGATAGGTACCATTACGCTTAGTCAGCCACGGGCCCTCCACATACGAGTCCTTATACTGCTTCCCTTTCTCTCTTTTGCTCATGATAGGGCCACCGAAAGCCTCTTCCGTCATGTCCAGACGACCCAACTCACCACTATAGGAAATCATGTCGCGGTTGAGTTTCAGGTAGTAGCACTGCGGATTACCCCACATCAACCATGCCTGACCATCGTCATCAATCATCACTGTCGGATCGATATGATCCCATGAACCGTTCTCGAAGAGCGGTTTTCCAAGGGCATCGCGGAATGGACCTGTCGGCGAATCGCTGACAGCTACACCGATAGCCATACCATTAGACAGTTTACTATGAGCGCAGATATACCAAAAGAATTTGCCGTCGCGCTCAATAGTCTGTCCTGCCCAAGCACGGTCGTCGGCCCAAGAGAAAGTCTCCAACGCCAATGGTGAACCATGGTCTTGCCAGTTGACCATATCTTTGGTGGAATAAACGCGCCACTCCTGCATCCAGAAGAAGTCGGCATTATCCTCATCATGGCCTGTATAGACATACATGGTGCCATCGTGTACCAAAGGGGCAGGGTCACTAGTAAACCACGTCTGCACAAAGGGATTCTGTGCCAGACAGAATGAAGTAGCAAGAGGTAAAAGGTAAGATAATAAAAGTCGTTTCATTATGTCGTTTTAATTAGTGATTACGGATATTCCACTTTGAGTTGTCACTGCTAAAGTCGTAAACGGCCAGCGTTGGTGTACTGTCGGCTGCTGAATAGAGACAGTAGCGCGTGTTGGTACCCTCCATGCCAGGTATCTCCTTAGGCATAATACGGTAAGTGCCGTCAGTGAGCTGTTCAATACGCCAAAGCTGCTCGGCACCACCATGATAGGCTACGGTAGCCAACTCCTTGTCGGCAGTTGCTGTCAAGGCACGCTCAGTACCAGCAATGGTAATCTTGAAATACGGTGCACTCAAATAGCCGCCAGCCTCTTCAACCGGTGTGATAGTCCACAACTGATGAGGGCGGAACATATAGTCACTGCAACGAACACCAACAGGTACATCTGCTGCAGGCCATGTGCTAATGACATCCTCCAGTTTCTGGTTGGGAACAGGCTTCGGAGGCTGCTGCATCTGGTTGCGATTATTCCAGCGTTGACGCTCCTGCTGCATACGTACGAAGTCGACTGCCATCTCCAGCGAGTAGCCACGGCGCTCTGACTCAATGGCAAACGTACCACCACGGAAGCGTTCACCGGCATAAGGCCAGCCATTCTTCCACAACAAAGGACGAACAGCAAGAACGCTACGACCACCCATGTCAAAGTCAGCCTCCCAGTGGAATGACATCACCTCTACACCTTCGTCGATGACAGTACTTCCAAAGTGACCCGCACCTGTGGCACGGTCGCCAGCGGCAATAACCATACGGCCACCACCATGGAACATGTCACGACCGACATTGTCGATGTATGGTCCTTCTACAGAACGTGAACGACCGACAACAATATTATAGGTAGAGTTGACACCATCACAGCAGGTACCATGAGTACCCAAGAGATAGTACCAACCGTCACGGTACATGAGGGCACTGGCCTCACAGTCGATAGCCACGTCCTTCTCAACGTTACCCTTCACACGCTCACCGGTCTTCGGGTCAAGCTCAATGAGACGAATATTACCAAAGTAAGTGCCATAGGTTGCCCACAGACGACCTGTCGTGGGGTCGAGCAATAGACAAGGATCAATAGCATCGCAGTCCTCCATACCGTCGGACGATGCCACCTCAACAGCTGTTGACCATTTGAAGTCAGGAGATTTCGGATCGAGCGTCTTATTCCACATAGTCAGAATACGACCGTTATGACCACCAAAGAGGCCACCACCCGTAGCACCATAGATGCAGAGGTAACGGTCACCAATCTTCATCATATCGGGAGCAGCGCCACCACCCGGGCGTTCGGCACCGCTATGCCATGACCAGCCGTCATCGGAGATGATACCTCCTCCACCCGTTCCAAAGGTGTACCACTTGCCGTCACACTCTGCGAGTGTCGAGGGATCGTGGATATAGGGAGCACCAATTTGCGCATTGGCGGCAGTAAAAACAGCAAGTGTCGCCAAGAATGTATATAGTCTTTTCATCTTATTGTACTTTGATTGAATAGTTCTTTACAGGGTTACCTTTCTCGTCAATGAAACGGGCACACAAATCACTCAGACCAGGACCATTGACCAACGCAAAACGAAGGACGTTACGCCCCTTCTTCAGTGTCAGACGCTGCGATACACAGTCGTCTTCCACCATACGACGGTCACCATCCAGTGTCAGTGCACGGTCACCATTGAGCCACCACATAGAAGCGCCATTAGAACCGATGGCTAAACGTACACCGTCCATCTCCTCAGGACAGTCTATAATGGTAACACCCCAGAAGAGAGAGTTATATGGCTGGCAACCGTTAGCCTCCGCAAAACGGAACACCTTAACATTATAGCTTTCACTCTCGACAGCATGCCATTTCAGTGTCTGCTTGACCTCCTTGGTAGCGGCAGGACCAGTCTGCATTCTCGTATCGGCAGGACCTCCAGCTACAGCAATACCAATTGCATTTACCTTCTCACCGTCACGAGGCAGTTTCTTGTCATCAAACTGTCCCTTGAAATACTGTTTAGCGAGGTTTTCATTCAGATAGGAATCTGTCAAAATAGTGTTAGAACGTACGTTATAGTCAATGGGCTCCAACAACATCCAGCGACGGATAAAACCGTTGGCATCGGGCTGTGCTGCTGCAGCATTGGCAGCAACAGGCTGGAAGTAGCTGTTACGGTTCTTGAACTGTACCCAATTGATGCTGACTTCAGCATCACCCTCGCAAGTGACGCACAGGTCGATAACACCCTTCGGCACATACTCCAGATTGACGGTCTGCGTGAGCCACTGGTTACTCTGGTCACGACGGAACTGCCCCATCTGGGTGATGACATTCATCGTCACACGAGCAATGACCTTACCCTTGGCATTCTTTTCACGAACACAGAACTCTGTATTGCCACCAGCCTTGGCATTGACGATGAGGTAGGCATCAGTAATGGGGCTGAAGTCTACATCAGCATAGTGCAGCCAGCTGCCCTTCTTAGGCAGGGAGGCCTGATAGCCACGGAAGGTATTGACAGTATCGATGAGGGATGTCGTCACATCACTGCTGGCAGTGCTGTAGCGGTCAATCTCAATCTTCTCAGTAGCCTTATTGACACCAACGCCACGCATGGTCTTCTTCACTTCCTTGATGGTACCATCGGGATTGAAGAAGAGCTTATCAATCTGTACAGAACGGCGCTTGTCATCACGAGGAGAGAAAGCATTTTGATGATAGAACAAATACCACTGACCTTTATAATTTATGATGCTGTGATGGTTGGTCCAACAGCCATTCTCATGTTCTGGCATGATGAGGCCCTTATACTCGTAAGGTCCCATTGGATTCTTACTCATGGCATAGCCAAGAACCTCGGTATTCTCCCTGACATACGGATAGGTCAGGTAGTAATTGCCATTATACTCAAAGGCAAACGGTCCCTCGGCCTGACGGTTAGGAAGGTCTTTCAGACAGTTGACACCATACATCTCAAACTCACGATTGCCAAACTTCACTTTCTCCTTAGGAGTATCGTCAGCCAGTTCCTTCATATTGGGTTTGAGCTTAGCACAACGGCCAGCACCCCAGAAGATGTACGCATTGCCATCAGAAGCCTGGAGTACACAGGGGTCGATACCGCTAATACCTTTGATAGGTTCAGGTTCACAGATGAACGGTCCCTCAGGACGGTCTGCGACAGCAACACCAATGCCAAAGCCACGACCATCCTTAGGAGCTGAAGGGAAGTAGAAATAATACTTGCCGTTACGCTCCACACAGTCAGGTGCCCACATCGAATAGGAGTCAGGGCGCACCCAGGGCACTTTGTTCTGGGTAACAATAACACCGTGGTCAGTCCAGTCGGTCAGGTTCTCAGAGGAGAAGACATGGTAGTCCTCCATGCAGAACCAATCTTGTCGCTGACCAGCAGGCGGCACGATATCGTGCGACGGGTACAGATACACCTTATTATTAAATACGCGTGCCGTAGGATCGGCAGTGAACTGGTCGCGAATAATAGGGTTCTGTGCTTGCACAGCAGATGCCGCCAAGCACAGAACAACAGTTGATAATAATGTTTTTCTCATGAATTGCTATTCACTTTTCACTCTTCTCTTTTTACTTAAACAGCAGTGGAGCCATCTCCCTCAAGCAGCGACGCCATGTCAGGAACTCATGTGCAGTACCCTCAGAGATAAAGCCATGGGCATTATAGCCAGCAGCCTTCAGATCAGCAACACTCTTGTTGATGCCAGCGGGATTCTCTTTGTCACCGCAGCCCTCGAAGATCACCTTTACAGCCTTCGGGTCTTTAATCTCCTCAGGAGCATACTGACCACCGCTAAGCAATCCCCAATAGCCAAAGACCTCAGGACGGCGCAGAGTAATGAGCTTGGTTTCCATACCACCCATTGACAGACCTGCCATAGCACGGTTCCACTTGTCAGCCTTGGTAAGGAAGTGGCTGTCAACATAAGGGATGAGCTCGTCAATGAGTACCTTCTCAAACTCCTCGGCAGTGAACTTGCCAATAGTACCAAACTTAAAGTCGTTAGTCAGACCATAGGCCATTACGATGATGAAAGGCTTCACCTTGCCATCAGCAATGAGATTATCCATAATAAGACCGGTCTTACCTTGTACAGGCCAGCTTGTCTCGTTCTCGCCCCAGCCATGCTGCAGATACAGAACAGGATAACGCTCCTGCTTACCTTTTACGAGTTTGCCGTAACCATCAGGCAGATAGACATTTGCTGTCTGCATCTTACCAGTACTCTCAGACCAGAAGATTATCTGCTGGATATTGCCATGAGGAATATTCTTACGATAAGCATAGAAGTCCTGATCAGGAGCAGGAATCTCGATACCACTCTCCCAACGACAGCTACCAAAGTAGTTATGGGTACCAGGATCATTGAATACGCCACCATCGATGGTCAGGTGATAGTAGTGGAAACCTGGATCCATCGGGCCTTCAGTAGTTCCTACCCATACACCATCCTTATCTTTGCGCAGTACTGTACCACCACGACCTCCAAGACCGAGACTGACAATCACCGACTTAGCATCGGGAGCCTCTACGCGGAAGCGGGCATAGCCCTCGCTGTTAACTTTTGGCCATTCCTGTCCAGGCTGATTCATGGGATTGGGCACGAAATCCTCTTTGGGAATAGCATTATCGAGGGCAGCATTGAAGTTCTTGATAGCATAGTAAGCCTGCTTGGGCTTATAATTCTCGTCGAAAGGCAGTGGATGGTTGTTGACACCCAGCCATGAGTCACGGTCACCCAGATTCCAAAACGTCACGCAATCGATGACATCCTTATGCTTGCGGAAAATCTTGAAGATACGGTTATACTGATCGGTCAGTAAGGTGTTCATATAACCCGCTACAGGCTTATTCTCACCACGAGAGAAGCGCAACTGACCACCCATCTCGGTATTCATACGGATATCAAGCTCAGTAACATGGATATGCTTCACGATGGTCTTGTACTTCGTGATGGCAGCATCAATATCTTCCTCAGATGGACCATAGACGTTGTAGTGTCCCTGCATACCAATACCATCGATGGGTACACCGGCATCCTTCATCTTCTTCACCATATTGAAGATGCGGTCACGCTTGCCTGGGTCACACTCGTTATAATCGTTATAGAACAGCAGCGCATTGGGATCTGCCTCACGGGCAAACTCGAAAGCCTTAGCGATGAACTCATCACCACAGAGCTGATAGTGACGGCTATCACGATAAGGGCTTGGAGCCTGACCACGACGTCCGAAACCACCAAAACCGCCACCACCATCGCTGATAGCTTCGTTCACTACATCCCAACAGTAAACGACATCCTTATAGCGATTCACAACAGTATGGATGTGTTCACGCAGACGTTCATAGAACACTTCTTTCTTCACGGGCTTACCCTTCTTGTCGGTAAACATCCAATCGGCAAACTGAGAGTGCCAGCAGAGGCAGTGACCACGCAGCTTGATACCGTTCTGACGACAGAAATTAGCAATCTTATCCGCCTTTTCCCAGTTCCAAACGCCCTCCTTCGGATGCAGTTCACCAGGCTTCATGTCATTCTCGGCAGTGATGCTGTTAAACTCGGCCTTTACCAAATTAATCTGGTCGTCATTGCTTACATTACGCTGATTGAGAGCGACACCAATCATGAAGTAATTTTTGTAAGCATCCTTCAATTTTACTGTTGGATTAGGATCGGCAGGAGCACCCCACTGAGCCCAAGAACCCAAACAATTCATGGCCAACACGATGGCCAAAGCAGTCTTAAAAGTCTGTTTCATTTGTGTGATGTTTTGTTGAGTTAATAGTTCATAATAATTTACGCTTGCAAAGATACAAAAAAATTTGTAACATCAGCGTTGGCTGATGTTACAAACTTTTTAGCGTATGTATCACGACTATTAATTAATAGCCAGGATTCTGATAAGCAGCCTTAGCTTCAGGGCTTAACTCCAAACCGTCAATCTGATCCTGAGGAATTGGACGCAGATAGAAAGTTGTAGGAATAGTACGTGTATACTCTGCAAGATCTCTATCGGTGTAACCTGCACCGGCAATGTGGTATGTAGTTGCACGCTCTGCCCACTTCTGGGTGCGAACGAGGTCAAACCAACGGTATCCCTCACCCCAGAACTCACGGCTACGCTCATCGAGGATGTAGTCAACAGTGATGGTTGCAGGTGTAGCAGCAACCATAGCTGCGCTGTTATCAACGCTGACAGCCTGATTGTCGTTTACAGAGAAAGTCTGTTTACCGGCACGCTCACGAAGTACGTTCACGAGATCACGAGCGCTCTTAGCACCTGTTGCGCCCTTGACGGCAGCCTCAGCAGCAATGAGATAGAGCTCAGAGAACTTAGCAATAGTCCAAGGACGTGGGCTACCACCATTAACCTTAGAGCCCAGGCCACCATTATTGTCTGTACGATAGATACCTATCTTCCAGTTGTTAGGATAGCACTTACGGCTGATGTTCTTAACGCTCTTCACAAAGTCTGCACGGCCGGCTATCTTACCAAAGCCAAGATTGGTAACTTCTTCTTCCTTGTCATTGATAGTTGCCTTTGTCGGTGTCCAGTCAATAGAGGCTTCTGAAGCTTCGTCAACAAAGCTGAAATACGCTTCGTTGGGATAAATCTTCATATCATTGGCACCATACACGAATTCGTCAGCACCACCGGACTTCTTCCAGTTGGTATGATAGCGAAGCATGAAGGTCGCATCATATCGTGAGTCGATAGCCTTCACAGCATCCTCCCAAACGCCACCAGTCAGGAAGTTGTCGGCAATAGGCGCCATACGAGTCCAAGGACGTCCGAGACCCTGAAGAGCCTCACGCTGAATCGGATTAATACGAGCTGACTTATCAGAATTAAGAGCCGTAATCTCCGTGTAGTTCCAAGTCTCCATCCAGTAAGCGAAGTTCTCAGGAGAGCCACCGCTACCCCAGCCATAGCCTGTACCGCCGTTACCATACTTCTCGTTCTCATCGTGGTCAGCATATAACATGGTTTCCTTATTGCGGTCGTTGGTACCAACATTCACGTCATAGAAAGTCTCCATCAATCCATAAGGACCTGGGTCATTAATTGCCTGAAGAGCAACATCGTATGCCTTCTGATAATACTGAGCAGCTGTCAAGCCATTCACATCCTTGCGCTCACACTGGGGGTAAGTTGGAATGTTTCCAGGATTCTCCAACCACCATGCGAAAGTCAGATAAGCCTTAGAAAGATACAGACGTGCGAGGTTCTTAGAAGCTGTACCAGTCAGACGAGGATTAGCTGGCAGATTGGCAACTGCAAACTCCAAGTCGTCAAAGATTACCTTATAAACCTCAGGAACCGTCTTACGTACAGAAGTACGTACTGTCGTGGTATTGAACTTCAACTCACCAGCGCCCAGATCAAGCGCTACGCCACCATAGTACTGAACTAGCAGGAAATAGTCAAAGGCACGGAAGAAACGTACCTCAGCAACGAGAGCATCACTGACACCACCGGCTGCAGCATTCTCCAGCAAACCATTACATGTATTGATATTGGCAAATGCGGTACCCCACATACCACCGGCAACGCTGCTGGTAGAAGTCAGGTTACCAACACCTGAGAGGTCGGCATCTTTGAAGTTACCGTCGGCCGACTGTGCATAGGTGTACTCGTCAGTACCAGTCTCACAAGCATTCAGATAGTAACCATTTCCATAGAAATAGCGCAAGTGGGCATAGAGCGAGTTCAGACCGCCCTCAAAACCCTTATCCGTATTGAAGAATGCGGGGACCAAATTGCTACGTGGCTGTTCATCAAGCACATCTGAGCAAGAAATCATCGTGGTGGACAGTCCACAGCACACCAGACCCGCAGCAAATATATATTTTATGCTTTTTGTCTTCATAATATCTTTATTTATTATATTACCAATTGTCGATTATCAATTGTCAATTAGAAAGTCACATTAACACCGAACAGGAAGTTGCGGGTAGCAGGTGTATTGTAACCTACTATAGGCATCTTGTGCTTACCAGCATACTCACTGAAGGCAACTGCCGTATTCTCGGTTGCCCAAGAGTTGGTCTCAGGATCAAGTCCGCTCTCGTTGTTGAAAGGCGAGAAGAGTACGAACGGATTCTGAACGGTTGCATAGACACGCAGTTTGCTGATACCAAGATCCTTGATAGGCTGCAGCTTAGAGAAGTCGTAGCCCAGGGTGATGGCACGAATCTTCAGGTAACCAGCATTGAAGTAACCCAGCGTAGTACCATATTTGGGATTATCACCGCTCATCACACCACCGGGCTTTGGATACTTAGCACCTGTATTCTCTGGAGTCCAGTAATCAACATCGATATTATTACGACGACCGTCGAGCATATTCAGATAACCATTAGCAGAGTGAAGAGCACTGATTAACTTACCACCAATCTGGAAGGCACCGATAACAGTGAAGTCGAAGTTCTTATAAGAAACGGTAGAGTTGAAACCACCAAGCAGATCAGGCTCCATGCTCTGAATCTGACGGTCTTCAGAACCAATGGCGCGCAGCGGTCTTCCATTCTCATCATAACCACCAGTGTACTTTACCTTAATCATACCCAGATTACCACCGGGCTCCAGAATAGCAAAATTAGTTGTCTTGGTGCCATCAGGCAGCGTTACTTCATAAACATCCTCTGCATTCCACAAACCCTCATATTCATAGTCATAGATAACATCGATAGGATGACCGACGAACCAACGGTTAGCCTCATCACGGTCTGCACCAGAAGCCAGTTCGGTCAACTTGTTACGGTTAGCATAGAGGTTGATACCAGCTTCCCAGTTCCAACCGTTCTTGTTGTCGATGATGATACCGTTCAGCGATAACTCCCATCCTTTGTTCTCTGTCTTACCAATGTTACCAGTATAGCTGCTAACACCAGTAGAAGAAGGCATAGTGACATCGAGCAAGATGTCGTTGGTCTTCTGGACGTAGTACTCCAACGAACCGCTCAAACGGCCATTGAACAGCGAGAAGTCCAAACCGAAGTTCCAAGTCTTGCTATACTCCCAACCAAGTTCGTCATTAGGCAGACCATTGACATAGTAACCAGACTTATAGTCGCTACCGAAGTTGTAATTACGGATGGCAAGAGTACCCAGCGTAGAATATGGACTAATACTCTGGTTAGATGTCTCACCATAACCAATACGCAGTTTCAAATTGTCAAGCCATGTAAATTTCTCCATGAAGTTCTCACGGGCAATATTCCAACCCACAGAAACTGCTGGATAGGTGTGCCACTGGTGACCCTTGGCCAGACGAGAAGAAGCATCAGAACGAAGGGCAGCAGACAGCATGTACTTGTTATCGTAAGAATACATGACACGACCCATCCAAGAAATCAGACCGCTCTTCCAATAGTTGTAACCGTCAAGCAGAGACTCACCGGTAGCCTTATCAAGTGCATAGTACTGCATATAGTCTGCAGGAATATCCTGTGCACGACCACCAGTCTGCTCGTATGTGGTCTCTTCAGCAGAGTACATACCGACAACATTGACATGATGCTTCTCAGCAAAGGTGCGATCGAAGGTCAGCAAATGTTCAACTGCCCAGTTACGAGTTTGGTTCTCGTAAACCGAACCAGAGTTGACAGCCTTAGGATCCTTATTGTTTACACCAGTACCTGTGAAACCGCCAGTCTTATTGTTACGGAAGTTCAAACCAACATTGATACGATAGCTCAGGCCCTCAATCCAAGGACACTTCACCTCACCAAACAATGTATTGTAAGAACCAATACCCTTACTTTCGTTAAGCCACAAATCCTTATAGTTATCCATCACATCCTTCGTGATAACCGTCTGGTCATCCTTAGGCATGGTAATATAGCGTCTGATATTGCCGTCAGCATCATAAGGACTAGCCAAAGGACTCATAGACAGAACATTGTAAATGCTACTTACGCCCTCATTCGTTCTATAGCTATTATTGGTGCTCAAGCCAAAACGGAACCACTTACCAACCATTTGGTCGAAATTACCACGGACAGATACACGGTTGTACTGTTCGGTAGGAATCACTGACTCATCATGATAGTAACCGGCACCGAAGCTGTAGCTACCACCTTGTGTACCACCAGCCACACTTACGTCATGGCTGTGACCCACACCTGTCTTATAATACTCGTCCTGCCAGTCGGTATCAGTATTGTCGCTCTCATCCAAAGAGTTCTTATATTTACCAGCCAACTGACGCATAGCAGAGAACTGAGGACCGTTCATCATAGGATACTTCTTAAAGACGGTCTTGAAGTTGACATAGCCATTGTAAGAAACCTTAGCAGGAGTACCTTGAGAACCCTTAACGGTGGTAATGATAATGACACCATTGGCACCACGAGAACCGTAGATAGCGGTTGCAGAGGCGTCCTTCAGGATATCCATCGACTTGATGTCAGCGGGGTTGATATCACTCAGCTGACCCATGAAGGGAATACCATCAAGCACAATCAGCGGGTCGTTGCTGGCACTCAGTGAGCGCTGACCACGAATACGAACCTGCATCTCGGCACCGGGCTTAGAGCTGGTCTGGGTCATCAGCACACCGGCAACACGACCCTGCAGGGCCTGAGCTGCATTGGTTGCTGCCACCTGATTCAGTTTCTCACCACCGATGTTGGCAACAGAACCGGTAACGGCTTCACGACGCTGTGTACCATAACCGATGACCACCACTTCGTTGATGACATGACCATCTTCTTTCAAGGTAACATTCAACCCATCGGTAGCCTTGACCTCCTGGCTAACATAACCCACATAAGAAATTACCAGAGTTGCCCCTGCATTTACATTGAGACGGAAATTACCGTCAAAGTCGGTAACAGTTCCATTGGTAGTGCCCTTTTCCTGAACAGTAGCACCAATCAATGGTCCATGAGAGTCTGATACTCGACCAGTAATCTGTCTCGCTTGCTCTACAGCAGCTACCGACTCTATAGCTGCCATTGCCTGCTGTGCTGTTGTCAAGCCAAAAAGGCACAAACCCATGCACAGGGCTGTTTTTTTTGAATTAAAACCCATAATTAAAGTTTTAGCGTTAATATAAATTAGGTATATAAGTAATTGTTTAAAACACTTTTTAATTTCTGCGACGCAAAATTAGCGTTTTTTTAAGGGATCTCGTTTATTATATGTAACAAAAACTTTACAATATGTAGCATCCCTATTATAACATATTATAACAACGACAAAGCCCTCGATTTTAAGTATCGAGGGCTATTGTATAAAAACTTTTTAAGATTCCGTTTTACATCGCAATATCCAGTTTTTTCCCTTCATATTCAACGACCTGCTGACGACCGTCAGGCAATACCACGGTAAACTGGCGCTTCTGCAGCATGCCAGGATAGTTGCCTTGACGGTCGCCGAGGGTCAGCGTACGGGTCTTGTCATTCCAGCTAAACTGGATGACGCTGTATGCACCCTTTTCATAGTTGTAGTTGTCACCCTCGTCTTCATAGAGCATAAAGATACCGTCAGCACCTGGATAAATGCGCAGTTCCAAGTTGTCCCACTTCTTCTCACCTACCCACTGCATCTCAGGGCCTAATGGCAAGATGCTACCAGCACGAACAAACATCGGAACACGGTCGATAGTTGTCTCTAAAGTTACCGTCTGTCCACCTTTATACTGTTTGTTTGTCCAGAAGTCATACCATACAGCCCCCTTCGGCAGGTATTTTGTAGCAGTCTTTGTAGCGTGCCAGTCAATTTCTCCGACGGGAGAACCGTCGGACACACGCTGACGGTCCCAGCCTGTCATGGCATCAGTACGGATAATCTTCTCTTCCGTGTACTGCGGATCGACAATAGGTGCAGCAAGGATACTACGACCGAAGAGGAACTCGTCAGTCATGTTCCATACTTTTTTGTCTGCTGCGAAGTCAGCAAACAGCGGACGCATATAGCTGTCGTTATTTGAAGTTACCTGCCATGCAGTACTATATAAATAAGGTAATAGTCGATAGCGCAGACGAATCATCTTCTCAATAGCATCATAGATGGGTTCGCCCTTCTTACCAAACTGCCATATCTCACGGGGCGCATCAGCACCATGACTTCGGAAAACAGGACAGAACAAGCCATACTGCATCCAGCGCACATACAATTCCTGGAACTGCGGATTACGAGGAGCCGAGGCAGGTCCCTGGGTATTGTAAGAACCGCAGAAGAAACCACCGATATCGGTATTGAAGTTAGGATTACCAGTTAATGAGAAGCTCAGTCCAGCAGGCACCTGCTTGCGCAGCATGTCCCACGACGAGTTCACGTCACCACTCCACATATTCGAACCATAGTGTTGCTGACCGGCATAGCTGGAGCGCGTCATGATGAAGATGCGCTTGCCACGGTCATCCTTACGCTGCGATTGATAGATACCTCGCACCGTTTCTAATGGGAAAGCATTACGTTGTGAACGCCAGGTACCACCATAGACGGGATGTGCATAGTCACTCTCACGGGGATTAAAGAAGTCGGGATCGGTAGAATCCATCCACCAGGCATCCGTACCATAGTCATAGAGGCGCTTCAAGTGGTTCCAATAGATGGCGCGAGCCACAGGACTGAAGGCATCATACACCTTCACGCCCGACGGATAGTCCTTGCGTGGTGGCCAGATATGTGACAGTCCACTCTGTGGCCAGGTCTCAAAAGGCAACAACAAATTCTTCTCTGCCAGTTCACGGAACTGTTGGGTCTGCGGGCCGAAGCTCGCCCAGATAGATATCATGAAATGGGCGTGCTTGGCATGCACATTCTTAATCATCTGCGGACCATTGACGAAGTCCTCTGACAGGAAGTCCATGGCATTCCACAAGTAGTTACTGCCCCAATACTGCCAGTCTTGGATAATACCGTCCAACGGCACGTTCAGTGTGCGGTACTGGTCAACGATGCTTTCTGTTTCCGCAGCGGTCTTATAGCGTTCCTTCGACTGCCAGAAACCATAGGTCCACAATGGGAACATGGGTACATCACCTGTCAGGTGGCGCATCTGTGCGATAACACCGTCAGCACTGCCACCATACATAAAGTAATAGTCTATACCCTTACCCACCTCAGAATCGAAGGTCATGCCGTTAGCATTGTCCTCAAAGAGCGTCGGCGAGTAGTTCTCCCAGTAGAGTCCCCATCCCTTGATGCTCTGCAACACGTTCTGGAAGTCCTCTAGGTTCGACTGCTCCATACGTTTCGTCTCGCCACGACGGTTCATCTTACCGTTTTGGATAGTTCCCAGACCGTAGATAGCCTCATCCTTGTCGAGGGTGAAGGTCTGACGTGACTGAGTCACGTCACACACTTTTTCTTTGAGCAGCACCTTACCCTTAGCTGTCAAAAACGTCAGATTACCCTGTGCATCCTGCTTCACGGTAAGTTCACTGCTCGCCCACGTATTACCTTTTTGTGTTACTGCTACCTGATCAGGTTTCGCTATCACAACAAGGCTTTTAGTAGGTTCACCTTTTACAATATGTACGATGGTAGGAGTTATGAACTCCACCTTCATTTGCTGCGCCCAGCAGACAGTGGTCAACAAGCAGGCAGCTATGAATAGACTCTTTCTCATTATATCTTCAGCTTATAGGTTTTTCCTGGGGTTGTTTCAATATCATACTCATAAACCGTCGGCAACGTTTTTTGCTCCAATGTCTTCAACTCTGAGGAGTGCAACGGTTGCTTGATGGTAGCAGGAGCAAACAATGGGTTGGGGCAATTGCCCTTGGCAGGGCGCAAGTCTTTTCCCTTCAACGGCACATAAGAACGCAGGCGCAACGTACCGCCAATGGTACTGCGGATGGTTGCAGCACAAAGTTTCCCTTCTCTCCATTCCTCATCCACAATGAAACCACCACGTGCTCTCAAGCCTTTGACACTACCCTGCTTCCACTCGTCAGGCAGGGCAGGTAATAGATGCACCGCACCATCGTGGCTCTGCAACAGCATCTCACAGATACCAGCACATACGCCGAAGTTACCATCAATCTGGAACGGCGGATGAGCATCAAACAGGTTTGGGTAGGTACGTCCGTCAGGGTATTGGCGCATCATACTGTCGTCAGGTAACAGACGGAGCATATTCTTGATAATCAAGAAAGCATGATTGCCATCAAGCATACGTGCCCACAGGTTCGTCTTCCATCCCAGACTCCAGCCTGTAGCCTGGTCACCACGCTGTGTCAGTGTGGTAGCAGCAGCACTATAAAGGTCTGGGTGCGTAAATGGTGATATCTGGTTAGAGGGATAGAGTCCGTAAAGATGTGATACATGACGATGTTGATCGTTAGGATCGTCACCGTCCCACAGCCACTCCTGTAGCTGGCCGTGCTTTCCAATCTGCATTGGAGGAAGCTTGGAGAGCGCCGATGTAAGACGCGAGATGTAAGCATTGTCCTCACCAAGAATACTGGCGGCAGCAATAGTCTGAGTCAGCACGTCGAAGACTATCTGGTTGTCCATGGTAGAACCTGCCGTCACCGTGGTATGCTTACCGATGGGCCCATGCTCAGGCGATACCGTCGGTGCTGTGACGAGCCAATGGTAGGTCGGATGCTCGCAAAGATAGTCCAGCAGGAAGTCGGCAGCACCCTTCATCACGGGATAGTAGTCACGCAACAACTTCTTGTCACCCGTAAACAAGTACTGTTGCCAGATATGCGTCGTCAGCCAGGCACCACCCGTGGGGAACATTCCCCATGTCGTACCGTCGATAGGTCCAGCAACACGCCATAGGTCAGTATTATGGTGGGCCACCCAACCTTTACAGCCATACATTCGTTGAGCAGTCTTTGTACCTGTCTCACTGAGGTCACGAATCATGGAGAGCAAGGGCTCCTGGTTCTCCACGAGGTTACCCACCAGCGATGGCCAGTAGTTCATCTCTGCATTGATATTGATGGTGTACTTCGAGTCCCACATGGCATAAGGTTTATTATTCCATACGCCTTGCAGGTTAGCTGCCTGACCGCCAGGCTGCGAGCTACTAATCAGCAGGTAGCGTCCGTATTGCATTATCAGTGCAACGAGCCCCAG
>ONCH01000033.1 GCA_900316265.1 uncultured Prevotellaceae bacterium | reverse complement strand
CTGGTTGTCGGAGATTATCCTGCAACAGACGCGCATCGAACAGGGGCGCCCCTACTGGCAACGCTTCATGCAGCGCTGGCCTACCGTAGAGGCATTGGCTAATGCCACTGAAGACGAGGTGCTGCGCGAATGGCAGGGCTTAGGCTACTACAGCCGTGCCCGTAATCTGCATACCGCCGCCAAACAAATCGTGGCGCGTGGCGGTTTCCCCACTACAATAGAGGGTATCAAGGCTTTGAAGGGCATCGGCGACTATACAGCTGCTGCTATCGGTTCCATTGCCTTCGACTTGCCTGCCGCTGTTGTCGATGGTAATGTCTATCGTGTATTGGCACGTCACTATGGCATCGCCACGCCCATCAATACGACCGAGGGCAAGAAGGAGTTTACAGCACTAGCCCAATCGCTGTTGGCCACTAGCCAGGCCTCAGCATTCAACCAGGCGATGATGGACTTTGGCGCTACCCAGTGTACCCCATTAAGCCCCAATTGCCCATCTTGCCCATTGGCAGAAAGCTGCGTCGCCTTGCGCGAAGGCCGTATCAGCGAACTGCCCGTAAAACAGAAAACACTGAAGATCGCCGTCCTGCCGGCGATATCTGGCAAGGCCTCTATGAGCCGTGGCTGGCGGAAGAGGTACCGTGTGGCGCAGTTTTGCTGCGCCAAAGAGTCAAGCACGTACTTACCCACCGTATTCTATATGCCGACTTCTACCTGTGGGACCCCGCTGAGCGCCCATCACTCCCAGAAGACTACTTCTGGATACCAGAAGCCGACATCGACAACTACGGTGTACCTCGCCTCATCGAAATAATGTTAGAATCACTAAACACTAAGAAATAAACACTTAACAGATATGATAAACATTGCCATCTTTGTGTCGGGAAGCGGCACTAATTGTGAGAATCTGATACGCTACTTCAAGGATTCTGAGCGCATCAACTGTGCGCTGGTGGTCAGCAACAAGCCCGATGCCTATGCACTGGTAAGGGCTGAGAAGCTGGACGTACCGACAGCCATAGCACCCAAGCCGCAACTGAACGACGAGAGCTATATGATGCCACTGCTAAAGCAGTACGATATCCAGTTCATCGTACTGGCAGGATTTCTGCCCTTGGTACCCAACTTCCTGGTAGACGCTTTTCCCCGCAAGATTATCAACATCCACCCTGCCCTACTGCCTAAATACGGTGGCAAGGGCATGTGGGGACACCATGTGCATGAGGCGGTGAAGGCTGCTGGCGAAAAAGAGACGGGAATGACCGTACACTATGTCACCCCCGTCTGCGACTCTGGCGAGATTATCGCCCAATTCCGTGTAGCATTGTCGCCCGACGACACTGCCGACGACATTGCAGCTAAGGAGCACTTGCTGGAGATGGAGCACTTCCCCCAGATTGTCGAGCAGGTGATCGACGAAGCATTTTAAAATATTTGAGCATCTCTTCGGCTTTCTCCATCATTTCTGCAAGTTGGGGAGTTGGTGTCTGCTCTTGACGGGCCAATTCGAGAAAGCGCTGATAATATGTTTTTGCCTGCTCTTCATCCTTGATGAGGTAAGCGTAGGCATTGGCAATATTATAACAGGTGGCAACAGACGATGGATTGTAGTCAAGATGACGCTTCCAAGCTTTGACAGCCTCAGGATAGTGCTGGGTCAGATAGAATCCCTCACCCTGCGAGAGCGTAATGGCCTTCATCGTGATAGTGTCTGGCTTCAGAAGCTCTTGGGCAAGTTCGAGCGCCTTCAGCCCTTCAGGATAACGTTTGGTGTCGACGCAGACAACGCCCAGTCGAAAGGCACAGCCCGCATGCTGCATCTGGCTAACTTCTAATGCACGGCTAAGACAATCGTAGGCTCGCTCCAGACTACCTGTTTGTGAATGGCTCATACCTGCTGAATAGAGGGTATTGAAGGTGGAATCGCCCTGCTCCAGCAGTTTGTCATACAACATAGCTGCAGCGGTGAAGTCACGATTCATAAACCATGCATCTGCCAGTGCTCTGTTCACAAGGATATTCGTAGAATCCTTCAAAGTATATTTCAGTCCACAGATAATCCCGTTCTGAGGTTGATCGTTTTTAGCAAAAGCGAGGATGAGCCCAGCCACAATCTCAGCATCCATGGGATAGTGCCCCAGCAGCTGGCTTGCCCAATAGATATAGGAGTCAGTGTCGCCCTGCTTCTGATAGCTCAGCGCCAACTCTCGAAAAGCATCATGCGAGAGCGAGTCTTCAGGCATATTCTTCAGCAACTCAGCGGTCTGACGATAGTCGGCACGCTGGTAATGGCAGTCTGCCAACTTCAGTCTGACGTGACGTGGAACTTTATCTTCAGGCACATAAGGCTTAGACATACTGAAATCCTTATCCATCGAGAAACGGGTGATATCTTGAGACTGCGCCAAGTCATATGCCTGCTGGTAATACCTTAGTGCTTCGAAGGTGTTATACTGCAGCATACAACTGTCACCCTTCTGAAGGCAAACAGTAAGAGAGTCAAGAGCCTCACCCTGAACGGGAGAAACCGTCAGCAGGGCGAGGGTGAGTATAATGACTATCAGCATATTATTATAAGAATCCTCATTTCATTTTCACAACGACTACAGAACTCTCTTTAGTCTCTTCAATTTTACTATCGGGGAGAGCGAAAGAGATTGGCACCGTGTACTTCACATTGACAGCTTTACCATTCTGCATGCCTGGTGTCCAGTTTGGCATCGCACTGAGGACACGAAGAGCCTCCGTATCAAGTTCTGGCGATACGCTCTTTACAACCTTCACATTGCTGATGCTGCCATCCTTCATGACGACGAAGGTTGCGATGACTCGACCTTGTATACCAGCCTTCTCTGCAGATTCAGGATAGCGGATGTTTTTGGCAAGATACTCAAAGAGAGCTGATGGGCCACCTGGGTACTCTGGCATCTGCTCGACGACATCAAAGAATTCTGGGTTCTGTTCAACAGGGACGAAGACATCTTTGACACCTTTTTTGGTGGTGACAAGCAGAATACCGTCTCTTGCTTCCTCGCCATACTGGTCAACAGCAGCCTGGTCTTTCAGCACAGTGATAGAGGCTATCTCGTCAGAAGATATCTTTCCCAAAGTCTCATAGGTTATACGATTGCCATCAAGCAACACCATGGGAGTTTTCAGGGGATTGGCAGCAATCCACTCCACAGCCTTTGCTGGGTCGGCTTGCTCTGCAGCATCCTTATCGGGTACAATCTCAATGGTGTTATTACCCATCTTAGCGGTAGCATTCTTTTTGCCCTTCTTGACAATCTTTTTTGGGGGCTGTTGATAGACATAGTCATTGACAGTTTCGGCATTCAGAGCGAGGGCAACACCTACGATAGGTATGAGGGCGAGCAGTTTCAAGAAACTGCTGCGCGGTGATTTCTTATGTAACATCATGGTTATACGTTTTTTGAGGGTACTGTGAGAGATACCGTTGGCAATGGAGTACCCGCCAATGCTTGCGGCCTTGGTGATTAACAGATATTGATATTGACGCGCGTTAATCCCTTGAGAGAGTACTGCACCGTCGGCCTCGTATTCATGGATGGCACGCAAGTCGGCGCGCAACATCCACATGGCGGGGTTGAACCACTGGAGGGCGGTGAGAAGATCTACGAGGAGTACGTCGCACGAATGGTGCTGACGGATATGTCCTCGTTCATGAGTGAGAATAGCAGAATCGGCGATATTGTAATCGCTATGATTCATGACAATAAAAGAGCAGAAACTGAAGGGGGGCACGTTGTCTGGAACCACACAGATTGTGGTACCATCAGCTTGCGGATGACGCTCGCTACGACGCACCAGCATCATGACTCTCCATACAGACAACAAGGTATGTCCCAGCGTGGCCAGTACACCTATTATATATAAGATAGGTATAACCATCTGCCACAAGGGTGTCGAGGAGTCCTCTTCCAACACCTCTGGACGCAAGTCGCCTACTGACACAACAGGCACGGCATCGAGCACCACCGTCTGATGGGTCGTAATGACACACAGCGGCAATACGAACGACAGCAGAGCCGTCGACAATAGTACTATGCGGTTGACCCGATGGAAGGTCTCCTTCGAGAGCAACAGGCGATAGAACATGTAGAATACTACGATGAGTACCGCTACCTTGGCGTCATATATCAGAAAGTCTGTCATAATTCTACTATTTACTGTTTTCTATCTGGTCGATGAGTTCTTTCAACTCGTCTACGCTGATCTTTTCTTCTTTGACAAACGAGGAGACAGCACTGAGATAGGAGTCGTTGAAATAGTTTTTGATGACACCCGCAATAGACGAACGACCATACTCCTTCTCTGACACCAGCGGATAGTACTGATAGGTGTTGCCAAACTGCTTATGGCCCAGATAGCCCTCACGTTCCAGGATACGGACAATGGTAGAGAGCGTATTGAAGTGTGGACGTGGCTCATCATAATGTTCCTGCAGTTCGCGCACAAACATCGGCCCATGCTGCCAGTACAGCGTCATGATTTCCTTTTCCTTGTTGGTCAGTTTTTTCATTGTTTCAGAGGTTTTGGGTTTACCAAATTTGATGCGTCATTATCAATATCTGCTGCAAAGTAACTAAAAGTTTTCGTTATATACAACTAAACGTTTTAGTTTTTAAACTATTTTAATTAGTTTCTTTAGTTGTTAACCTTTCAGACATAACAGAAGCCGGATGTCTGGACAGCAAAAAAAGACTGCACGGAAAGAGGAGAACGACGCTCTCTCTATTCCGTGCAGTCTAAACTATATGGAACGCTTGTAACGATTACAAGTTAGCCAGTTCTATGACCTTGTCGACAGCAGCACTGAGGCCATCGACATTCTTACCGCCAGCCTGAGCGAAGTGGGGCTGACCACCGCCGCCACCCTGAATGAGCTTGGCAGCCTCGCGAACCATCTGACCGGCGTTCAGTCCGTGGTCGCTGACCATGTCGTCGCTCATCATGATAGAGAGCTGGGGCTTGTTGTTGTCGTGGGTACCCAGCACACAGAGCAGTGAACCCTCTACGGCTGCACGGATCTTGAAGGCAAGGTCCTTGGCAGCGGCAGGATTCATGGGCAGTACGCTGGTAACCACCTTGACGCCGTTGACCAGGCGAGCCTTCTCAACGAGTGTCTTGGCAGCACGCTCCACAGCCTGTGCCTGGAAACCTTGAATCTCCTTCTTCATGCTGTCGTGCTCCTCGATATACTTCTGGATGACACCCTGCAGGTCCTTGGCATTGTTGAAGAATGACTTCACGGCCTTCAGAATATCCTCTGTCTGATACAGCAGATCCTCACATGCCTTACCCGTGCGGGCCTCGATACGACGAATACCAGCGGCAACGCTGCTCTCAGAGATGATCTTGAAGAAACCGATGCGACCTGTTGAGCAGGCATGGATACCACCACAGAACTCACAGCTGGGACCGAAACGGACCACACGCACCTTGTCGCCATACTTCTCGCCGAACAGGGCGATGGCGCCGAGCTTCTTGGCCTCGTCAAAGGGTACGTCGCGATGCTCGTCGATATGGATATCCTGACGAATCATGTCGTTGACCATGCGCTCTACCTCGCGCAACTGCTCGTCGCTGACCGGGCGAGACAAACGAGCCCTTCTGTTCTACGTGGTCGCCCAGAATCTGCTTCAGGGCATAGTCGAGCAGGTGGGTAGCGGTATGGTTGGCAGCAGAGGCGTTGCGCTTGTCGGTATCTACACAGGCCATGAACTCTGCGGCAGGGTTCTTGGGCAACTGCTTCACGATATGCACGCTCTGGTTGTTCTCGCGCTTGGTATCGATAATCTCAATGGTTTCGTCCTCGTTGACGAGTACACCGCAGTCACCGACCTGACCACCCATCTCGCCATAGAAAGGAGTAGTGTCAAGTACCAACTCGTAGAACTCATTCTTCTTCTGGGTCACCTTACGGTAGCGCAGGATATGACAGTTGTATTCGGTATAGTCGTAGCCCACGAACTGCTGCTCACCAGGCTGCAACTCTGTCCAGTCACTGTTCTCAACAGCTGCGGCATTGCGGGCACGCTCCTTCTGCTTCTGCATCTCTACATTAAACTGCTCCTCGTCAACAGTGAAGTTATTCTCACGACAGATGAGTTCAGTGAGGTCGAGGGGGAAACCATAGGTATCAAACAGACGGAAAGCCTGGACACCATCCAGCTGGTTCTTACCCTGAGCCTTCAGTTCCTCCATAGCTTTGTCAAGCATCGAGATACCCTTATCCAGTGTGCGCAGGAAGCTATCTTCCTCTTCCTTGATAACTTTGGTAATCAACTGCTGCTGAGCCTTCAGTTCAGGGAAGGCATCGCCCATCTCATGAACGAGTGTTGGCACGAGCTTGTAGAGGAAGCCGTCCTTCTGACCAAGGAAGGTATAAGCATAGCGTACGGCACGGCGCAAGATACGACGAATAACGTAGCCAGCCTTAGCATTTGATGGCAGCTGACCATCAGCAATCGAGAACGATACAGCACGTAGGTGGTCGGCACAGACGCGCATAGCGACATCTGTATCCTCTTTCTCACCATACTTCATACCACTGATCTGCTCCTCAGCCTTGATGATTGGCTGGAAGATGTCAGTGTCATAGTTAGAGTGCTTACCCTGCAACATGCGCACCAAACGCTCGAAGCCCATACCCGTATCAATGACATTCATGGCCAACTTCTCCAAAGAACCGTCAGCCTTGCGGTTGAACTGCATGAACACAAGGTTCCATATCTCAATCACCTGTGGATCGTCCATATTGACCAATTCACGACCGGGTTTCTTGGCTTTCTCCTCAGGAGTACGGCTATCGACATGAATCTCTGAGCAAGGGCCACAGGGGCCTGTGTCGCCCATCTCCCAGAAGTTGTCGTGCTTGTTACCATTGATGATGTGGTCAGCAGGTACGTGCTTCAGCCAATACTGCTCGGCTTCGTCGTCACGCTCCAAACCTTCAGAGGGATCACCCTCGAAGACAGTAACATAAAGGTCTTTGGGATCCAGTCCGATAACATCTACTAGATACTCCCAAGCCATATCAATGGCACCCTCCTTGAAGTAGTCGCCAAACGACCAGTTACCAAGCATCTCGAACATGGTGTGATGGTAGGTGTCGTGTCCTACCTCCTCCAGGTCGTTATGCTTACCGCTAACACGCAGACATTTCTGGGTATCCGCACGGCGGCGTGGCTCTGGATCACGCGTACCTAATATAATATCTTTCCACTGGTTCATACCCGCGTTGGTGAACATCAGCGTGGGGTCGTCCTTAATTACCATTGGTGCAGAGGGCACAATGGCGTGTTGCTTAGACTCGAAGAATTTCTTGAAAGAGTCACGAATCTCGTTAGCTGTCATCATCTTTATTATTTATTTCTATTAGATTTTTCTTGAATTATCTCATCTTCCAGTCACCGTCAACCTGTACCATCGGTACGGTAACCTCCTCTTTGGTGGAGTCGCCGTAAGACAGCAACAGGAAGGCGTAGACCACATGGAGCGTGGAGTCAATGCGTCCTACATTAGGCGATACAACAACGGAACGCAGGCCATTGTGTTTCTGCTCCACATCCTTCATATATTGTTCGTTGGCCTTCACCAACTGGTCGCGATAGTCGGCAGGCATCTCGTCATAGGCGGCTTTTCCTGCCAAGAAACCATCGGGATAGCCATCCAACAAGCGCTGGTAATAGCTTTGGGCAGCCTCAGCAGCCTGCTGTTCAAGACTAACTTCCTGACAGCCCACCAAGCCCATTAGACCTATTAGTCCTATCACGACCCCTTTCTTATTCATTTCTGTCTGATAAACACATTAATTGGTGTTCCGGTCAAAGTCCAGTTCTCACGCATCTTGTTCTCCAAGAAGCGGCGGTAGGCCTCCTTGACATACTGTGGCAGGTTGGCATAGAACACAAAGGTAGGAATCTGTGTGTCTGGCACCTGCGAGACATATTTGATTTTGATATACTTTCCTTTGATACTGGGTGGTGGTGTCTGCTCAATAATAGGCAGCAACACCTCGTTGAGCTTTGACGTACCAATCTTAATCTTACGATTCAGATACACCTGCTTGGCTGTCTCCAGCACCTTGAAGATGCGCTGCTTGGTAACAGCCGATGCGAAAATAATGGGGAAGTCCACAAACGGAGCCATGCGCTGACGGATAGCATTCTCGAAGGTCTTGATAGCCTCCTGCGACTTATCCTCCACGAGGTCCCACTTGTTGACAACAACCACCAGCGACTTGTTATTCTTCTGTATCAGTTGGAAGATGTTCATATCCTGTGCTTCAATACCACGAGTGGCATCAATCATCAGAATGCAGACATCCGAATTCTCGATGGCACGGATGGAGCGCATCACGCTATAGAACTCCAAGTCTTCCGTCACCTTGTTCTTACGACGAATACCGGCTGTATCGACTAGATAGAAGTCGAAGCCGAACTTATCGTATTTTGTATAGATACTATCGCGGGTTGTTCCAGCAATATCCGTTACGATATTGCGGTCCTCACCAATGAAGGCATTGATGATGCTCGACTTACCAGCATTCGGACGACCCACCACAGCGAAACGTGGAGTATCATTATCGATATCAGAAGCGTCAGCAACGGGAAGCTTCGACAGTACATAGTCGAGCAAGTCGCCAGTACCAGAACCTGTGGCGGCACTGACACAGAACGGGTCACCCAGTCCGAGTTTATAGAACTCGTACTGACCATACAGGTCCTTACCATCGTCAGCCTTGTTGGCGACAAGCACTACGGGCAACTTAGAACGACGCAGGATAAGAGCCACATCCTGGTCAAGGTCCGTCAAACCATTCTTGATATCCACCAAGAAGAGTACCAGGTCGGCTTCTTCCGTAGCCACAATAACCTGCTTACGAATCTCCTCCTCGAAGATATCGTCCGAATTGACTACCCAACCACCGGTGTCAACGACTGAGAACTCACGTCCATTCCACTCGCACTTACCATACTGGCGGTCACGAGTGGTACCAGCCTCGTCACTGACAATAGCGCGACGGCTGTTAGTCAGTCGGTTAAACAAGGTGGACTTGCCTACATTCGGGCGTCCTACTATAGCTACTAAGTTTCCCATTCTCTCTAACTTCTTTTATCTTCTTAACTTCTCTACTTCTACTCTGGATTATATCCAAAGCTGTCTAATTCGCGCTGACTACTACGCCAGTCCTTGTCCACCTTCACGAAAGTCTCCAGGAAGATGGGCTTGCCAAAGAATTTCTCCAATGCCTTACGGGCTTCTGTTGACACCTTTTTCAACGCAATGCCCTGATGCCCGATGATAATACCCTTCTGTGAGTCACGCTCCACATAGATAATGGCATTGATATGGATATTCTTCTCAGTCTCCTTAAAGCGCTCCACACGTACCTCTACTGAATAAGGTATCTCCTTGTCGTAGTAGAGCAGGATCTTCTCGCGGATAATCTCCGACACAAAGAAACGCGCAGGCTTGTCTGTCAACTGGTCCTTATCGAAGAAGGGCGGCGAGTCGGGCAACAACTCCTTGATACGCTTCAACAGCATATCAATGCCAAACTTATTCTTAGCCGAGATAGGCAGAATCTCTGCGTTAGGCAGTAACATGTGCCATTTCTCAACGATGTTACCCAGCGTTTTCTGGTCGCTCTCATCAATTTTGTTGATGAGCAAAAGCACAGGAATCGTCATTTTCTGCACCTTCTCCAGGAAGTCCATGTTCTTCTCCGGAGTCTCCACCACATCAGTGACATACAGCAATACATCAGCATCCTGGAGGGCAGACTCAGAGAAGGCCAACATCGACTCCTGCAATTTGTAGTTGGGCTTCAACACACCTGGTGTGTCGGAGAACACAATCTGCATATCATCGGTATTGACAATACCCATGATACGATGACGCGTGGTCTGCGCCTTGAACGTTGCAATCGAAATACGCTCACCAACCAACTGGTTCATGAGCGTACTTTTACCTACATTGGGATTGCCAACGATATTTACGAATCCTGCTTTATGCATACTCATTTCTCACTTCCATCATACGCCCACTTATAGTAGGATGCTCCATGAACGAAACCAGCACCGAAAGCAGTGAAAATCATATTGTCACCTTTCTTCAGCTTATGTTCGTTCTCCCAGAGTGCCAAGGGAATGGTTGCGGCAGAGGTATTACCAAAATGTTCGATGTTGACCATTACCTGTTCCATCGGCAGTTCCAAGCGCTTGGCGACAGCCTCGATGATGCGCATATTAGCCTGATGAGGTACCACCCATGCGATGTTGTCCTTATCCAGATTGTTACGCTCAGCTATCAGGGCACAGTCGTCACTCATGTTGGTCACAGCATAACGGAACACAGTGCGTCCCTCTTGATAGAGGTAGTGCAAACGGTGGTCTACCGTGAAGTGGCTGGGAGGACAGACAGAACCACCGGCCTTCATATGCAGGAAGGGCAGGCCCTTACCATCAGCACGGAAGTAGGAGTCCATCACACCGATATTCTCTTCTTCAGTGGCTTCCAACAGAACTGCAGCAGCACCGTCACCAAACAAGGGACAGGTAGCGCGGTCCTTGTAGTCAGTCACTGACGACATCTTGTCGGCACCAATCACGATGATTTTCTTGTAACGACCACACTGAATCATTGCTCCAGCAACATCGAGAGCATAGAGGAATCCACAGCAAGCACCCCAGAAATCAAATGCGAAAGCATTCTTCAGTCCAAGCTTACCCAGCACGATACTGGCTGTGGAAGGAAACTTATAATCAGCCGTCGAAGTGGCAACAATGACAGCATCGATGGTATCAGGATCAACACCAGTCTTCTGAACCAGCTGCTTGGCAGCCTTACGGGCCATATAGCTGGTCCCAAGACCTTCCTCAGCGAGGATGCGGCGCTCCTTAATACCTACACGCGTCATAATCCACTCGTCATTGGTGTCTACCATGCGAGACAGTTCCTCGTTATTGAGGACATAATCGGGCACGTAGCCACCAATACCGGTGATTATCGCATTGATTTTACTCATTATTCAGCAACTTCGTCCATTACAATAGCAATCTTACCACGATAGTAGCCACAGGTGGGGCATACGGTGTGGTAGATGTGGTAAGCTCCACAGTTGGGGCATACTGCCAGTGTGGGAGCTACTGCCTTGTCATGAGTACGACGCTTTGCGGTACGAGTGTTTGATTGTCTTCTTTTAGGATGTGCCATAATTCTATAAACTTTAAACTTTTAACTTTAAACTTTTAACTTTTTCAGTGCTTCCCAGCGTGGGTCTATCGGTGCATCTGCCTCCTCTTCGCTGCTTCGGACAGCGCCGCTCAGCTCGTCGAGCTTCTGCGTCATCGCACTATTGCATTTTCCAGGTGCATGAACGTGCTTGATGGGTATGGCCAGCATCGTAAATTCATAGATGAACCACGACAAGTCGAGTATTCCTTCGTTCTCGTCAATAGTCACGGTGTCATCGTCATCGCTGTATGTGTCGCCCAACTTAACGACCAAATGGTTGTCTGCAACTATAGGCTGCTCCATGTCGTCAAGACAACGGTCGCAACTGACAGTCACAACACCCTCGGTATGGAACTGGAGGTCGAAAAAGCCGGTCATCTTGCGTATAGACACCGACACATGCAATGCCCCATGTTCCAACTGTGAGCCGTCCAAAGCACTGAAGTAATCATCGCCAAGGTCGTATTCCAAGACCACAGAGGCCTCCTGCAACCCTTTCAAATCAATCTTCAACTGCTCTAAACTACACATAATCACACTTTTGGGCTGCAAAGGTACGAAGAAATTTTGAAATAATCATAAAAATGCGGCTTTTTTTGCTATTTAATTGTTAATATTCCAAAACTTTGTCGATAATACACTTTTATTTTGTACTTTTGCGCTCCAACACGAAACAACAGAAGTGTATGTCAAACAACAGTTCATTAATCGGTTCCAAAATCAGGGGCCTCAGAGAAACAAAAAATCTCAGCGTAGAGGAAATCGCTGAGCGTAGCGGTCTGACCGTAGAGCAAATTAACAGTATTGAAAACGACGTGAACCTGCCATCCCTAGGTCCGCTGATTAAGATTGCCCGTGCACTAGGCGTACGACTGGGTACGTTTATGGACGATAGCGACGCACTGGGGCCCATTGTTACCCGTGCCAAGGATCGCGAGGCAGATAGCAGTATCAGTTTCAGCAATGGCGCCGTTGATGCCCGCAAGCACATGGAGTATCACCCATTGGCACAGCAAAAAGCTGGTCGTCATATGGAACCGTTCGTGATTGACATCAACCCGGAGGAGAGTCCAGAGTTCCAGCTTTCGGCTCACGAGGGTGAGGAGTTCATCTACGTCATGCAGGGCGAGGTAGAGATTGTCTATGGCAAGGAGACCTACAACCTGAAAGAGGGTGACTCGATTTTCTACGACTCCATCGTGAAGCACCACGTACATGGTGCCCCTGGCAAGAGTGCAAAAATCTTAGCAGTTGTCTATATTCCCTTCTAAGTATGAGCAACGTAAGACTTGATATGGCAGGCAGACCATTGCCTGACAGAACATACCCTGCTGAGACTGGCTCGGAAGGATATAAACTGTGGGAACGTACACTCGGCGAATGGCTCGAGTATTGGGCAGAGATGACACCTGACAAAGAGTATATCGTCTATTCAGACCGCAACCTGCGTTTCACATGGTCTAAGTTCAACGAACGTGTGGACAATCTGGCCAAAGGTCTTATCAGCATTGGCGTGAAGAAGGGGTCGAATGTAGGCATCTGGGCTACCAACGTGCCCGACTGGCTCACCTTCCTTTATGCTACCGCCAAAATTGGTGCCGTACTGGTAACAGTGAACACCAACTACAAGCAGAACGAGCTGGAGTATCTGTGTAAGGACTCGGACATGGAGGTGCTCTGCATCACCGATGGTACATGGGACTGTAACTATGTCGATATGACGTACACGATGCTGCCAGAGTTGAAGACCTGCGAGCGCGGTCACCTGAACAGCGAACGTTTCCCCTTCCTGAAGAATGTTGTGTATATAGGTATGGAGAAGTATCGCGGCATGTACAACACCGCCGAGCTGCTGCTGCTGGGTCAGAACGTGGAGGACGAGACACTCAACGAGATGAAGAAGCAAGTCAGCTGCTACGACGTGTGCAACATGCAGTACACCAGCGGTACCACAGGTTTCCCCAAGGGTGTGATGCTGACGCACTATGGCATTTCCAACGACGGCTACTTCACGGGCGAGAATATGGGATTCACACAGGACGACAAGCTCTGCGTGTGCGTACCTTTGTTCCATTGCTTTGGTGTCGTGCTGGCCACGATGAACTGTCTGACACACGGTTGTACGGAGGTGATGGTCGAGAAGTTTGACCCACTGGTAGTACTGGCCTCTATACATAAAGAAAGGTGTACCGCCGTCTATGGTGTGCCCACGATGTTTATCGCTGAGCTGAACCACCCGATGTTCGACATGTTCGACCTGAGTTGTCTGCGTACGGGTATTATGGCTGGCTCGCTCTGTCCTATCGAGCTGATGAAACAGGTGTCAGAGAAGATGTATATGACCATCACCAGCGTATACGGACTGACAGAGTCGTCACCAGGTATGACGCAGACCTGTCTGAACGACACCTTCGAGCAGCGTTGCACTACCGTTGGTCGCGACTTCCCGTTTGTTGACGTGAAGGTACTGGACCCAGAGACGGGCGAAGAGTGTCCTGTTGGCGTGCAGGGCGAGATGTGCTGCAAGGGCTTCAACGTGATGAAGGGTTACTATAAGAATCCTGAAGCTACGGCTGAGGTCATCGACAAGAACGGCTATCTGCACTCAGGCGACCTGGGCGTGAAGGACGAAGAAGGTTTCTATAAGATTACCGGACGTATCAAGGATATGATTATCCGTGGTGGTGAGAATATCTATCCACGCGAGATTGAGGAATTCCTCTATCACATGCCTGGCATCCGCGACGTACAGGTTGCTGCCGTACCTTCTAAGAAATATGGTGAGGCCGTAGGTGCCTTCATTATTCTGGAGGAGGGTGCACAGATGACTGCCGAGGACGTACAGCTGTTCTGTCGTGGCAAGATAGCCCGCTACAAGATACCGAAGTACGTATTCTTCATCAAGGAGTTCCCGCTGACAGGCTCAGGAAAGATTCAGAAGTTCAAGCTGAAGGAGATGAGTCTGAAGCTTTGCGAAGAGCAGGGCATCGAAGTGATTTAGCATTCTATAAGCCCTCAACTACTTATTTGAGGGCATCTCAATACGGAAGGTCGTACCTTTGCCAATCTCTGACTGTTTGACAAAGATACGGCCTTTATGATATTCTTCTACTATACGTTTTGCCAGCGACAAGCCTAGTCCCCACCCTCTCTTCTTCGTGGTGAAGCCTGGCGTAAACACGTTGGCGACATCTTTTTTCTTGATACCCTTGCCAGTGTCCTGCACCTCTATCACGACACGATGGTCCTCGTCCATCAGCGTCAGCGTAATGGTGCCCTTGCCCTCCATCGCGTCAACAGCATTCTTGCAGAGGTTCTCCACCACCCACTCAAACAGCGAGGCGTTCATCTTCACAATCACCTCATGGTCAGGCAGCTGGCGAATCATCTGCACCTGATTGCTGGTACGACGGTCCATATAGTCGATGACGTGTTCCAACACTTCATTCATAGAGGCATCCACAGGTTCAGGCAGTGAACCAATCTTTGAGAAGCGGTCGGCTATCAGTTGCAGACGCTTCACATCCTTGTCCATCTCTGGCAACAGGTCATCGTCAGGGTACTGCTCCTTCAGCATCTCCACCCACGCCATCAGACTCGACACAGGAGTGCCCAACTGGTGAGCCGTCTCCTTCGACAGCCCTACCCATACCTTATTCTGCTCGGCACGTTTCGACGACAGCAGGGCAAAGATGGCCACCACCACGAATATCAACACGATGCCTAACTGTACGTAAGGCCACGCCTGCAATCGCTTCAGCATGATGGAATCGTCATAGCAAACCAGCTGCTGACCGATGCGTATCGTGTCACCAGCATTAATCATGCTATGCATATAGCTTTCTATATGTGCCGAGTCTTCAATGTTACGATAGTCATCGATACCGCCTTCGCTGTTCATCACAATGACGGGGATGGTGTTGTTACCCTCCATCACGCTCAACACCAGCGACAGGTCCGTCGTCTCGTCTGCCTCGTTCAGAGCATACAGGGCCTGAGCCCACACCTCCATGCGGTGACGCTCCTCAACAGAGAGGTCACGCACTAGGAAATGTGATACCAAAAGTGATGCTACGGCGATTATCACCGCAGCCATCACCAGTATGATTTTTACTTGTCTAATACGGTCGGTCCACTGCATACCTTATTATAACGTATGCCCGTACAGAATATTGTATTACCCGATAGTTATGGTATAACGGCTCATAAACGAAGCACCAGGCAACAAGTGGTTCATCAGGGGTTTATCCTTGAACTCGCCCTTGAAGCCTCTGGGGTCGCCCAGTCCATACCAAGGTTCTATGCATACAAAGGGAGCCTGTTTGCCGTATGGACTCCAGAAAGCGATGACGGGTGTCTTGTAGTCCACCGTTACAGCCGGTTCGCCATTGGTATCCATCAGCATGGCGCGGTGGGTCTGACACTTGTGAATCTTCACTGAGTCGTTGCGGAAGAAGTTGTCACTAAGCTCCAAGATACCCATATCAGCCTCCAAAGGAATCTCCACCATATCGTTGCTACCGTCAGCATAGCTCTTCAGAGAGTCCATCGGTTCCTCATTGTCCAGCTTAATCATACCCTCCAGCTTACCGCCAGGCACGTTGAAGGCAGGATGACCGCCAATCTGGAAATGAATCTCCTGTGTATCGGTATTCTCCACATGCCAGATAACATGTACCTTATTGCCTTCCAAGCGATAGCTGATGGCAAGGTTAAAGCGGTAGGGGTACACCTTCAGCGTATCCTCCGAGTCGTGCAACGCCAGCGTCACCTTCTCGTCTGACTGGCTGACCACCGTAAACTCCGTATCACGGGCAAAGCCGTGACGGGGCAAATGGTACTCCTTGCCGTCCACCACGTAGGTGTCATTATTCACACTGCAAACTATCGGAAACAAGATGGGCGAATGTCTCGGCCATTTCTCGCCGGCCTGCCACATATATTCCCTACCCTCGTTGTCCTTCACACTCTGGAGCTCTGCTCCCATCTCAGCAACCTTAATGGTCAGCTGTTCATTCTTCAGTTCAATCATATCATCATTAGGTTTGTAAAATGTCTTCTCATTGTGCCGGAGCCACCTCTCTGCGAAGAAGGTTTACTTGACTCACATTGGTATAATAGCCATTGACGAACAGTCCCTTTTCACGCAGTTTCTTGACATCGTTGGCTGTAAGCAATATGCGATAGCTCGTCGCTGCCTGACCCATCATGGCGCAGCCCCATTGGTTCAGCTCGTTGTCATTTCCTTCAAGGGTATCCTCCGTCTTATTATACACCGTCTTCATCAACCAGTATCCTCTTTCGGGATCGCTGACGTCTGTCTTGATGATAAACTCTAACTTATCACCCTCGGTTGCTGAAGTAAATTGTTCTGGCTTTACAACAAAACCATTCTCCCAGTTACCCAAAGCGCAGTCACCTTGCCAGATTGGCGAAGACTCCCAAACACTTCTGCCTGGCGTCAGGAAAACATTCTTAACCTTAAGAACACTCGTGTCAGAAGCCTGAAGTGCCACCTCGTTGACCGATTTCAAATCCTGACCGTCAAAATAGCACGTCAGTGACGAGATGCCCGCCTTACCCATCGTCTTCAGCTTGTCAGACACCATGATTTGCGTTGGCACCTGTGTCGGCTCAGCAAACTCAAAGGTAATAGACTCATAGTTAGTCCAGTCCACAGGCATATTTCTATCCTTTACATCTGCCACCAGACCGCCCCATGGAAGAGCATTATAAGTAATAACACCATTCAAATTACGCTCAACACCCTCATGAACATTCCACGTACTATTAAACTTAGTAGTCAGAACATTCTCATCTTCAGGATGCAGATTTAACGAGCAGCTGGCACATAATGCACAGGCAAAAAACAGAGAAAAATACTTCATAAGGTTTGATTAGGGTTTTCTTGGGTGCAAAGATACGATATTTTTTCTAAATAACAACACACAACGCCTTTTTATTTTGTGCGAAAAACTGCGCGGCAGTTCCAAATGAATCCAATTTCATTTGGCTGTAACAATAATTAATGTTACCTTTGTACGCGTTTATGGATAAACAGGAAAAACATAGCATGCAGCGCAAAAACCCTGGGAATAACTACACTCACCCAGGCATTTACCATATTACCATTACGATAAGCAATAGAAAAGCACAATCGTTAGGTCGTGTTATTGGAAATGTATAGTATCCTGATGGAAATCCCAATGCTCCTAGGGTAGAACTGACAGCCATAGGTAAGATGGTAGAATATGAACTGCTTCATAGTATTTCCTATCACTATCCTTTCATTGAAGTGCAGGACTATATCATCATGCCAGAACACATGCACTTTATTCTCAATTCAAAAACAGCATCATCAGCAAAAACGGTCGCATGACACATCTTGGCCAGATTATCGCTGGCTTTAAGAAAGGCTGCAATCATCGCTATTGGGAAATTATTGGACAAGGGGAGGTAGCGGCAAAACCACTACCAACACCATCGCCCCCATCCATCGTGCTATAAAATCACATATCCTTTTCATACGTTTCATAGTTTAATGCCTACACTGGCGAGGAACCAACGCCCCTGCTGGGGGATAATGTTAGTGTTCATACCACTGCGGTAGTAACGAGTACCAAGGAGGTTGTAAATATTCAAGCCAAGAGTAACAGGACCAAGGGTGTACTCTCCTCCAAGGTTCACAATGGCACGGGCAGGCATCTCCTTCTGCATAATTACCCCTTGGAGGGCATCGATAGCTGTCTGCATAGCTACCATCGCCTCAGCCTGTTTACCTTCAGCAGCATACTGCTCATAAGCAGTGAGGGCACTAGCAGCGTGAACAAGTTGCACTAGGTCGCAATTGTAACTGGTCTGACGACCTTCGAAGAGCACGTGAGTATGAAGTTTCAGGTGCTTGGTAGCCTGCCAGCCCAGCACGAGGTTCGACATGACGGCTGGCGTGTTGTTGTTGTCATCTATGTCGGTAGTGTAGTAGTTATCAAGTATCTCTGGCAGTCCGAGGTCCATCATATTCGCCTTGAAGGTGTGCGTCCAGGTGAAGTTCCAGTTGGCAGTAAAGCGAGGCTGTTTGTAACTGGCCATCAACTCCACACCGCAGTTCCGGTTTTTGCTGGCATTCTGATAGGTGGTGATGTATGTCATAATAAGGTCAGTTGCGCGGTTGTAGAAACCATTGACCTCGAAGTCCAAACCCTTCACCCAGTTGTTGCCGGCGAAGGAGAGCTGGAAGGAGTGAACACGTTCAGGTGAAAGACTGATGGCCAGACTGGGATCTGCACCAGCCATCAATACCGACATGATGTTGGCCTTACGGTAGATGTAAGGTGCATCGACGAACGACTTGGAGTAGCTGAGTTTGACATTCCACTTGGGCTGCAACATAATAAGGGCCACACGGGGCGACAGCTCGCGAATCTTGGTATCGTCGTACTGTACCTTGAAATCGTAGCGCAGACCAGCGTTCAAGATGAACGACCGCCACTGGTGTTTCAGTTGCAGGTAGACATCACCATTATTCTCAGTACCCTTTCCCATGTTACGAATCTGCGGATCTTCAGAGAAGGCATAGTCGAAACCATAGCCTATCTGGTAACGAATGTCATCGACCGTAAAGTGATTGTACTCAGCACCATAGCCAATACTGCCCTTATGGTTGTCGCCCAGAGTATAGGCATAGCTGCCCTTCAGTTGGAACCCAAAATTCTGTTCCTGACCATTGACGTAGCGCGAAATACCGCCATGCGTGGATATAACCTCTTCTACAGCCTCAGACATTCCTATGGCTTGGGCGAGGCCAGGCATCGGCAAGTCATTGAGTACCTGATAACGTGTGATATCCATTTTGTCGTAAGTGACACCAACCTTGAATTGTGACTTGAGAATGGAGAATTGATAACTCAGGTCAGCATGACGCGCATAGTTACTGAAACTGGGTTGCAGACCGTTGAAAGAGCGGTAGCGCTCACGATCGTAGCTGATTGCCAGCGAGGTCATGGTAAAGGGTGAGACAATCTGTGAGAAGCGGACATCGTACAGGAACTGCAAACCTTTCCAGTCAAGTTGCAGGCCAACTTCATAATTAGGATTATCGCCAACACGTCCTAAGCGGATATGATCGTAAGGCATACCGTATGGACTCTCATTACTACGTTCGTCACCGACATCGTATTTCTCACCACTATTGCGATAGACACTGCCCCAAACGAGCAGATCAACATCAAAATATCGTTTGCCAAAGACTGCATCGGCTTTCACCTGTCCGTAGTTACCCGCAGCGGCCTTAAACTGCAAACCATCCACATCTCTACCCTGCTTGGTGATAATATTCACAACAGCCGTCAAAGCCACACCGCCATAGAGCGACGAGGCAGGACCACGTAGCACCTCTATCTGCTTCACCTTTTCCAAAGACATCGAGAAATCTGGGGCAGCAGTATTAGTCGCATAGTCGTTCAGACGGTGGCCGTTAAGCATGATGAGGATTTTCTCCTGTCCGACACTATAGATACCACGCATGGCGACATTGATGTCGTCGTTGCAGTCGATGAGATTCATGCCTGGCACATAGGCTGCCAACACTTCCTGCAGATTGCGGGCACCACTGTCCTGAATCATCTCAGCGGTGATGAGCGTGGTGGGCACGGGTACCTCGGCAAGACTCTCAGCCTGACTGGAGGCAGTGGTGATGGTGGCTGTCATGCCGGCCTTGATATTGTTCACAATGTCAGCAAACTCCGCAGGGTCACTGGTCGACGGACTGTAGTAGGGATTCTCCTGCAGCATCAGTACAGTGTAACGCTCCGTCTGCTGGATGTCGTAACGTGCCAGATAGCTGAGTGCAATGAGACGGAGTGCGTTCTGTCGCAGATTGCCATGAAAAGAGCTAAGATTCTGCAACAGCACGTCGCGAGCCTGCTCTATGCGACCTATCTGGTAGTCACTCTCAGCCTGTGAATAGACACTTCTCATGCCAGTGTCTTCCTGGGCATGAACCATGCTGGCACAGAGAATCAATAATAATATATATATGCCCTTTCTCATTTCTTGATGGGGATTGTAAAGGTAAAAGTAGTTCCCTTGCCCTCAGTGGAGGTGAAGGAGACCTTGCCTCCATGTTTGTTCTCGATGATGTCGCGCGTGATGCTCATGCCGAGACCCGTACCCTGACCAATAGGCTTTGTGGTGAAGAAGTTCTCAAAAAGTCGCTGCTTCACCTCGTCACTCATGCCTTCGCCATTGTCGGCAATGGTGATGACTAGATTATCATCGGCAGTTGCCACAGTGATTTCTATTTCGGGAGAGTAGTCTTCACCTTTCTCCTTCTTCACTTCACTCTTTCGCCACACAGCATAGCAGGCATTGTTCATCACGTTCAGTACTGCGCGGCTCAAATCCTGAGGAATAGCCATAATCATCGGCAGACCTTCCTGATACTGCTCGCGGAGGGTAACATTGAAGCCCTGACAATTCGCTCGCATAGCATGATATGACAGGCGGACATACTCTTTGACAATATGACACACATCGGTGGGAACAAACTCGTTTTCCTTACCGCGCGAGACAAGCAGAATGCCCTGTATGATACTGACAGCGCGCTCACCATTCTCCATAATCTGAGTCATGTTCTCCTTCAGGTCAGCGACGATGTCACTGAGATCCTCGCGGTCAGCCTCCGACAGTCGTTCAGCATTGTCCTCCACAACGTCGGTCAGGTCGTCCAGCAACTTGTTTGACATCTTCGAGAAGTTGATGACAAAGTTCAACGGGTTCTGTATCTCGTGGGCAATGCCGGCACTCAGCATACCGAGTGAAGCCAGCTTCTCCTGTTTCTCTAATTGCTGCTTTAATTGTTCAAGCTCAGTCATACGGATTTCGTTTTGGGTAGTGATATCGTAAATTCTGTGAAGTTGTCTTTTACAGATTCAACGCTAATGTCGCCATTATGGTTCTGAATGATTTCACGGCTTAGATAGAGACCCACACCCGCAGCCTCAGCAGTGGTCTTCGTGGTGAAGAACGGGTCAAAGATCTTGCCGATGGTTGTCTCACCGATGCCGGTGCCGTTGTCGCGAATCTTCAGGACGTACTGGCCTTCAGCAATGGTTACCGTAAGCGACACTTCAGGTGAATACGGTTCTTTCTGGTATTTCTTGACCACAGCATAGACGGCATTGCCAAGGAGACTCATGATGGTCTTGCTAAGCATATCGGGATTGCCGTACAGGGGCATCGGATTATTAGGCAGGGTGAACAAGAACTGGATGTGGTACTGCTCCTTCTCCTTGGCGAAGTAGGTGTTCACCATCTTCTCGTTTTGCTGGAGCACAGGCAAGAGGTCCATATCCACATAGCCACCCGTGCGGTCTTTCAACATCTCTTCCATAGCCTTGAGGGTACGGGTAGTATTCTGACCGTACTGGTCTACATTCTTCAGGTTGTCCGACAGCATGTCCAACAAGTCCAGCGTATCCTCGTAATCATCCTCATTGATGTTCTCCTTATTGTTGTCAATGTTTTCCTTGAGGTCTTTCAACAGGTCGTTGGACATCTTCGAGAAGTTGATGATGTAGTTCATCGGATTCAGGATACGGTCTATGAGTCCCTCGGTCAACTTACCCACCGTAGCCATCTTCTCCTGGCGAATCAGTTCGTGCTGGGCGTTGCGAAGGTCGGCAGTACGCTCCTCAACTATCTGTTCCAACTTGATTTTGTCCTTCTGCAATCGCCTCAGACGGTAGCGGAACAACTGATAGACGATGTAAGCAAAGAGGAAGAAATAGAGCACCACCATATACCAGCGCATCAGCAACGGATAAGCAACTTCAAAATCAACGCTTGTCACTTCTGACAGTTCACCATTGGACGACATGGCCTGCACACTGAAGGTGTATGAGCCGTAACGGAGATTCAGGAACGCAACATCCTGCTTTTCACTCCAGGAACTCCAACGGCCTTCTGACCCGAATAACCCGAATAGCGATTGTTCGTCCATACGGAATCGATACAGGGTTTTGCCAGAAAGTGGCGCGTAGTCCAAGGCATAGTAGAAATGCAGATGTCCCTCGTTGCTACTCAGCGACGGCAACGTCTTGGGCATGTCTCCGTAGCCGCCCCACAACACGCTGTCACCACGCATGACGATAGAACGAAAACGAACAGTACGGCAGTCCGTCAGTTTGGCAAGGTCTTGCTTTTCAGTATCAATAATGGCAAGTATCTCGTCACCACCAATCCATATCTGGTAACCATAACGATACTGGGCTTTGACATCAATGTCGCTAACAGGCTTCAGCAATTGTTTGGGCAGGTCGTCCATGGGCTTTTTTCTCTTTCCTGGATCTATACCTCTTGTCTCACCATGCACATTCTTGAGCCATAGGTTTCCATGAGCATCCTTACGGATTTCTGTCACCAGTGGGAGGTTATCGACTTTCGTTCGTTGGCCCGATTGGTAGAGCCACACACCATCGGGTTCAGCAACATATATCTTATCGTCCTCAACCAACATGGCTGTAGTGGCATTGGAAGTAAGGCGACTGACAGCCCCATCTCGTGCAATCTTGTAGATACCGCTGGAGGTAGCAGCCAATAGCGCGTTGTCTTGCTGGCAGAGCGTCCAACAGATATTGTTGATATCATCTATACGCTTGCACTGTCGCGAAACAACGGTAAAGATACCATTGGTGGTGCCGACATAGATCTTTCCGCCAAAAGCAATAATGGCATGCACCTCACCGATTAAGCCGTCTTTCGGTAGGAAATAACTATAGAGCGAGGGTACTTCAATGGAAAAGATGCCGTGTGCCGTAGCACCCCACAACGTACCATGACGGTCGTACGCCACATAGGAGACTTGGTTAGAACAGAGACCATTGGCCTCAGTGATGGTAAAGAGGTCGTTACCCTGGTCATCGGCAATAATCAGGCCCATGTTCTCCTTTACCTTGACAATTAGTCCGTCGTCAAGTTTCTCTGTCTGGATGATGTCTTCCATCAAGGCATTTTCCTTGCCTGCCTTCAGTGCTTCCACCGACACGACATTGGACTCAACGCCAATGGTAAAGTTGGCATTAGTGCTCTTCTTCAGCTTCACGATGGGGGTGGAACTATCCGTTTCGGTGACCTCATAGACATTGTTGTCACTGGCCACGAACTGCAACGCACCTTCGTCCTCAAAGATTTCCATTACCTCACCATCGAACTGCCCGTCCTTCGCCACTTGCTGCAAATACAATTCACCATTGGCACGCTGCTGCACACGGGCAAAAAATTTATATCCTCCTACCCACATGGTGTTCTTGCTGTCGCGAACACAGACTGTAACACGATTGATGCCGGGAGTATGAATGATGCGCCAGCGAACACGGTCGTAATAGAGCAAACCTTCGAAATTAGCTACAAAAATCGTACCGTCCTCACCTTCCTCAACATCGTAGTTACGGTTATGACCGCCATATTCCGCCGCTGTATAGTTGCGAATCAGGGGAAGGCCCTGCGCCCCTGCGGGGCTAATGAATAATGAACAATAAATAATGAAGATTGCTGCACACAGCAGTATCCTCCGCATTATTATATATCTATTTCTCTCTTTCATAGCGGTAGCAAATTCTTCACTGTTCACTATTCACTTTTACCTCCCTATACGGAATTCCTTTGCCCACGTAGTAGTTCCACTCTTCCTTGGTGAAATTGCGCTTCACGTTCTGACGAAGGCGCTGGGCTATCTTCGGCAGCGAGATGAGATATTCGGTCATAGTACCGTTATGTTCACCAGTCCATATGTAATCCTTGGTGCTGCTGAAAGTGAAATCAGTGAGCCAGCTACTGGACTGGAATAGCGTGATGGGCTTAATCTGAGGGTCGTCAGTTACCCAGAAAAGCAATTTGCCATCATAGCTGGAGGAATACAGACGTTTACCGTTTAATTTCATCTTGGTGACTTGTGAGAGATGACCAACAAGCTTAAAGCTCTTTCCGTTTTTGTCTATCAACCAAATGGTACCGTCGGCCATACCATAGGCTGTGAGATGTTCATTCTTTGAACTGGCAAAGGCTGTAACCTGACCAGAAACGGGGACCTTCTCATTAGTGATATCATCAAGACCATTGAAAAGATGCATACGTCCACGGTTGTCGAACAACAAGGGTTTGTAGTCACGTCTGCCGACACTCATAACACGGAAGTCAAGGCGCCGCGTGCCGATAATCTTGTCTGTGGCAATGTCGAGCAGAGCTATGCTGTTCTCACCAATAATCAGTAACTGCTTGCTGTCGTTGACATTCTGAATACTGAAGGGGCGATCGATATTTTCCAAGTAGAGAATTTGGTTGACGGTCTTCCCGTTAAAAACCACCAGATGGCCCGTATGACTGACTGCATATTCCTTCCCGTCTTTAGCTGCGAAAACATCGCGGAAACAGTAGTTCTGGTCATTCATTAATCGCGTGGTGCGTAGCTGACCGTCTTGGAATTGGTGGACAAAGATTTCACCATAGCTACTGACCGTCAGCAGTTGGTTGTTCTTGGCAGAGATGTCAATGCGCGAGATGCTGCCGTTATGGACATTCCAGTTGCGCCGGCCGCCAGCTGACTGTATCAGGGCCTGAAACACGGCAGGGGTATACAGGTCGCCACCATAGTTTTTAGTATAGAGGTAGGAAGCATAGGCCAGCATGTTGCCCAACTCCTTGTCGCCGGTCTGATAGATGGAGTATGACTGCGAGCCAAGCGTACGGCCTAACGAGATATAGTTCAGCGTGTCAGCTACTAGTTTCGCATGCTCGGCCTCCACACGCTGGTGCTCGGCCATCTGATAGGCATTCCTCGCCTCTTGGGCTGACTCTTCAGCGATACCCTGCGCTTCGATGGCTTTCTTTCGCTCGCTCTCTGAGCGGAGTGTCATCTCCTGAGCTATCTCCGACTGGTGGATGGCCTCCTTACTGCGTTCTTCTGAGAGAACCTGCTGACCATAGGCTATCTCCTCCATCTGCTGGCTCACACGGCGGTCCACCTCCGACTGTTTCTCATGTTTTCGCAGTGCGTCAATCTCAGTTTCCAGTTCACTGATACGCTCGTCATTGCCATGACGCATATAGAGTGTTACTGCTACCAATAATAGCAGCAGTACGCCCAGACATCCTATGATGATGTTCTTATTCACTTAACTTCCTTAACTTCTCTTCAGCACCAGCATCGTGATGTCGTCGCTTTGTTCGGCACCATCTACAAATTCCTTAATACCTGCCTTGACAGTTTCGATAATCTCCTGACTGCCTTTGCCAACCAGACCACTGAGGATATTGTCCAGACGCTCTGTACCAAATTCCTCATACGTTTTAGTCATTGCCTCAGTCACACCGTCGGTAAACATCACCAGCGTGTCGCCATGTTCCAATTGCAGGGTATCTTCTTTGAAATCGATATTATCAAAAACACCCACAATGTTGTTCTTCGACTCAGGCATCTCTTCAATGGTACCATCTGCACGCAACAGATGGGGCGGATTATGTCCTGCGTTGCAATAGGTGAGAAGACCCGTCTTCGTATTGTAGATAGCATAGAACACCGTGAGGAACATGCAGTCCACAGAGTAGGACGCCAACAAACGGTTCGAATCCGTCAGACACTCTGCCGTATTGTCACACTGCGAGCCTTTCGAACGAATCATTGTCCGACTGACAGCCATAAACAGAGCAGCGGGAATGCCCTTGCCACAGACGTCGGCAATGACCAAAGCGATGCGGTCATCGTCAATACGGAAGAAATCATAGAAGTCGCCACCGATGTCCTTTGCTGCCTCCATCGAAGCATAGATGTCCATCTTGTCACTATCCTCAGGGAAGGGGGGGAACACCTGCGGCAGGATGTACTGCTGGATTTCCCTGGCCGTAGTCAAGTCCTTCTTCAGCGACTCCAGCTGCGAATGCGCCTTCTGCGACTCATGCACGAAGTTAATCTGTTCGATAGCCTTCTCAATCGTCCGGCTCAGATCTTCCATATCAATAGGTTTCGTGGCAAAGTCGAAGGCACCATTATTCATGGCCTGGCGAATGTTCTTCATGTCACCGTAGGCACTCACCATGATGACGCGCAGTGCAGTGTTGCGCATCTCGTTCACCTTGGCCAGCAACGTCAAGCCGTCCATTTCCGGCATATTGATGTCGCTAAGGATAATCTCAATATCTGGGTTGTTATACAGGATAGCAAGGGCCTCCAGTCCGTTGTGGGCAAAGAAGAACTCATACTCCCCACTGCGAATCTTGCGGCGGAAGTACTGTTTCATCAACAGCTCCAACGGAGCCTCGTCATCAACACTCAAAATCTTTATTGTAGCCATAATATTTAACTATTCTTCTTGAATATCTTAGGTTCTTTACAATTAACTGCCTGCAAAGATACAAATTTGTTAGCATAATACAAAACAAAAATCAAAAAAAAACTTTCACCTTCACCACCGGCGTATTCAGCTTTTTCAAAATTATTTTTGGTCGTAACGATAATTAATGTTACCTTTGTACGCATTTATGGATAAACAGGAAAAACATTGCATGCAGCGCAGAAGCCCTGGGAACAACTACACTCACCCAGGTATTTACCATATCACAATAACAATAAGCGACAGAAAAGCGCAATCGTTAGGTCGTGTTACTGGCGATTTGCAATATCCTGACAGACATCCCGATGCTCCTAAGGTGGAATTGTCTGTCATTGGCAAGATGGTAAAATATGAACTGCTTCATAGTATTTCCTATCACTATCCTTTCATTGAAGTGCAGGACTATATCATCATGCCAGAACACATGCACTTTATTCTCAATGTCAAAAATAGCATCATCAGCAAAAACGGTCGTATGACACATCTTGGCCAGATTATCGCCGGCTTTAAGAATGGCTGCAATCGTCGCTATTGGGGAATAACAGGGCAAAAGGAGGTTGCGGCAAAACCGCTACCAACAACAAGCGCTCCCACTCCTTCCGCTTCCAGTGCTTCTTCCCCGTCTAGTGTTGCTGGTGGTTTTGCCACCAGCGCGCCAGTATCTGGCGCCAAGAAGTCCCGTTTTTCTTCTGGTCGTCCTCCTCTCTTTTCTCAAGGCTATGTCGACGTAATTCCCCTAAAAGACGGCCAACTAGAGACACAGCGCGCCTATATCCATGCCAACCCTCGCAACCGCTTACTGCGCACCACAAACCGGACTGACCTTTTTCCACAACGCAAAACCATCGATACACTCGTCACCCTACCAGCCTTGAAAGGCTACCTTGTTAAAGAACATGCACTGACAGAAAACGACACCACAACATGGGAAATGCTGAAAATCCGTTTGATGGTTGACAACCTCCATATCACATGTGACAGCTACGGTTCTCTTACGTTACTTTCCAAACGTCTGCTGCCCGTCGTCTGCCATCGCAACGATTTACGCTTCTTTGCCAAGCATAAGGATGCCTGTCTCACAGCCGCCGCCGAGGGTGCTGTATTGGTCTCTGCCCGTATTGCCAGAGGTGAGCAGGACATTATAGACGAAGTCATCGCTCTCGGCTATCCTGTCATTCTAATATCCGATAACGGCTTCCCCGTTATCTATCATCCCTCAGAAGCTCGTCTTGGTCTTTGCGCTTCTGGCCACATGCTATTAGTTACTCCTTGGTCCTATCAATACCGCCATAACAATCAAGAGATAACCGTAGCAGAATGTAAAACCATGAATTGCATCGCCCAAGCCCTCTGTCACACGAAGGACAACTGGTGGAAATGAGCGTATGACGCTAATGACGGAAATGACACCACTTTCTTAAACTTCTTGCGTACACATGTATATAATAAGGTACACAGGTACGCGTAAAAGCTATAGATTTACTAGAATTACCGTCATTAGCGTCATTACCGTCACTATTAATCCATAAATTACATTCTCTGCCAAAAATTTGGAAGTCTCAGAAAAAGTTCTTATATTTGCAGACAGAAACAAAAAATGCTAGATATGACACAATTGACAGTATCAATAGAGGATGTATCCATGCTTGACCAGATACGGCAGGCCATCAGCCTCTTGCGTGGCGTCACCAGCGTCACCTTAAAGCAGCAGAACAAGTCGGGCATGGACCGCGCCATCGACGACATCAAGCATGGCCGTGTCTATGAGGCCAGCAGCGTTGAGGATTTGATAAAGCAGTGCAAGGCATGAAGTACACGCTACGCTACACTGGCGAGTTCAAACGTTCGCTGAAGCGTTGCCTCAAGCGTGGCTACGACGAGCATTTGCTGACGGAAGTCCTTAATATCCTATCAACAGAAGGCAAACTCCCAGAAAAATATAAACCGCACATTCTTCACGGCCAGTTTGAGGGCTATTGGGAGTGCCACATCACTCCAGACTGGCTTCTTGTCTGGGATCAAAACGACCGGGAACTTGTGTTGTTAATGACTAATACGGGTACTCACTCTGATTTGTTCGGCAAGAACAAACGTTAGTAGAGTCCATGTATAATATGTTGAACCCTTAAAACTGTAGATGCCTATGGGCTGAGAAAGAGATATAACTGAAAACTATATGACTATGAAGAAACTATTACTTATTTTGTTAACCACTTTGCTGCCGATGTTGGCGAGTGCCTACGATATTGAGGTTAAGAATGCAGCAGGTGTGACCATTTACTATAATTATATCTATATCAATAATAACACTGAGGTTGAAGTTACTTATGGTGACGATTATAATGGATATACAGGTAATGTGGCAATACCTAACAGCGTGACTTATGAGGGCGTGACACTAATGGTGAGGGAGATTGGAGGACATGCTTTCAGTGATTGCCCTGAGCTCACTTCAGTCAACATCCCCAACAGCGTTACATATATTTGCTCTGGTCTTACTTCTATCACTCTCGGGAATGGTGTGACGGGATTTGGTATAGGGGCTTTCATCGGGTGTACTGGACTTACCTCTATCGTCATCCCCAACAGCGTGATAGGTATTGGTGATGCTGCTTTCTGTGGTTGCACTGGCCTTACCACCATCACCATCCCCAACAGTGTGACAGGTATTGGTGCTGGTGCTTTTACAGGGTGCACTGGCCTTACCTCCATCACCATTCCCCAAAGTGTGACATATATAAATGGGCAAGCTTTCTCTGATTGCTCTAGCCTTACCTCTGTCAATGTGGAATCAGGAAATCCTAAATATGATTCTCGTGGAAATTGTAATGCCATTATAGAAACCGCAAGTAATACTCTTATAGCAGGCTGTATAAATACCACTATTCCCAATAGCGTAACGAGTATAGGAGATTTCGCTTTTTATGAATGCACTGGTCTAACCTCTCTAACTATTCCCAACAGCATAAAGAGTATAGGGGAACACGCTTTTACCGATAGTCGTGACCTTATCTCACTCACCATTCCCCAAAGTGTTACGAGTATTGGAGATTATGCGTTTTGGGGGTGTTCTGGCCTTACTTCTATTAATGTAGAATCAGGGAATCCGATATACGATTCTCGCGAAAATTGTAATGCTATTATAGAAACCGCAAGCAATACTCTAATAAAAGGCTGCGAGAATGCTTTCATTCCCGATGGTGTGAAGAGCATTGGTGAAGGTGCCTTCCATGATTGCTATGCAATCGCCCCTATCACCATTCCTAATAGCGTGACGAGCATAGGTCCTGCTGCTTTTGGAAATTCAGCCCTTTGCTCCCTTATCATCCCCAACAGCGTGACATGGATTGGCGATGAGGCTTTCCATGATTGCTATGGCCTTACTTCTATCATTATCTCCAACAGCATAACAAGTATTGGAGAGAGAGTTTTCCAGAATTGCTGCGGTCTTTCTTCAGTCAACATCCCCAACAGTGTAACGAGTATAGGCCGTCAGGCATTCTATGGTTGCTCTGGCCTTACCTCCGTCATCATTCCCAACAGTGTGATGGATATTGAAAGTTTTGCTTTCGCTTATTGTACCAGCCTAATCTCTGTATATTCTCTTATAGAAAATCCTAATGATATAGATTCTTATGCGTTCGATACTGCAGTGTATGACAACTGTACACTCTATGTTCCTGTAGGTACCACCAGCAAATATGAGGAATGTAAGGGTTGGAATGACTTCGCGTTTATTGAAGAAGGTGCGCCAGCAAGCATTAGTACCAGCAAGATGGTGAACAAGACAAAAACAAAGAGTTACTCTATCGATGGCAAGATGCTGAATAAGCCTCAAAAGGGTCTGAATATCATCCAGTATAGTGATGGTACGACACAAAAAGTGGTGTCGAAATAAACCTAATTGAGGTGGATGGGAGTTGGATGGGGATAGTTCCGAATCCACTATGAACTACATTAACTAATGCCAACAGTAACAAGGCAGAAGAAAATCGGGAGCTGGGGTTATCGAGCACAAAGCAAATCTTCGAGATGGTTACACGGTTACAGCTGTAACCATGTAACCGCTGAGGAGCGAGAAACAGATAAATATTAATATAACTTGCTAATATATAGATATTTACACATTTACTAAGGCTATCAAAAGGCTGAAAGGTTACATGGTTACAGTTGTAACCGTAACCGCAGGGTCTGGAAGGACAGGAAAATCGCCAAAAGATTTAACCTATTAACATAACATGCCTCAAGCCCTTTGCACATCGTGGTTTGAGGCATGTTAAATGTCTGTTCAACTATTATCGTTCATTTAACCGACTTTGTGTGAACTGCACCCCAAAATATGAAATGCATGTTAAAT